>CAZEPK010000077.1:0-16265 GCA_964514085.1 uncultured Nocardioides sp.
GCAGCGGGGTCCTCGACCAGCCGGAACCCGTCGGCGGCCAGCCGGCCCGCCAGCTCCTCGGAGTCCACCTCGTTGCGGGCGCACCCCAGCGTGACCAGCGCGACCGACAGCTCGTGACTCACCGATCCAGTGTGCCGGGGCGACGGGTGGGGAGGGTAATCCCAGGGGTGCGGCCAGAGGTTCCGAGACGGGCGCAGGACGCCCTCCTCAACCACCGCGCTACCGGAGCGAGCGCGCCGAGCAGTTCAGCCAGCGTAGATGTCCTGGGATGACTTGCCGGTCTTGCCGATGGCGCCGTGGTCCTGGCCGCCGACGCTGACCTCCAGCGACCCGTCGGTGGACTGGACGCGGACGGGCGGGGAGACCTGGAGGGTGCGGGACTGGCCGAAGGCCAGGGAGCCGGTGAAGACGACCTTGCCCGTGCCGTCGCGCACCACGACGTGGGCGCCACCGCCGGCGGCGGTGAGCACGACGGGGACCGGCGCGGCGGCCTGGCCGCCGCTGGCCAGCCCGGCCGAGCCGTCGGCCAGGCTGGGCGAGGACGACGAGACGGCGGGTGGGTGGTCCATCAGCAGCCGGGCGACCGACCAGGCCAGGACCACGGTCATCACGGCGGCGACGATCACCGACCAGTTCGGGCCGCCGCGGACGCCGCGGATGGGGCCGTGCCGGCCGGTGGCCAGCTCGGCCTCGAAGACCCGGCGCGGGTCGATCGGCGCGTCGGCGTACGTGTCGTCGTAGGTCGCGAGCAGCGGCGTGACGTCGACCCCGAGCACCCGGGCGAGCGTGCGCAGGTGGCCGCGGGCGTAGAAGTCGCCACCGCAGGGGGCGAAGTCGTCGATCTCGATGGCCTCGATGACGTGCGGACGGATCCGCGTCCGCTCGGCCAGCTGGTCGATGGAGAGGCGCAGGCGCTCGCGGGCACTGGCGAGCTGCGGCCCGATCACCGGCTCGACCGCCTCCAGGGCGGCCAGGTCGTCGATGACGAAGGTCGACGTGGCGTGCGGGATCGCCGGCAGCGCGACCGGCTGGGTGGCGTCGGCGTCGTGCTGGCTCGCCACCTCGGCCCGGACGGCGGGCCGCACGTCGCGCAGCGGGCTGGGGGTCGGGCTGGCGACCACGGCAGCAGCAGCGGGAGGCACGACCACCTCGGGCAGCGGGGCGTCCTCGCCGTCGTCGTCGGGGTCGAGCGACAGCTCGGCGTCCTCCTCCGGCGCCAGCGGCGCCTCGTCGGACCCGGCCGAGCCAGGCACGACCTCGACGATCTGGCAGCGGTCCTCGGACAGCAGCGCCAGCGCGGCGCCCAGGTCCTTGCCGGCACCGAGCACGCGCGTGGTGAGGCCGAGCGGGAGGGCGAAGGGCGCGCCGAGCATCCGGTCCGTCAGCGCGGCGTGGCGGCGCCCCGCCGGGCCGAGCATCGCCAGCTCGCCGTCCAGCTCGCGGGGGAACAGCACCAGGCGTCCGTCGCGGACCAGGTTGCGGCGCGGGGAGTACTCGACCTCCTCCAGGTCGTCCCAGGCCATGCCGCGCCAGGTGCGTCCGAGGCGGATCCGGACGCCGTGGGAGTCCGCCACCAGCAGCGGCATCTGCGAGTCGAGGAAGGAGAAGACGTGCGCCCAGGTGAGTGCGGCGAGGCCGACGCAGAGGGCCCAGTCGAGCACCGAGGAGAGCTCGGTGACGGCCCGGGCGAAGTACGCCGCGGAGAGCAGCGCGCTGACCCCGGCCAGGACCACCGACACCCGGCCGTTGCGGCGGATGATGACCTCGTCGGCCTCGGGCTCGTCGGGAATGCTCGCCCAGCCCGGGTGCGCGGGGCGCTCCGAGACGGGCGGACGACCGCCGCTGTCCTCCAGCGCGTGGTGCTCGCGCAGGCTGCGCAGGTCGCGGTGCTCCTGGGTGTCGGGGCTCAGCAGGTCTGTCATCACAGCTCCCCTTGCAAGGTCATGATCACGGCATCCACCTCGTCGGGCTTGACCAGCACGTCGCGGGCCTTCGACCCCTCGCTGGGGCCGACCACTCCCCTGCTCTCGAGGATGTCCATCAGGCGGCCGGCCTTGGCGAAACCGACCCGCAGCTTGCGCTGGAGCATCGACGTGGAGCCGAACTGCGTCGACACGACCAGCTCCACGGCCTGGATCACCAGCTCCAGGTCGTCGCCGATGTCGTCGTCCAGCTCGCGCTTGCTCGCCGCGGGCGCGGTGACGTCCTCGCGGTAGCTCGGCTCCAGCTGGCCCTTGCAGTGCTTCACGACCGCGTGGATCTCGGCCTCGGTCACCCAGGAGCCCTGGACGCGCACCGCCTTGGAGGCACCCATGGGCAGGAACAGCCCGTCACCCTGGCCGACCAGCTTCTCCGCACCCGGCTGGTCCAGGATGACCCGGCTGTCGGCCAGCGACGAGGTGGCGAAGGCCAGCCGCGAGGGCACGTTGGCCTTGATCAGGCCGGTCACCACGTCGACGCTGGGGCGCTGGGTGGCAAGGACCAGGTGGATGCCGGCCGCGCGGGCGAGCTGGGTGATGCGGACGACGGCGTCCTCGACGTCGCGCGGCGCCACCATCATCAGGTCGGCGAGCTCGTCGACGATCACCAGCAGGTAGGGGTACGGCGTGAGCTCGCGCTCGCTGCCCGGGGGCACCGTCACCTTCCCGGCCCGCACCGCCTTGTTGAAGTCGTCGATGTGGCGGAAGCCGAAGTTGGCCAGGTCGTCGTAGCGCAGGTCCATCTCGCGCACGACCCAGGCCAGGGCCTCGGCGGCCTTCTTGGGGTTGGTGATGATCGGGGTGATGAGGTGCGGGACGCCCTCGTAGGAGTTCAGCTCGACCCGCTTGGGGTCGACCATGATCATCCGGACCTCGTCGGGCGTGGAGCGCATCAGGATCGAGCAGATCATCGAGTTGATGAAGCTCGACTTGCCGGAGCCGGTGGCGCCCGCGACGAGCAGGTGGGGCATCTTGGCCAGGTTCGCGACGACGAAGCCGCCCTCGACGTCCTTGCCCAGCCCGCAGACCATCGGGTGGTGGTCGCCGCGCGCCGTGCCCGACCGCAGCACGTCGCCGAGGGAGACGATCTCCTTGTCGAGGTTGGGGATCTCGATGCCGATCGCGGACTTGCCGGGGATCGGGCTGAGGATGCGCACGTCGGCCGAGGCCACGGCGTAGGCGATGTTCTTGGAGAGGGCGGTGACCTTCTCCACCTTGATCGCGGGGCCGAGCTCGACCTCGTAGCGGGTGACGGTCGGGCCACGCGTGTAGCCGGTGACCTGCGCGTCGATCCCGAACTCGTCGAGCACGGTGGTGAGCCGGTCGACGACGGCGTCGCTGGCCTTGGACTTCGCCTTGTGCGGCGAGCCGGGCTTGAGCATGTCGTTGCCGGGCAGGTGGTAGACCACGTCGCCGGAGAGCGCGAGCTGCTCGACGCGGTCGGGCAGCGGCGCGTGCGGCGGCGGCTCGAGCTCAGCGGCCACGTCCTCGACCGGCGCGGGCACCTCGACCACGGGCTCGATCCCTGACCCCTGGGTGGACTCGACCCCGGGGTCGGCCTGCTCGACGTTCTTGCGCCGACGCTTGCGGCGCTCGCGGTCCTCGAGCACGGGGGTGTCGTAGGCCGGGTCGCCCATGAGCGGGTCGATCTCGTCGGTGAGGTCGAGGTCGGTGCGGCGGCCGCGGCGCGCGGGCCGGGTCTCCTCCGGCTCCTCGGGCTGCTCGCGGCCCAGGGCCCGGTCGCGGGCCGCGGCGAGCCGCGACGGCACCTTGTACAGAGGCGTGGCCGTGATGACGAGGAGGCCGAAGAAGGTCAGGAGGAGCAGCAGCGGCACCACGACGTACGGCGTGCGCAGCAGGTCGAGGAGGAGGGAGGAGACGACGTAGCCGATGGCGCCGCCACCCTCGCGCAGCGGACCGGCGTCGCCGGAGACCGGCTGGGGGTTGCCCTCGGCGACGTGCACCACGCCGAGGACGCCCAGGCCCAGCGCGCTCCAGCCGACGACCTGGCGGCCGGCCGGACCGTTGTGGACCGGGTCGCGCAGGTTGCGCCAGCCGACGACGACCAGGGTCAGCGGGACCAGCCAGCCGACCTTGCCGACGCACCCGGTGACGGCGACGCGGACCGCGCCCATCACCGGACCGCCGAGCTGGAACCACACGGCCCCGGCGGTGACGAGCGAGAGCGCGAGGACGAACAGGCCGACCCCGTCGCGGCGGTGCTCGGGGTCGAGGTCGCGCGCCCCGTGGCCGATGCCGCGGGCCACGGCGCCGATCCCGTGGGCCAGGGCCAGCCACACGGTGGCGACGCCCCTGAACACGGCGTCGAAGAACAGGGCGACCGGACCCCGACCGCTGCGCACGGCACGCGGGGCCGGACGGCTGCGACTGGTGGGCTTGCCGCGTCCGCGCGCGGCAGGCTTCCGCGTCGGCTTCTTCTTGCTCGATGCGGTCCTGCTGGTACCCCGGGTGCGCGCACCAGAAGACGTGCTCCTGCTTCGCGAACCCGGCGGGGAAGACGTACGGGTCGCCACGCCACCACCCTATTCACTGGTCACTCCAGTCACAGGGACCACAGGAGTGCGTGTCGTCAGAGGCGGCGCAGGCGAGGGATGACCGCGTGAGCGAGCGGGACTAGTCTGGGACGAGGTCCATCTCGAGGAGCCTCCGTGCGTGCTCGCCTTGCCCTCCTGCTCGCCGCCCGCGCGACCGCCGCCCGCGCGACCGCCCCTCGCACGATCGCCGCCCGCGTGCTCGCCGCCGTCGTGCTCGCCGCTGGTGGGACGGCGCCGCTCACCTCGCCCGCCTCCGCCGCTCCTGTCGGGCCGAGCACCGGCGACCACATCCGGGTGTCCATCAGCCTGCGACCCGGCACGGAGATCTCGCCGCGGCCGGTCACAATCACGGGCCGCGTGGTGCCCGCTGCTCCGCGGCGCGTGGTGAAGATGCAGCTCTCGACCGACGACGGCTGGCGGACGGTGGCCGTGGGTCACACGGGACGCCGCTCGCGCTACGCCTTCACCTTCATCCCGCCCGGGACCGGGACCTACGTGCTCCGGGTCCGCAAGCCCCCCGGGGGAGGTACCGGGCGCGGCACCAGCGCCGCAGTCACCCTGGCAGTGACCCCTTCCCTGCCACCCACCTGACCGTTACCTGACCAGTTCCTCGAGCCGCATTCCCAGCACTTCCCAGCCCCTTGTGGCGGACGTACGGTCCGCTAGTCGCCCTCCGTGGGCCGGCCACGTCTCGAGGGAGCATCCATGAAGCAGCACGGCAAGATCCTCGTCAGTCTCCTCGCCGCTTTCGCCCTGGTGGCGGCGGCGGTCGGCTTCGCCCTCTCCGCAGGAGGAGGCGGCGGCGGCAAGGACCACGACGAGGCGGAGGCTCGCGGGGCTGGCCACGAGATGCGCGAGGCCCTGGAGAAGCACCCGGGCCTGAACAAGCAGCGCATGATGCCTCTGGCCTACCTCTCGGAGAAGGTCGCCCAGGCCGACGGTGACCCCGAGGCGACCGGCGAGATCCAGAACGGGCCGAACCAGGAGTCCTACGACCAGCGTGCCTACCCGCGGCAGGTGATCGACCCGGCGCAGCAGAAGCAGTCGGCCCGGGCCGCCGAGCAGGCGGTCGAGCGGGCCACGACCCCCGAGGGCCGCGCCGCGCTCGCCCGCTCCATCCAGGCCAGCGACTCCGCGGACGCGGCAGCGCCGGGGACCTGGGAGCCGGTCGGCCCCAACACCGGTCAGGTCGTCGAGGAGGCGACCTACACCGGCAAGCCGGCTCACGTGTCCGGCCGCACCACCGCGCTGGCCACCCCCACGACCTCGTGCACCGCCGCCTCGTGCACCCTCTACGCCGGCACGGCCGGTGGCGGTCTGTGGAAGACCACCAACGCCCTGGCCGCCACCCCCACCTGGGCCTCGGTCGGCGCGAACCTGCCGTCGAACGCCATCGGGTCGATCACCATCAGCCCCGACAACAGCACCCTCTACGTCGGCACCGGTGAGCCGAACGGCTCCTCGGACTCCGAGGCCGGGCTCGGCCTCTTCAAGTCGACCGACGGAGGCACCAGCTTCACCAAGGTGAGCACCAAGGTCCTCGCAGGCGACTTCACCCTCAACCGCTCGGTCGGTGCGATCGCCGTCGACCCCGCCAACCCGCAGCACCTGCTGGTCGGCACGGCGGTGGCCCGCCACGGCTCGTCGTCGGTCAACGGCGGCCGCTACACCCCGCCGGGCGCAGCGCAGATCGGCCTCTACGAGACCACCAACGGCGGCACCAGCTGGACCCTCTCGCTGAGCGAGTCCGCCGATGCGGGTGACCCGAGCTCGCCGAACGGCGGGGACTTCTTCCGCGGCGGCATCTCCAAGATCCTGTTCGACCCGACGCACCCGAACGTCGCCTACGCGTCGATGTTCGACTACGGGCTCTACCGCGCCACGCTCGTGAGCGGCGTTCTGACGTGGACCCGCGTCTACTCCATCAGCAGCCCCGGCGCCGCCGCGACGAGCTCCACGAACCGCATCGAGTTCGCCACGGCCGCACTCCCGGGCGGCAACACCCGGATCTACCTCGGCGACGCCACGAAGTTCGGCGCCGTCTCCGGACTGCTGCGTACCGATGACGCGACCGCGTCCACGCCGGCGTGGACGCTGCTGTCCGACCCGGCCAAGGGCACGCCGGGCTACGGCTCCTACAACTTCTGCCACGGGCAGTGCTCCTACGACATGGTCGTCAGCAGCCCGCCCGGCCTGCCGGACGAGGTCTTCCTGTCGGGCTCCATGAACTACGACGAGCTGATCGCCTTCGGCGCGCCGGGCAACGGTAGGTCGAACGGGCGCGCGGTGGTGCGGTCCGAGGACGCCGGGGCCCACTTCACCGACATGACGCAGGACGCGAGCGACAACGGCCTGCACCCCGACCAGCACGGGCTGGTCTTCGTCAACACGCCTGGCGTCGAGACGTTCTTCAGCGCCTCCGACGGCGGGGTGGTGCGCCAGAGCGGGCCCTACGTCAACGGCAGCGCGGCCTGCGCCACCCGCGGGCTGAGCGGCGTGGACCTGGTGGACTGCCTGCAGTTCCTCGCCAAGATCCCGACGAGCAACGACGACCGGACCAACCTGGGGCTGCAGACGCTGCAGTTCCAGTCGGTGAGCGTCGGTGGCAACGGGATCGTCCAGGGCGGCACCCAGGACAACGGCACCTGGGAGAGCGACCAGAGCGGCTTCGCCGAGACGGTCGGAGGTGACGGTGGCCAGTCGACGTTCGACCCCGCCAACCCCGCCATCCGGATGCACTCCTACTACAACCCGCAGCACGACGTGAGCTTCAACAACGGCGCACCGGACAGCTGGGACTGGGTCAGCGACCCCTTCAACGAGGCGTCGTCCTTCTACACGCCCCTCACCGCGGACCCGGTGACCTCAGGGACGGTGTTCGACGGCCTCCAGCACATCTGGCGGACCACGGACAACGGCGGTCCGCAGGCCTACCTCGACCAGCACTGCAACGAGCTCACCGGCGACTTCTCGGTGACGTGCGGTGACTGGGTCACCCTCGGCGGCGCCGCGGGCGACCTCTCGGGAGGCAACGCGGGCAACTACGTGGTCGCCGTCGAGCGGGCACCGAGCGACGCCGGCACGCTGTGGGCCGGCACGCGACTGGGGCGCATCTTCGTCTCGAGCAACGCCAACGCGGCCTCGGCCCCGTCGGTGACCTACAAGCGGATCGACCTCGGTGCGGGCCTCCCGCAGCGGTTCCCCTCCGGCATCGCCATCGACCCGACCAACCCCAACCACGCCTACATCTCGTACTCGGGGTACTCGGCGTACTCCCCGGGCGGCCACGTCTACGACGTGACCTACAACCCGGCCACGGGCACGGCCACCGCGACCGACCTGAGCGCCGACCTGGGCGACCAGCCGATCACGGACATCGTCTACCTGCCCGCCACGCACGTGCTGTTCGCCTCGACGGACTACGGCGTGGTGACCAGGTCCACCACCAGCTCCGGTGGCTGGGTCGGGACCCCGGGACTCCCCGTCGTCGCGGTCTACGGCCTGACCTACGACAGCGCCCACAACGCGCTGTACGCCGCCACCCACGGTCGCGCGGTGTGGAAGACCACCCCGGCGCCGCCCACGGTGCCGCCGACCAAGGTCGCGTCGACCACGACAGCCACGGCGCCGCACAAGGTCAAGGCCAAGAAGCGCTTCAAGGTCGCGGTCACCGTGGCGGCGGCGGGCACGGTCCCCACCGGCACCGTGCAGGTCTTCGACGGCTCGAAGCTGATCGGCACCGGCACCCTGGTCAACGGCAAGGTCACCGTCACCATCGCCAAGGGCCTGAAGAAGAAGGGCCGGCACGTGCTGACCGTCAAGTACCTCGGTTCGGACACGGTCCTGGCCAGCCAGACCACGGTGAAGATCAAGGTGAAGGCGAAGAAGAAGCGGCGCTGATCCCCAGGCTCTGCTGAGCGGAGCGGCCGGCCCCGTCCCTTCGTGGGACGGGGCCGGCCGTCCTGCGTCCGTACCCGGAGGTCGTCCCAGCAGTCACTTCCGTCACAACGGTTCCGCCACCCTCAGAAGTTCTCATCCCTGCGGGGCTTTACGGGGGGTGCACCGGTGCTTAAGGTGCGCTTCAAGGTGAATCGGGCGCCTCCGGGACTTGGGGACGGTCTGCGCGGCTCGCCTTCTCGTCGAAACATTTCTCTCCGGAGGCCACAACCAGTGAAAATTCTCAAGCAAGGCGTCTGCCTTGCACTCCTTGGCGGGGCGCTCGCAGCGGCTCCCGTCACCGTCGCGGCGTCGGCGACCCCGGCCGCCTCGACGGCCAGCTCCGCAGCGCCCGACCAGGGCCAGGCGCAGGGCATCCGTGACGCCGCTCGCGGCCCGGTCACTCTGACCAGGCAGGCGTCCACCGGAGCCGTCGGGTTCGCCCGGGCGACACAGGGCGGTGACCTCCTGCCGAACGTGTCAGGCACCGGCAAGGCCGCAGCAGCCGCGAAGGCCGACACGTACCTCTCGACCTACGGCGGGGCGTTCGGCGCGGGCCAGGGCCAGCTGACCCGCTCGTCGGTCGCGGCCGACGCCGCCGGTGGCTGGACCGCCACGTACACCCAGTCCTACAAGGGCGTCCCCGTCTTCGCCGCGGTGCTCAAGGCGCACGTGAACTCCGACGGTGCCCTGACCTCGGTCAACGGTCTGGCCGTGCCCGACCTCGACCTCTCGACCGACGCTCGGCAGACCCCGGCCGCGGCCGCCTCACGTGCGATCGCCTTCGTCAAGTCCTCGCCCACCGATGCCGCCAGCGGCGCCGAGGCGACGTCCAACGGTCTCGAGGTCAAGAGCAACGAGCTCGTCGTCTACCGCGAGGGCTCGGTCCGCGGTGTCGCCGGGGCGAACACCTTGGCGTACGTGACCGAGGTCGGCGACGGTGCCGGCGTGCGCGAGCGGGTCTTCGTCGACGCCAACTCGGGCAAGATCCTCAACCGCTACTCGATGATCGACAACGACCTCAGCCGCGAGCTCTACGAGATCTCGGCCACGCCGGCCAACCTGAAGTGGAAGGAAGGGGACCCCTTCCCGGGGACGCTCAACCAGGACCAGCAGAACCTCGTGGTCTCCTCCGGCGAGTCGTACTGGTTCTTCGAGAACGCCTTCGACCGTGACAGCTACGACGGCAACGGCGCGGTGCGCAAGACGGTCAACAACGACCCCACCATCCAGTGCCCCAACGCCAACTGGAACGGCGTCACGACGAACTACTGCGACGGCGTCACCTCCGATGACGTGGTCTCGCACGAGTGGGGTCACGCCTACACCGAGTACACCAGCGGCCTGATCTACCAGTGGCAGTCCGGTGCGCTCAACGAGTCCTACTCCGACGTCTGGGGCGAGACGCTCGACCTGATCAACGCCCGCGAGGACGAGGACGAGGGCGACCTCGACCAGAAGCGCCCGGTCGGTCTGTGCTCCAGCCACTCCGGCGCGAACCCGATCGTGCACATCAACACGCCGGCCGGCATCGCGAAGGACTGCGAAGCAGGTGCGGCCCAGTTCGGTCCGCAGCTCAGCGGGACCGGCGTGACCGGCAACGTCGTGGTCGGCCTCGACCCCAACGACGCGTCCGGCACGTTGACCACCGACGCGTGCTCACCTCTGACCAACGGTGCGGCGGTGACCGGCAAGATCGCCCTGGTCGACCGCGGTACCTGCGGCTTCGCCATCAAGGTCAAGAACGCCCAGAACGCCGGGGCGGTGGCCGTGCTGGTCGCCGACAACGTCGAGTCGTCCCCGGCCGGCATGTCCGGTACCGACCCGACCGTCACCATCCCCTCGGTCCGGATCCGGCTCAGCGACGGCAACCTCATCAAGACGACCCTGGCCACCAGCCCGGTCAACGTCACGATGAAGGACGCCAGCGGTGACCGCTTCGACTCCTACCGGTGGCTGGTCGGGGAGAAGTCCGACGCCTTCGGCGGCGCCATCCGCGACATGTGGGTGCCGACCTGTTACGGCGACCCCGGCAAGGTCAGCGACGTCGAGTACAAGTGCTCGACCGACGACCAAGGTGGCGTGCACGGCAACTCTGGCGTCACGAACCACGCCTACGCGCTCCTCGTCGACGGCGGGACCTACAACGGCACCGCGGTCTCCGGCATCGGGCTCACCAAGGCGGCGCACATCTGGTGGCAGGCCCAGACGAACTACCTGACCCCGGTCAGCAACTTCGTCGACATGGCCGACGCCATCGAGGCCTCGTGCAACGACCTCATCAACAAGCAGCTCAGCACCCTGAGCACCGCTCCGAACGACCGAGGCACCTACGACAAGAGGATCACGGCGGCCGATTGCGCCCAGGTGCACAACACCGCCGTGGCCACCGAGCTCCGGACGCCTCCCACCCAGTGCAACTTCGGTCCTCTGCTCGACCCGAACGACCCGTCGCCGTGTGGCACGGGCACCGTGCCGGTGACGGCGTTCTCCGAGGACTTCGAGGGCAGCGTCACCGCATGGGACACCAGCGGCTTCGAGGTGGCGTTCCCCGGTGGTATCCACCAGCCGTGGACCTACTCGCGGGACCTGCCCGCAGGCAACCTGCCTGCCGGCAGCACCCGGGCGGCGTTCGGACCGACTCCCAGCAAGGGTGTCTGCAACAACGGTGCCGGGGACTTCTCCAGCGTCGACTACCTGACCAGCCCCAGCATCACGGTGGGCTCGGCCGGGGACCTCGCCAACAGCGCGCGTCTCAGCTTCGACCACAGCGTCGCGACGGAGATCGGCTACGACGGCGGGACCGTGCAGATCAGCAAGGACGGGGGCGCCACCTGGGTCACCGTCCCGGCGGCCGCGTACAAGTTCAACAAGCCGACGGTGCTGGCCACGGCGGCCGCGGGCAACACCAACCCGCTGCAGGGCAAGCCAGGGTTCACCGGCACCGATGGCAACAAGACCCTGTCCGACTGGGGCACCTCGATCATCGACCTGTCTGACCCGGCCCTCGCGGTCGCGAACGGCAGCTCGATCAAGGTGCGCTTCGCCATCGGACGTGACGGTTGCGGCGGGGTCGTCGGCTGGTTCGTCGACAACATCAAGGTGACCACGTGCAAGACCGCCGTGGCTGCCACCGTCGCGGCGACCCACGACCCCGAGCCCTCGACCTTCGGGACGGCGAGCTCGGTCAAGGTCACGGTCTCCGGTGCCGGTGGCACGCCGAGCGGCACGGTCACCGTCAAGGAGGGCGCGACCACGTTGGGGTCGGGCACCCTGGACGCGACCGGCAAGGCCACCGTGGCCCTGCCCGCGACCCTGCCGGTGGGTGCGCACGCCCTCACCGTCAGCTACTCGGGTGACAGCACCTTCGGGGCGGCCACGGGCAACGTGACCGCCACGGTCAAGGCTGCCGTCTCGGCCACCACCACCACGGCCAAGGCTCCGGCCAAGGTCAAGTACAAGAAGGCCTTCGACGTCACCGCCACGGTGACCTCGACGGGTGGCACCCCGACCGGCACGGTGCAGGTCTACGACGGCACCAAGCTGATCGGGACCGGCACCCTCTCGGGCGGCACGGTGAAGATCCACATCACCAAGAAGCTCAAGAAGGGCAAGCACACCCTGACCGTGAAGTACGTCGGGACGGCGACCTTCAGCGCCAGCCAGGCCACGGTGACGGTGAAGATCATCAAGAAGAAGAAGCGACGCTGAGTCCCTGACCCAGTGAGCTGAGCGACCGGCCCCGCCCTCTTCGGAGGGCGGGGCCGGTCGTCGTTCCTGCTCGCGTCCGCCCGCTGGGGCGGTGGGTGGGCAACCGTCGTCCACAAGCGGGCCTGGGGTGGCGGTGGGTGGGCAACCGTCGTCCACAGGCGGGCGGCGACGGGCGGTGGCGGAGCAACTGTCGTCCCCGTGGAGAGCGGTGCCTGGGCCACCGCCCCTCGGTGCCGGCCTGTGCAGAACGGTGCGTAAGCCACCGCCCCTCGGTCCGGGCCTGTGCAGCACGGGTGCTGGCCCACCGCCCCCGGGGGCCGGGAGCCGGATCCGGCGCGGCTACAGCAGGCCGGAGGCCTCGAGGCCGGCCCGGAGGACAGCGACCTCGTCGTCGTCGAGGGGCACGAGCGGGCCCCGGACGTTGCGGTTGTCGAGCACGCCCAGCAGCTGGAGGCCGGCCTTGGCCGTGGTGGCGCCGTAGTTGGCCGCCCCCATCACCGCGTCGATGGCCGGCAGCAGCCGGGTGAAGATCGCCAGCGCCCCGGCGTGGTCGCCCGCGTCGAAAGCCTCGAGCATGGCCCGGGTCTGGTCGCCGGCGACGTGGCCCACGACCGAGACGAAGCCGACGGCGCCGTGGGCCAACCAGCCGAGGTTGCTCGCGTCGTCGCCGGAGTAGACGGCGTAGCCGAGCTCCTGGATCTTCACCCCGCGGACGAAGTCGTTGAGTGCGTCCTTGACCGCGACCACGGTCTCGATCTCCTTGGCCGCGGCGTAGGTCTCGAGGGAGATCGTGGTGCCTGTCCGGCCGGGGACGTCGTAGAGCATCACCGGGACGCCGGTCGCCTCGGCCACCGTGCGGAAGTGGTGGAGCACGCCGGCCTGGCCGGGCTTGTTGTAGTACGGCGTGACCAGGAGCAGCCCGTCGGCGCCGATCTTCTCCGCCTGCAGGGCCAGCTCGAGGGAGTGCGCCGTGGAGTTGGTGCCGACGCCCGCGACGACGCTGGCCCGGTCGCCCACGGCGTCCTTGACCGCGGCCAGGATCTCGCCGTCCTCGGCGACCGAGGTCGTGGGCGACTCCCCCGTGGTGCCGGAGACGACGACGCCGTCGTGACCGTGGTCGACGAGGTGCCGGGCGATGCGGGCGGTGCCGTCGAGGTCCACCGACCCGTCGTCCTTGAACGCCGTCGCCATCGCGGTCAGCACGCGGCCGAACGGGGCGGAGGGCGAGAGAGCCATGGTCTCAGGGTATCGGGAGTGCCCGGCCGAACTCGATCCGCTCCTCCCTCGGCACGCCGGGCCAGAGCCGCTCGCGCAGCCTGGGCCCGAGCGGCTGGGCGAGCAGCAGGAGCACACCGCAGCTCGAGAGCAGCTGCAGCAACCAGCAGGTCACGGACGCGGCGCCCAGCCAGCCGGGCGCTGCCCCGGTGAGCGCCACGCCGCCCAGCCCGGTGCGGGCGGCGTCGAAGGCCAGGACCAGGTCCACGAGGCCGAAGCCGAGCAGGAGCTGGGCCGCCCGCGTGCGGAGGCAGTCCCAGACGTAGAGCGTCGGGTCGTCCCCCGCCGCCTCGTCCGTCAGCGCGTGCAGCCCGCGCTCGGCGACGACGACCAGCGCCACCCCGGCCAGCGGCAGTCCCGCCACGCCCTCCCACCAGATCCGCCCCCCGTCGTACGTCGACCCGGCGGCCAGCACCAGCGCGAGGAGCGGCACCAGGAGGCCGGCTCCGGCGACCAGCCACACCACCGCTCGGGTGCCCGGCCAGAGGTAGTCCTCCGGAGCCACGGGCCGCGCGCTCCCGCCCTCGGTGCGGTAGGGCGCGAGGAACTCGCGCAGCTGCAGCGCGGCCATGACCGACGCCAGGACCGGCAGCCCCGCCACGGCCAGGGAGTTGGCCGTCGACGTGGACAGGTGGGGGCCGTGGTTCAGCAGCAGGCCCGACGCCCCGAGGCAGGCCAGGCCGACGAAGACCGTCACGGTCTGGCGGACGTAGAGCCGGCCGAGCGCCGTCTCGACCCGAGGGCCCTCGCGCAGCCGACGCCGCTCGTCCAGGACGAACTCCACCCGCACCTGGCGCTTGGCGCCCCAGCCGTGCAGGGCCCGGGCGTACCACGTCGGCGAGACCGCCGGTCCGAGCAGGAACGACACGGTCAGGACCAGACCGCCGACGAGGGCGGCCGTCATGGGGGTGTCGCCGTGCACCGCGACAGGGTGTCAGCCGCCCCCCGGTCCTGTCCGGGCTTTGCGGACACGGCGCACCACGTCGAAGCCGTCGTGGTGCTCGCGACCCACCTCGGGCCACTCCTGCGGGTCGAAGGCGGGGTAGAAGGTGTCGCCCGCCGGCTCCAGGTCGATCTCGCTCAGCAGCTGCTCGTCGGCGTACGGCAGCGCGGCCTCGTAGACCGTCGCCCCGCCGGCGACGTAGACGTCGCCCTCGGCCAGGGCCAGCGCCTCCTCGATGCCGGCCGCGGTCGTCACGCCGTCGGCGTGCCAGGCCGGGTCGCGGGTCAGGACGATCGTGGTGCGGCCGGGCAGCGGGCGCCCGATGGATTCGTAGGTCGCCCGGCCCATCACCAGGGTGTGGCCCAGGGTGGTCGCCTTGAAGAACGCCTGCTCGCCCGGCACCCGCCACGGGATCGTCCCGTCGTCGCCGATGACGCCGTTGCGGGCGACCGCTGCGATCAGCGTGACCGTCATCGGCTCATACGGCGATGGGCGCCTTGATCCCGGGGTGGGGGTCGTAGCCCTCGAGCACGATGTGCTCGAGGTCGAAGGCGTCGAGCTCGGTCACGCTGGCGTCGAGCCGCAGGGTCGGCAGCGGCCGCGGGTCGCGGGTGAGCTGGAGGCGGGTCTGGTCGAGGTGGTTGAGGTAGAGGTGTGCGTCGCCGAGGGTGTGCACGAAGTCGCCGACCTCGAGCCCGGTCACCTGCGCGACCATGTGGGTCAGCAGGGCGTAGGAGGCGATGTTGAAGGGGACGCCGAGGAAGACGTCGCCCGAGCGCTGGTAGAGCTGGCAGCTGAGCCGGCCCGGGCCGTCGTCCTGCGGCGCGACGTAGAACTGGAACATGGTGTGGCACGGGGCCAGGGCCATGTCGGGGATGTCGGCGACGTTCCAGGCGCTGACGATGTGGCGGCGCGAGTCCGGGTTGGACCTGATCTGGTCCACGACCTGCGCGATCTGGTCGACGTGCCGGCCGTCGGGCGTGGGCCAGGAGCGCCACTGGTAGCCGTAGACCGGACCGAGGTCTCCGTCCGCGTCGGCCCACTCGTCCCAGATGGTCACGCCGCGGTCCTGGAGCCACTTCACGTTGGTGTCGCCGCGCAGGAACCAGAGCAGCTCGGCGAAGACCGAGCGGGTGTGCACCTTCTTGGTGGTCACCAGCGGGAAGCCGGCGCTCAGGTCGAAGCGCATCTGGTGGCCGAAGACCGAGCGGGTGCCGGTGCCGGTGCGGTCGGACTTCTCGACGCCCTCGTCGAGGAGCCGGGTGAGGAGGTCGAGGTACTGCTGCACGTCCCCAACCTAGTCGCCGAGCCGGACCTCGCCCTGCACCGTGGTGCGGGTGTCTCCTCCCACCCACACCTGCTCCCCCTCGCGCCTCACGTGCACCCGTCCGGCCCGGCCGATGGCCGTCCCCTGCGCCGCGACGTACTCCTCGGGCAGGACGGTGCCGGCCAGCCACTGGCCGAGGCTGGCGTTGAGGCTCCCGGTCACGGGGTCCTCGGTCGAGCTGTCGAAGGCGCGGACCTCGACGTCGGCGTCCGAGCCGCCGTCGGTCCAGGGCCCCACGACGCCGATGTCCCAGCCCTCCAGCAGGGCCTGGTCGGGGCGCAGGTCGAGCACGGCGCGCGCGTCCCGCAACAGCACGCCGACCCAGCCGGGACCGTTGTCGCACCACTTGCTGTCCACGACGTCGTCCCTGCCGATGCCCAGCGTCCGGGTGACGTGGTCGAGCTCCTCGTCGCTGAGGGGCCCGTCCTTGACCAGGGGCGGTCCGGCGAACGCCAGCCGCTCCCCCCGCCGGATGGTGACCAGCCCGGCCGCGCACTCCTGCACGACGTCCGCGCCGTGGGGTGTGCCGCCGGCCTCGA
>CAZEPK010000078.1:0-16159 GCA_964514085.1 uncultured Nocardioides sp.
TCATCGACGCCGCCGAGGCCGGCAAGCAGGTGTGGGTGCTGGTGGAGCTCAAGGCCCGCTTCGACGAGGAGGCCAACATCCGCTGGGCCCGCAAGCTGGAGCAGGCGGGCTGCCACGTGGTCTACGGGCTGGTCGGGCTCAAGACCCACTGCAAGCTGGCCATGGTCGTGCGCGACGAGGCCGAGGGGATCCGCCGCTACACCCACATCGGCACCGGCAACTACAACTCCAAGACGGCCCGGATGTACGAGGACCTCGGCCTCCTCACCACCGACGAGGTCATCGGCGAGGACGTCGCCCACCTGTTCAACAACCTGTCCGGCTGGTCGCGCAACGCCTCCTACGACCAGCTCATGGTGGCGCCCGACTCGGTCCGGCTGGGCCTGGTCGAGCGGATCCACCGCGAGATCGAGCACCACCGGGCCGGCCGCCCGGCGCGGATCCGGATGAAGATGAACTCCCTGGTCGACGAGGGGATCATCGACGCGCTCTACCTGGCCTCGCAGCAGGGCCTGCCCGTCCAGCTGGTGACCCGGGCCATCTGCGGCCTGCGCCCGGGCGTGCCGGGGCTCTCGGAGACCATCGAGGTCCGCTCGATCCTGGGCCGCTTCTTGGAGCACAGCCGGGTCTACTGGTTCGACAACGGCGGCGAGCCGGAGGCCTGGATCGGCTCGGCCGACATGATGCACCGCAACCTCGACCGCCGCGTCGAGGTGCTGGTCCGGCTGCCCGAACGCCCGCTGGTCGACGAGGTCGGCCAGATGCTCGACTTGGCGTTCTGGCACGACACGTCGGCCTGGGAGCTCCACAGCGACGGCGACTGGGTGCGCAACGCCGGCAAGGTCCAGTACCAGGAGGCCCTCATCGAGCGCCACCGCCGCCGGCGTACGACTGCGTGAACCTCCCCTGACTTGCGCGTGTCGGGAGGACACCCCCTAGGCTGTCGGACGGTCCGCAGCGGCCTCGAACCAGACATCCCCCGTCTCGCCAGGAGTTGTCAGTGGCATTGCGTTTCCGCCCCGTGGACACGAGCTTCTACGACCTGTTCAGCGAGCAGGCGCAGCACCTCGTCGTCGGCGCCGGGATCCTGGCCGAGATGCTCAGCGAGACCGCGGTCCACGAGGACGTCGCCGCCCGCATGCGCCAGGCCGAGCACGAGGCCGACGAGACGACCCACGCGCTGTTCAAGCGGGTGAACTCGACGTTCGTCACGCCATTCGACCGCGAGGACATCTACCGGCTCGGCTCCGGTCTCGACGACGTCATGGACATGATGGACGAGATCGTCGACCTGATCCTGCTCTACGAGGTCAAGGTCCTGCCGCCGGAGCTCTCGCAGCAGGTCGAGGTGCTCCAGCGCTGCGCCGAGCTGACCGCGGCCTCGATGCCCGGGCTGCAGTCGCCGGGCAAGCTCGAGGAGTACTGGATCGAGATCAACCGGCTGGAGAACGCCGGCGACAAGAACCACCGGCGGATGCTGGCCAAGCTGTTCTCGGGTGAGTTCAAGACCATCGAGGTGCTGAAGCTCAAGGACATCGTGGAGGCCCTCGAGCGGGCCATCGACGCCTTCGAGAGCGTCGCCCACACGGTCGAGCAGATCGCCGTCAAGGAGTCCTGAGCCCCCCATGGAGCTCGCGATCGTCATCGCGGTCGTCGTCGTCGCCCTGACCTTCGACTACACCAACGGCTTCCACGACGCCGCCAACGCCATCGCCACCTCGGTGTCGACCCGGGCTCTGACGCCCCGCGTGGCACTGACCCTGGCCGCCGTCATGAACTTCGTCGGCGCCCTGCTGGGCCAGGAGGTGGCCAAGACCGTCCAGGGCGTGCTGACCATCGACGGGGTCTCGCAGAACCACGGCCTCGTCATCATCCTGGCCGGGTTGGTCGGGGCGATCACGTGGAACCTCGTCACCTGGTACTTCGGGCTCCCCTCGTCGTCCTCCCACGCCCTCATCGGCGGACTGGTGGGCGCCGGGCTGGCGGGCGGGGTGACCATCGAGTGGACGACGATCCTGGAGAAGGTCGTGATCCCGATGGTGGTCTCCCCCGTCGTCGGCTTCTCCCTGGCCTTCATCATCATGCTGACGATCATGTGGGTCTTCCGGCGCCGCAACCCGCACAAGGTCTTCCGCGGCTTCCGGATGATGCAGACGCTCTCCGCCGCCGCACTGGCCCTCGGTCACGGCCTCCAGGACGCCCAGAAGACGATGGGCGTGATCTTCCTGGCGGTGACCACCGCCGGCTACTACTCGGCCTCCGACGAGCACCTGCCGCTGTGGATCGTCATCGCCGCGGCCAGCGCGATCTCCTTCGGCACCTACTCCGGCGGCTGGCGCATCATGCGCACCCTGGGACGCCGCATCATCCACCTCGACCCGGCCCGCGGCTTCTCCGCCGAGACCGCCGGCGCCGCGGTGCTCTACACCACGGCGTTCATCTTCGAGGCCCCGATCTCGACCACCCACACGATCACCTCGGCGATCATGGGCGCCGGCGCCACCAAGCGCTTCTCCGCCGTCCGCTGGGGCGTCGCCCGCTCCATCGTGACCGCCTGGGTCCTCACCTTCCCGATGGCCGGCGCCGCCGCCGCGGCCGTCTACTTCGTCTGCCGCGTCGTCTTCCGCCTGCCCTGAGGGCCGGTCTCGGGGCGCGCGGTAGTCCGTGACCTTGTGGCCCTTGGTTGTCCACACCCGGGGCCAAAACGTCACGGACTACCCCGACGTACGAGGCGCCCTCAGGCCACCCGGTAGCCCAGGAGCTTGGCCCGGTCGGCGACGTCGATCTGGCGGCGGAGCTCGACGGTCTGGGTCGGACGCCACCAGTGGGGCTGCTCGAGGGTCCACGCCCGGGTGGACGGCGCCGCGAACGCCGCGCGCTCCCGGGCCGCGTGCATCCGTGCTGCCAGCGCCGAGGGCGAGCGGCGGTCAGCCGCGACGACGTCGACGATCTCGAGCCCGTGGTTGCGGAAGACGGCCTCCCGCTTGATGTCGGCTGCCCACTGCTTGCGGTCCGCGTGGTCCGAACCCTTGTACTCGACCAGCAGCCCCGCCTCCTCGTCGATGAGGTCCGGCGTGCCGATGAAGCTGCCCCGCCGGTCGAACACGGGCTGGTTGCACCGGATGAGCGGCAGCTCTGCGACGAGCCTCCACACCAGCCGCGACCAGGTCTCCTGGGGCGACCAGCTGTTCTCGTCGGCGAGGGCGATCGCGCCGCGCTCCTGGCCGATGCCGGTCCACCCGGGGTGGGCCATCGCGTAGGTCCAGGCCTCGTCGATCGACACGAGGTCGGCGTACGCCGCCATGTCCATCACCTCCACCGCGGCCCACAGGTCCTCGGCGTACCTCATCTCGAAGTCGGCCGAACGGACCGGCACCGTCATCGGCACCCCGTCGAGCACGGTCACGAGCCGAGGGTCGAGCCGCTCGGCGGACACGGCGATGCCGGGCTGCGCGCGGACGTCGCTCCCACCGACCGCCAGCCAGACCGGGCGGTCGAGCCGGCCGCTCCCCTGCCCGCCGAACCACGTGCCGCCCGCCCAGCGCAGGCCGGCCCACCCGGTCACGCCACCGACGTCGGGCAGCACCATCGACGCCTCGAGGATCCGCTGCTCGACCGTCTGCTCGACGGAGCTAGGTACGAACAGGCCGCGGCTCGCACGACGCCAGCGCGGCCCGCGGGCGCTCTTCGGCGTCGGGCCCACGACGCCCTCCCGGTCGCTCGGGACCGGCCGGAACAGCCCCGGCCGCAACCTCTCGCCCGGTCCGCCCTCCATGCACCCAAGGCTGGCGATTCCGGCCGGCGCCCGCTGGGGTCATCCACAGGGCCGGGGCAGTCCGTGACGTTCTGGCCCCTCCGACGGCCCCGAAGGGGCCGTTGGATCACGGACTACCCCGCCCGGGAGGCGTACGTCGTGGCGGCGAGGTAGACGGTGCTGACGTAGGAGGCACTGTGGTTGTAGGCGTAGACCGCGGCGGACCAGCCGGGGCCGGTGGTGAGGTCCTGGCCGGTCCCGCAGAGGTACGCCGCGGCGGCGGCCGAGGCGTCGTCGAGGTCCTGCGGGTCCGCGGTGCCGTCGCCGTCACCGTCGCGGCCCCAGGTCTCCCAGGTCGAGGGGAGGAACTGCAGCGGCCCGACGGCGTGGTCCCACTCGGGGTCGCCGTGCAGCACCGAGCTCGCCGCGGTGGCGCGGATCGCGGCGACCGGGCCGACGCCGTCGAGGGCCGGGCCGAGGATGGGCGAGGACGACCGGCCGTCGGCGGACAGGGTGCGACCGCCGAGGGTGCCGTGCTGCGACTCGACCCACCCGAGGCCGGCCAGCGTGGTCCACCCGAGCCCGCAGGCCCGCGGGGAGCCCAGCACCGCCCGGGCGTACGCCGACACGGCGACCTCCGGGATCCCGGCCGCGGCCGCCGTACGCCGGACCCAGCGCGCGTCGACGACGGGGCCGGACGAAGGCGAGGAGGCAGGAGGAGCGGGCGACGGAGCCGGACCCGGCAGCGGCTGGGCCGACAGGCTCGGCGGACCGGACGAGCTCAGCACCGGGTCACCGGAGGCACCCTGCTGCTGCCCGAGCCAGGCCACCGCGCACACCAGTGCCAGGGCACCGGCGAAGAACAGGAGGTGCCGGAAGGTCACCCGAAGCGGCCGTTGACGTAGTCCGACGTCCGCTGGTCCTGCGGGCTGCCGAACATCGCGTCGGTCCTGCCGTGCTCCACGATGACACCCGGCGTGCCCTGCGAGGCGAGGAAGAAGGCGCAGGTGTCGGAGACCCGCGCCGCCTGCTGCATGTTGTGGGTGACGATGACGATGGTGACCTCGCGGGCCAGGTCGACCATGGTCTCCTCGATCACCCGGGTCGAGGTGGGGTCGAGCGCCGAGCACGGCTCGTCCATGAGCAGCACGCGCGGCTTGACCGCCAGCGACCGCGCGATGCAGAGCCGCTGCTGCTGACCACCGGAGAGGCCGCCGCCGGGGGCGTCGAGCCGGTCCTTGACCTCGTTCCAGAGCCCACCCTTGACCAGGCAGGACTCCACGAGCGCCTCGCGGTCGGACCGCGAGGCCCGCGTGCCGGTGAGCTTGAGGCCGGCCAGTACGTTCTCCCGGATCGACATCGCCGGGAACGGGTTGGGCTTCTGGAAGACCATCCCGATCGCGCGACGGGCGTCGATCAGCCGCCGCGACGGGTCGTAGATGTCCTCCCCGTCGAGCAGCACCTCGCCGGCCAGCGCGGCCGACGGGACCAGCTCGTGCATCCGGTTGAGGATCCGCAGGAACGTCGACTTCCCGCAGCCCGACGGGCCGATCAGCGCGGTGATCCCGCCCGCCGGCATCGTGAGCGAGACCCGGTCCAGCACCTTGTGGGTGCCGAACCACGCCGTGATGTCGCTCGCGCGCAGCTCCGCGAGCGCGGCGGCAGGTGCAGCCGCGCCGGCCGGGGGTACGGCGGGGAGCAGGTCGGTGCTGGCGGTGTCGGTCATCGCGTTCTCTCCTGAGGGGGTGCCGGCCCGGGCAGTGCCGCCCGGGCCGGCGGGTGGTGAGCGGTGGTGCTACTTCTTCTTCGGCTTGGGAAGGGCCTTGATCTTGACCGTGGCCGTGCTGCCCGAGGCGTTGGCGTCGCCGGCCCACGTCACGGTCAGCTTGTGCTTGCCCGGCTTGAGCGGCTTCTTCAGCGTGATGGTGACCTTGCCGCCCGACAGGGTGCCGGTGCCGAGGACCTTGGAGCCCTCCTTGATGGTCACCGCGCCCGAGGCCTTGGCCGAGGTGCCGGTCAGCGTGACCGTCACCGTGCCCTTGGCCTTCTTGCCGAACTTCACGGTCTTCGGGAACTTCACCGCGAGGGCCGAGGTGGCCTTCTGGACGGTGCCCGTCCCCGTGCCCTCGGAGGCGTTGAACGGGGAGTTCGCGACGCCGGGGGTGTAGACCGCACGGTAGGTGTGCGTGCCCGGAGCGGTCGCGATGGTCGCCGTGGCCTGGCCCGAGACGAGGGGCAGGCCGGTCGCCACCTGGGTGGTCCCCTCGAACATGCTGACCGTGCCCTGGAACGGCGTGGTGGACCCGCTCACCTTGGCGACGACCCGCGCCGAGGACGCCGAGGCACTGGTCACCGTGACCGTGGTCGTGGTGTCCACCTGGCCGGTGATCAGGTTCGCAGCCGGGTTGGGGCTGGCCGAGCCGCAGACGCCGAAGTTGGTCGTCGGGTAGAGCTGGCGGAAGCCCTGGGCCTCGATGGTCTGCTTGGCCGTCGCCGAGCAGAAGTACCCGGTGGGACCGAACGCCGCGAGGATCGCGTCGCGGTTGGGCGCCCCGGCGGCGATGTCAGCGCCCCGGACGACGTTGTAGACCGCGCGGTCGGCGCTGAAGCCGGGCTCGGTGGTGACGACGGACGGGTTGGGGAGCGTCAGCTTCTTCGCCAGCGAGAACGGCGCGATCGCATCGGGGTCGTCGTCGATCGGCGCGGGGTCGTGCTCGGTGACCGGGGTGACCGCCGGGCCGAAGGTGACCGCGGTGCCGCCGTTCGCGGCGGTGAGCTGGGCGGTGAAGAAGCTCAGCGTGCCGGAACCGCTCTGCGGGATCAGCGGCTTGATGACGCCGGCGGTGCCGCCGATCTGGTTCCAGTTGGTGACCGAACCCTTGTAGATGGAGACGATCTGGGCGATGGTCAGCGACGCCGGCGCGTGCGAGGCGACCGTCCCGGACTTGACCATGATCAGCGTGTCGACCGCGAACGGGAACGACGTCAACCCGTCCTGGGTCTCGGCGGTGCTCTGCGCGGACGAGGAGCGCGCGAAGTCGATGTTGGTGTTGTTGGTCGCGCCGTGGAGCAGGTTCTTCCCTGCACCCGAGCCGACGGGTCGGTTGATGGAGGACGCGTCAGGGAGGTCGAGGGTGCCACCACCGGTCGCGGAGTAGGACACGATCTTCGAGGTCGGCGAGGTGCCGTTGTAGTTGTTGGCGACTGCCCTGACGACAACCTGGGTGGTGTCGGAGCCGACGCCGATGAGGTCGACCGCCACGCCGGGGCGGTAGGTGGTGTCGTCGGCGTCGGGCGTGTACACCGCGGACGCCGGTCCGGCGGTCAGGGCCAGCACCGTGAGGGCCGCCGTGGAGGCGCCCAGTCCGGCGAGGAGCTTGCGTGCGTGCATCGGGTTCTCTCTCCAAAGGTGAGGCCGCGAGCGGCCGGTCAGTGGTGCAGGGTGGAGCGGTGCAGCAGGTGGTGCGCGCGGGTCAGACCACGTTGGGCAGGAGCCGCATCACCACGTCGGTCGTGGACCAGGCGAGGGCCACGGCGACGGGTGCGGCGACGATCCAGACCAGGCGGGCGGACCAGCGCTGACGGGCGACGACGACCCCGAGGGTCGCCGCCAGGAGCAGGGCCAGGTGCAGCGCCAGGAGCGGGAACGCGCCGTGGTCGCTGTGCATGATCTGCTCCGGATCAGGGACCGTCCGGGGGAGGCCGGACGGCGGGATGAAGCCCTTCGGTGCATCGGCGTCGACGTACAGCACCGAGCCGGGGCTCAGGGCCGCGAGCGGGCCGGAGCCCTCCGCGGTGGCGAGGATCAGCCGGGCCCCTCCGGCCGGGAGAGGCTGCGAGTACGGGTCGCCGGCGCGGCGGACGTTGACGACCGTGAAGTCGTTGACCTCGCCCTGGGCCATGACGACGTCGATGGTGTCGCCGACCTCCAGCTCGCCGAGGTCGCGGAACGGCGCGCCGTACGTCGCGGCGCGGCCGAAGACGACCGAGGTGCCGGCCTGGCCGGGCAGGACCGTGTTGCGCAGGTGCCCGGGCCCGGCCAGCGTGTCACCGGAGGCGGTGCCCTCGACGACCACCTGCGAGAGGCCCAACTCCGGGATGCGGAGCAGCGCCACCGGGCTGCCGACCGGCTCCGTCGGCCCGATCGGCGGCACGATGTTCGGGTCGCCGGCGATCGCGACGCGGAACTCGCGGTAGAGGAGCTCCTGCGAGCGGTTCTCCGCGAAGCTGCTCAGGAAGAGCATCTGACCGGCCACCCACAGGCAGACGATCGCGACCATGGTCCCCGCGGTGGAGACGACCGTCCACAGGTCGTCGCCGGGGCGCGGCAGCCGCGGGGGGGCCACCTTCGTCGCGCGGGCGGGCGGGCGTGTCGGCGCCGCTGGGGGCGGGCCGGTCGGGTGGCTCGCCTCGCTGGTGTCCCGGTCGGGGAGGAGAGCCGTCACGGCAGCGGCCCCCTGGGAGGCCGGACGAAGAACCGGACGGCCGTCGTCAGCGCGATGCCGATCAGGCCGCAGATCAGCAGGATCGGCACCGCCTGGTTGCCCAGGTCGGAGCTGACCGCCTGGGTCTCCGGCATGACCAGGGGTGCGGCCGAGGGCGTCGGCGACGGCGCCGCACCACTGGGCACGTCGGTCGGCACGTCGCCGTCCGGCACGTCGACCGGTCCCCCGTCGCCGCCGTTCGGGGGCAGCGTCGGCGCACCCGTGTCGCCGCCGCCGGGCGAGGCCGCCTCGGTCGGTTCCGGCGTCTGCGCCTCGACGGCGTCGGCGACGTCCTGGGCGAGGTCAAAGAGCTTCTTGGTGGAGCCGCTCTTCTGGATGGGCAGGAAGCCGGCCGGGAGCTCACCGTTGCCGGCGCCCTCCTCCTGTCCCTCGGTCGTGGCCGTCCTGATGAAGAGCGCGACCTTCTTGGCGTCCTCGTCGTCCAGGTTCCGGAGCCGGGCGGCCGTGTAGACGACGACGGTGCCGGGATAGGCCTTGCCGGCCCGGCGCACGTCGCCCTGGTCGAGGACGTAGGGACGTCCGAGCTCGGACAGGTTCGCCGCGACCTTCTGGCCGGCCCCGCTCCCGCCGCCCGAGGCGTCGGCCTGGTCGCCCTTGCCCGGCTTCGGCTGCTGCGGCTCCATCAGGTCGACGGCCGCGCGCAGCGACTCCTCCGACGGGGCGACGTAGGTGCCCTTCTTGGTCTGCAGGGCCGCGGTGCGCAGCCCGTAGCGCGCCGCGTCTCCCAGGCTGACCACCCCGAGCATGAAGCGAGCCCCGTAGGACTGACGGTCGACCCGGCCCAGCTTGTAGGTGTTGGTGACCTGGTCGAAGTCGCAGCGGGTCTGGGTGTTGGGCCACCCGTCGAGGAGCGCCTCCGAGACCTTGCGCAGCGTGCTCACCGGAGCGGCCAGCTGCGAGAAGTACACGTCCGGGTTCGCCTGGCGGCAGGTGTTGTTGGTCTCCGGGACGTAGGTGTCGAGCAGCGGCCACTCCGAGCGCGGCACCTTGATCTTCTTGTAGCTCGGGTTGACCCTCATCCCCCACGGGTCGGCCTTGCCGTCGATGAAGTCCATCGCGTCGCCGTCGTGGGCGATCCAGTCGGTGAGCTGCTCGACGATGTCGGAGTCGTTGGACAGCGTGAGGAGCGACGCGCCGGCCTCCTGCGAGATCTGGCTCAGCCCCGGGTTGAGCGCGATGAACTCGGGGTCGTTCATGATCGCCACCGGGTTGCCGTCCATCCCGGGGTGGCTGCGACCGAGCTCCGAGCCGAGGTAGGACTCGGTCAGCAGCTTGGCCACCAGCCGCGGGTCGAGTCGCAGGTCGGTGAACTCACCTTGGTTGTCGGGACGGTCGATGTTGTAGCCGATCGCGAACCCGGTCACCGCGGTCGGCGCGAAGCCGACCGGGTCGTCGGTGGTGCGGCGGTGCGGCGAGGAGACGAACGCCGCGGCGCCGACCCCGCTCTCCATGAGGTTCCAGCCCGCCGCGTCGGACATCTGGTTGAGCTGGAACTTGAACCGCTTCTTGTCCAGGCAGTACGCCGGCGCCCACTGGATCGAGGCCTGGGCCATGAGCTCGGAGCCGTAGAAGCCCGTCGGGGCGCGCGGGTCCAGCACGTCGCAGGTGTCGGGCGGCAGGCCGAAGGTGATGGGGATGGAGAACCGGTTGGACCAGTTCGAGGCCGACCACCACAGGACCGGCGCGACCGCCTGGTCCACGCTCTGGTTGGCGAAGTTGCTCGAGCCGGGGCTGAACTGTCCGGTCCGGCGGCAGGCCGCGTCGGAGATCGACGGGACCACGTCGTCCTGTCCCGCCTCACGTCCTGCCCTCGGGCTGGCGGACGGGCTCTCGGTCGGCGTCGGGCTCCCGGTCGGCGACGGGCTCTCGGTCGGCGACGGGGAGGCGGTCGGCGACTCCGAGGCGGTCGGCGAAGGACTCGGCGGCGGGGTCGTGCCGCCCCCCGTCCCCTGCTGGTCGCAGGAGAGCCCGTTGATCGGGATCACGACGATGGTGCAGGCGACCTTGTCGTTGCAGCCGAGCGACTCGTTCTCGACGTCGCTGCGCACCTCGAACTGCACGCTCCCGGCGCCGTTCTCGTCGCTCGACGCGGCGATCTCGGCCGGGGGGAACGCGGCGCCGACCGCGGCCTCGGGCGGCATGTTGGCCGCGTCGCACGCCGCGAAGACCCGGCCGGAGGCGGCCACGAACGGCGTGAGGTGGGTGTAGAGGTCGCCGGCATCGGCGTTCGGGCAGACGTCTGCGCCGGGGAACGGGGTCAGGCCCGAGAGTCGCTGCTTGTCGGCCGGGGCGGCGCCGAGGTCGTGGACCCACGCCGCCTCACCCTCGGAGCGGCTGACCTGCGAGCGCTCGGCCACCGAGCCGGTCCAGCACGTCTCCGGCCTGACCTGCTTCTCGACCGGGAGGCTCGGGTCGTCGGTCCCGCGGCACTGGAGGACCACGACGGGGTACTCCTGCTGGAGCCCGTTCTCGCCGTAGGGGTTGCTGGCCCGGGCGGCGCTCGGCTGAGCGCCGGTCCAGCTGATCAGGATGCGCTGGCGGCCGCGCAGGTCCTTGGTCTGCGAGGCGTCCACCGTCACCGTGTTCGCAGGGAAGTCGAACTGCGTGCCGTCGTCCTGGACGAACGACCGGGTCAGCGTCTTGGTCTGCGTGAACGGCGAGCCGCTGGCCCGCGCCACGTTGTCGCTCGGGACCTCGCCCGGACCCGCGTTCGCGGGCACCAACGCCAGCGCCAGGCCGGCCAGGACCGAGGCCGCAGAGACCGCGAAGGGCACCCGCAGGGCGCGACGGCTCAGCACCAGGCGGCTCATGCGGCACCCCGGCGGCGCGGACGTCGGCGCAGGTTCGAGACCAGAAGCCCGGGCAGCAGGACCAGGGCCACGAGCAGCGCGGCAGCCACCCAGCCGAAGGTGTTGGTGTCGGCCGGACGGGAGGCCGCGAGCTCGGTCGGGGCCGGGAAGTCGGCCGGCTGCTGACCGGTCGTGGTGGTCCCGGTGCCGCCGCCCGCCACCGCACCCGTCACCGGGTCGGGAGTGGCGGCCTCGCCCGTCACCGGGTCGAGCACGGGCGCGGTGTCCGTCGGCGCGGGGCCCGGGTCGGTCGTGCCGCCTCCCGGGTCGGCGGCTCCGCTCGTGGGTGCGGTCGGAGCGTTGGGGTCGTCGGTCGACGGGGTCCCGGTGCCGGTGTCGGTGCCGCACGGCCCATCGCCGGCCTTGTCGCACGCGGCGGGCTGCGGCGCGATCTGGGCGAGCTTGTTCTTCGAGAGGTCCTTGCCGTCGAAGGTCGGGTTGTTGCAGGAGCGCACGTCCCGGTTGGCGATGTCGACCAGCGGGTCGGCTTCCTTCAGCTTGCCGATCTGCTGGAAGCCCGCCTGCACCAGGTTCAGCGGCAGCGGCGAGTAGCCGTACGGCCCGGCCTTGGTCTGCCCGGCGCACAGGGAGTAGAAGAGGAAGTCGGCCAGCGTCTGCCGCTTCGCCGTCGTCATCCGCACGTCGGTCGCGCCGGTCGGGATGATCATGTAGCTGTAGGACGAGATCGGGTAGGCCCGCGGGTCCGGGTTCGTGTAGACGTTGTCGAGGATCTGGGTCAGGTACAGCGGGCTGTTCGGGTCCTGGTTGATCTGGGCCTTGGTCAGCGCCACCGCGGTGTTGTACTGCGTCGGCTCGACGTAGTAGCCCGCCTTGTTGAGGACCTTGACGACCGGGTAGTCCTTGTTCTGCGGGTAGGAGTACTCGACGTACCCGATCGTCCCGTTGCCCGCGAAGCCGGCGATCGTGTTCATCACCTGGTCCGAGCCGGCCTGCCCGATCGCGCGGCCCTTGCGCGGGTAGTACGACGTGAGCCCGGACTTGCCGTAGAAGGGCCGCCAGACGTCGGGGTACTGCTTGTCCATCCACAGCGTGAACTGGGCCGTCGTACCCGAGCCGTCCGAGCGGACCACCGGCGTGATCGGCAGGGAGGGGAAGGCCCGGCCGTTGTTGTCCTTGGTGATCGCCGGGTCGTTCCAGTTGGTGATCTCGTTGGTGAAGATCTTGGCGATCGTCTCCCCGGAGAGGCGGAGGTTGCGGACCAGCTGGCCGCCGATCTTGAGCTGGTAGGTGAACGACGTGCCGCCGGCCACGATCGGCAGGTAGGCGTAGGGGCGGCCGTTGCTGGTGTCGGCGTTCCCCTGCTCGTCGGTGCCCTGGTAGGGGATCTCGGAGATCGCGAAGTCGGTGCTGTTCTGCGAGAAGTCCTTGCGGCCCTTCGACGAGCCGCCGCCGGTGTAGACGACCTTCATGCCGTTGGCGTCGACGTCGGCGATCCACTGCTGGACGATCAGCTCGGACCAGGTCGACCCGGTGCCCTCGATCTGGGCGTACGTCGTCCGCTGGTTGGCCGGGGGCACGCCCCGGCCCGCCGTGGCCACGCCCGGGAGGGCGAGGAGGCAGGCCGCGCAGGCCAGCAGGACGAGCAGGGCACGGACGCGGTTCACAACGACTCCCTGGACGGGTTCTCGGGATAGGTCTGGTGGGCGGGGTCTGCGGCGTGGACGGGGCCGATGTCGACGGCGGGGTCGGCGACCTCGACGTCCACCCGGGCCGGCTCGACCGGGGCCGCCGACGGGGAGCGGCGCGGGGCGCCGAGCCGCGAGCGCAGGGTGCGCCGGCTGCCCCGGCGCGGGCGGGCCACGATCCGGGCCAGGGTGAACAGGCACAGCACGAGGAACATCAGCGCGGTGGCCGCGGCGAAGGCCCGCTCGATGGCGACCGGCTCACCGCTGCGGACGTTGCTGTAGATGAAGAGCGGCAGCGAGTTCATGACGCCGTCGGTGGGGCTCGTGACCAGGAAGGCCGCGGCTCCCGAGGTCAGGAGCACGGGGCTGGTCTCGCCCACGCCGCGGGCCACGCCGAGGATGACGGCGGTGGCCAGGCCGGGCCGGGCCGTGGGCAGCACGACGTGCCAGACCGTGCGCCAGCGGCTCGCGCCGAGGGCCAGGCTGGCCTCACGCAGGCCCCCGGGCACCACCCGCAGGACGACGTCCGAGGCGCGGGCGATGATCGGCAGGATCATCACCGCGATGGCCAGCGCGGCGGCCAGGCCCGAGCGCGGGTAGCCCAGGGCGATGATGAAGACGGTGTAGATGAAGAGGCCCGCGACGATCGAGGGCAGGGCGGTCATGGCCTCGACCACGGTCCGGACCACGCGGGCGAACCGGCCGCCGATCTCGGTCATGAACACCGCCGTGCCGATGCCGAGCGGCAGCGTGATGAGCAGCGCGATGCCGAGCTCGATGGCCGAGCCGGTGATGGCGTGCAGGACGCCACCGCGGTCGAAGCCGTCCTTGGGCCCGACGCCGCTCATGTCGGAGGTCCAGAAGTTCACGTGCAGCAGCGGCTGCCAGCCGCGCACCGCGACGAAGACCACCGTGCTCACCACCGCGGCGCCGACGACCAGCGCGGCGCCGGTCATCACCGAGGCGGCGACCCGGTCCTTGACCTCGATCAGCCCGCCGCTCTGGTGCGCCGTCACGGCCGTGACCGCGAGGCCCAGGACGAACCACGCGATGAGGAACCACGGCAGGCCCTCGAGCGGCAGCAGCCGCTGGGTGACCAGCCAGGCCAGCCCCAGGCTGGCGGCCCACGAGCCGATGCGGGCGAACCGCTCGTCGGGGCTCGGCTTGCCCAGCCCGACGCGCGGGACCGGGGGCGGTGCGTCGTCGTCGTAGGACGGGAGGAAGGTCGGCGCCGGCGGGCTGACGTCGTACGTCGGCGGCCGGATCGAGCCCTGGGCCGAGCCCTGGGCTGCACCTTGGGTCAGGGTCATCAGTCCACTCCCACGCCGGAGCGGCTGCGGTTGACCACGACCGCGGCGGCGGTGTTGACCACCAGGGTGATGAGGAACAGGACGAAGCCCGCGGCCAGCAGCGCGGAGAGCTGGGAGGCGCTGGCCTCGCCGAAGCGGCTGGCGATGAGCGAGCTGACGGTGGAGGTGCCGACCTCGAGGATCCGGGGCTTGACCACGAAGGCCGGGGAGACGATGAGGACCACCGCGATGGTCTCGCCGAGCGCCCGGCCCAGGCCGAGCATCGTGCCGCCGATGATCCCGCCGCGGCCGAAGGGCAGGACGACCGAGGTGACCATCCCCCACTTGGTGGCGCCGAGCGCGAGCGCGGCCTCCTTCTCGCCCGGCGGGGTCTGGGAGAAGACCTGGCGCATCACCGCGCAGGCCATCGGCATCACCATCATCGACACGGCGATGCCGGCGCAGAAGGCGCTGGCGATGTAGCGGCTGGTGTCCCAGATGGCGGCGTTCGGGTCGGTGTCCTTGACGTCGAAGATCGGGATCCAGCCGAAGTGCTTCTGCAGCCAGAGAGCCAGCGCTGCCGCGTGCGGCATGATCAGGAAGTAGCCCCAGAGCCCGTACACGATCGAGGGCACGGCGGCCATCAGGTCGATCATCGCGACCAGCGTCGGCTTGGCCCGCTCGGGTGCGTACTCGCTGATGTAGAGCGCGGTCGTCACGGCCAGCGGGAAGGCGATCACCATCGCGACCAGGGCCACGGACAGCGTGCCCACGAGGACGGCGGAGATGCCGATGACGTCCTGGTCGGGCTGCCACTCGTTCTCGGTGAAGAAGCTGAGCCCGTAGCGCTGGAGGGTCGGGTAGGCCTGGTAGCCGAGGAAGACACCGACACCCCCGGTGATCACGAGGACCGAGGCGCCGACGGTGCGTGCGCCCAGCGCGAAGACCGCGTCGGCGCCGGTCGACGCCCGCGAGATTTTGCGGGGACGGACCTCTGCCAGGCCGGCCTCGGGCGTCGGGATGGTGGTCGTCACGAAGGGCTTCCAGTCTCGGTCCGAGAGGGTGAACAGGGCTGTGTCAGAGGGCGCTGATGCCCACCGCACGCAGTGTCGAGATCCCCTCGGAACGAACCGGCGGGCTCAGGTGAACGCAGCCCGAACACCCGCCGCCGCCTCGCCGAACGGGCTACTCGCACCACCCTCGGCATGGCCCGGACGGACTACTCCGCGGCCTGGGGTCCTCAGCGGCCTCCCCGGCCGTTTCCGCGATGTTCACCGGGGCGTCGCAGGGGCCGTCCTGCGGACGGTCGCTGGTCGCCCTGCGTTCGTCCGGGCTCCCTACCGTGCCCCTCGGATCTCGGGAACGGCTGCGGCATCGAGGGGGGCTGGGGTGGTGGCGCGATCCCACGACTGGATGGAGGACGCCTGCCTGCGCTGCGGGCTCCACCGTCGCGAGGAGTGGCTCCTCGACGGCGCTCGCCGGCCGGTGATGGCCCTGGTGTGGACCGACCGCTCCGGCGACCGCCAGGTCCAGCCCTTCCCCCCGATGAAGGGCGTGGCGCCCCCGGTCGTGCCGACCCGGACGCTGGCCCAGGCCTTCCCGGACCTCCCCGTCGGCCCCGAGCCGCCCTGCGGCTCCCCGGTCGTCGTGGACGCGGATCGCCCCACCGGTGGTTGAGGAGGTCGCCCAGCTGCACCAACGGTGGTTGAGGAGGTCGCGCAGCGACCGTCTCGAAACCAGGTGAGCCGAGGCTGGGACCCGATCGCGTCCCGCACAACGGTGGTTGAGGAGGTCGCGCAGCGACCGTCTCGAAACCAGGTGAGCCGAGGCTGGGACCCCATCGCGTCCCAGCCCCGTGGCCAGAGGTTTCGAGACAGGCGGTGCGCGCCTTCCTCAACCACCGTGCCCGAGCTGCCCAGTCGGTGGTTGAGGAGGTCGCGCAGCGACCGTCTCGAAACCCGGTGAGCCGAGGCTGGGATCCAATCGCGTCCCAGCCCCGTGGCCAGAGGTTTCGAGACAGGCGGTGCGCGCCTTCCTCAACCACCGTGCCCGAGCTGCCCAGTCGGTGGTTGAGGAGGTCGCGCAGCGACCGTCTCGAAACCCGGTGAGCCGAGGC
>CAZEPK010000079.1:0-16065 GCA_964514085.1 uncultured Nocardioides sp.
CTCGCCCGAGGTCCGGATCACCAGGTCGGGGTCCGGCTGACCGCGGGTGTAGAGGTGCTGGGCGATGTGCTCGACGTCGATGACGTCGGCGAGCTCCTCCAGGCTGGTGCCCGCGGCGGCCTGCTCGTGCAGCAGCGAGCGCACGGCGTCGGCGATCTCGCGACGCCCGCCGTACCCGACGGCCACGTTGACCAGCATCCCGTCGGCGTCGCGGGTGGCCTCCTCGGCGGCCTTGAGCCGCTCGGCGGTCCGGGCGGGCAGCAGGTCGAGGGCGCCCACCGGGTGCACCCGCCACCGCCCCTCGGCGGCCAGGGACTCCACGGCGCCCTCGATGATCGCGAGCAGGTCCTCGATCTGGTCGGCCGGGCGGCTGGTCAGGTTGTCGCTCGAGAGCAGCCACAGGGTGACCACCTCGACGCCGACCTCCTCGCACCAGCCGAGCAGCGGCCGGATGTTGTCGGCGCCGGCCTGGTAGCCGTCGGCGGTGCCCAGCCCGACCGCCCTGGCCCACCGGCGGTTGCCGTCGAGCATGACCCCGACGTGCTTGGGGACCCGGTCGTGCGGCATCCGGCGGAGCACCCGGGCCTCGTACGCCGGGTAGATGACCCTGCGCAGGCCTTGCTTCCAGTCCGCCACCGTCCGATGGTAACGAGCCGGCCGCGTGAGGTTCCCCGCATCGCCCCCGAATCCTCAGGTTGGTTGGCTACGGTTCCCACCATGAGCAATCCCGTCTCCGACGCCGTGCGTGCGGGGGTGGACTCCGTCTCGGGGGCCCTGGACGAGCTGCGTGACGACCTGCGCGACCTCAAGCCCAAGCTGCGCGGCTGGCTGCACCTGGCCACCGCTCCCCTGACCCTGGTCGCAGGCATCGTGCTGATCAGCCTGTCGCCCGACACCACGACCCGCATCGGCTCCGCGGTCTTCATCACCTCGGCGCTGGTGCTCTTCACCGTCTCGGCGATCTACCACACCGGCACCTGGTCGCCGCGGACCTGGGCGTTCCTGCGGCGCTTCGACCACGCCAACATCTTCCTGCTCATTGCGGGCACCTACACGCCGTTCAGCCTGATCCTGCTGCACGGCACGGCCCAGGTCGCGCTGCTCACCACCGTGTGGACCGGAGCGGTCCTCGGCGTGCTGTTCCGCGTCCTCTGGACCGACGCCCCGCGCTGGCTGTACGTGCCCATCTACATGGCCCTCGGCTGGGCCGCGATCTTCTTCATCCCCGCCTTTTTCGAGGGCGCCACGGCGCTCGGGGTCGGCATCGGCGTCGCGGTCTTCGTCACCATCGGCGCCGGCGGCTTCCTCTACACCCTGGGCGGCGTGGTCTACGGCTTCAAGCGGCCCAACCCCTCGCCGCGGTGGTTCGGCTTCCACGAGGTCTTCCACTCCTTCACGGTGCTCGCCTTCGCGACCCACTACGTGGGGATCTCGATGGCCACCTACTCCCTGCGCTAGGCGTCCGCCCGCTCGTCGGCCCGCGGGCCCGGCCTAGGGGGCGGTGGCTTGGCAACCGTCCTCCACAGGTGGGCGGTGGGCCAGGAACCGTTGTCCCTGGGGACGACGGGTGCCAGGGCACCGCTCCCCGGACCGGCCGCGGGCGGACGGACGAGCGACGACCGCTACGGCTTGGTGATGGTGGTGCCCCGCCCGTGCAGCATGGTGATCATCGAGGCCAGCTGCTGGTCGGCCTTCTCGGTGCGCGCGAAAGTGGTCAGAGCCAGCAGCGGCTTGAAGCGCTGGCGGGCGATGGCCTTGGCGAAGGTGAACTCCTTGAGCCCGTCGGCCCCGTGGATCCGGCCGAAGCCCGAGTCGCCCACGCCGCCGAACGGCAGCGACGGGATGGCGGCGAAGGTGATGACGCCGTTGACGGCGGTCATGCCGGAGCGGATCCGGGAGGCGAGCTCCATCCCGCGGGCCTTGGAGAACACCGTCGAGCCCAGGCCGTAGCGGGTGGCGTTGGTCCGCTCGATGGCCTCGTCCATGTCCTTGACCTTGGCCACGGTGACGGTCGGGCCGAAGGTCTCCTCCTGCACCGCCTCGGAGTCCTCGGGCACGTCGACCAGGACGGTCGGCTGCACGAACCGCGGGCCCACCGCGTCGGCACCGCCGACCACGGCTCGCCCGCCCCGGGCCAGCGCGTCGTCGATGTGGCGCTTGATGACGTCGAGCTGCTTGGGCATGGTGATCGGCCCGATCTTGGAGTCCGGCCCGTCGTACGCCGTGACCTCGCGCGCCTTGGCGGTCAGCAGCGTGAGGAACTCGTCGTAGACCCGCTCGTGCACGTAGACCCGCTCCACCCCGGTGCAGGTCTGGCCGGCGTTGGCCGCCGCGCCCCACACCGCGGCGTCGGCGGCCGCCTCGAGGTCGGCGTCGGCATCGACCAGCAGGGCGTCCTTGCCGCCGGCCTCGATGACCACCGGCGTCAGCGTCTCGGCGCAGGCCGCCATCACCTTCTTGCCGGTGGCGGTGGAGCCCGTGAACGCCACCTTGTCGACCCCCGAGGTGCACAGCGCGTGGCCGGTCTCGCCGAACCCGGTCACCACCTGCAGCACCGGGCGGCCGACCGACTCCAGGAAGGTCCGGGCCAGCCACTCCCCCACGCCGGGGGTGTACTCCGACGGCTTGAAGACCACCGCGTTGCCCGCGGCCAGCGCGTAGCCGATCGAGCCCATGGGCGTGAAGACCGGGTAGTTCCACGGGCCGATCACACCGATCACACCGAGCGGCTGGTACTCGAGGTACGCCGCCTGGTTGGCCATCACCAGCCCGCTGGAGACCTTGCGCCGCTTCATGACCTTCTCGGCGTGCGAGGCCGCCCAGGCCAGGTGGTCGATGGCCAGCGCCGCCTCGAGCACGGCGTCACCGTGCGGCTTGCCGGTCTCGAGGTGCATCACGTCGGCCAGCTGCGCCAGCCGGCGGGTCATCGCGCCCTTCCACGTCTGGAGGTGCTGCTCGCGCTCGTCGAAGGACAGGCCGGACCACCACGCCGCCTCCTCGCGGGCGCGGTCCACCGCGGCCTGCACCTCCTCGGGCGTGTTGACCGGGTGGTGGCCGACGACGTCGCCGGTGCGGGGGTTGAGCGACTCGAAGGTGGAGGTCTGGGCCTCGGTGGCGGTCATCGGGACTCCTTGATGAGGTCGGCGGCCTTCTCGCCGACCATGATCGTGGGTGCGTTGGTGTTGCCGCGGGGCACGGCCGGCATGACCGAGGCGTCGACGACCCGCAGCCCTTCGACCCCGCGCACGCGCAGCTCGGCGTCGACCACGGCGTCCTCGCCGTTGCCCATCGCGCAGGTCGAGGTCGGGTGGTACAGCGTCTGGGTCCAGGTGCGGATGTGCTCGACGATCTCCTCGTCGCTCGGCGTCGCCGAGACCTGCCACGGCTCGTCGAGGTACGCCGCCAGCGCGCCCTGGGTGCTCAGCTCCCAGGTCCGCTTCATGCCGGCGAGCATCGCGTCGAGGTCGGCCTGGTCGTCGAAGTACGCCGAGTCGATGGCCGGGTGCCAGGCCGGGTCGGCCGAGCGCAGCCTGATCGAGCCGCGGCTGGCCACCCCCACCAGCGTGGTCGCGACCGTGACCATCGACCGCGTCGGCTCGTGCAGCCCGTTGTCGTAGAAGCCGGCGGGCGCCGTGTGGATCTGGATGTCGGGCGCGGCCAGCCCGTCCCGGCTCCCGAAGAACGCGCCCGCCTCGCCGACGTTGGAGGACAGCGGGCCGGTGCCCCGGGCCTTCCACCGGACGAAGTTGCGCACGTTGTTGAGCTGGGCGATGTCGGTGGTGCCCTTGGTGTACCAGAGGAAGCCGGCCGCCGGGTGGTCCTGCAGGTTGGCCCCGACGCCCGCCAGGTCGACCCTGGACTCCACGCCCACCTCGGCCAGGTGGCTGGCCGGGCCGATCCCCGAGAGCATCAGCAGCTGGGGGCTGTTGATCGAGCCGCCGCTCAGCAGCACCTCCCGCGTGGCGTGCACGGTGTGCTCGGTCCCTGCCTGGCGGAAGGTCACGCCGGTCGCACGGCTGGACCCGCCGCTGCCGTCGAGCTCGATGCGGGTGGCGAACGCCCCGGTCTGGACGGTGAGGTTGTCGCGGGAGCGGACCGGCTTGAGGTAGCCCTCGTTGACCGACCAGCGACGCCCCTTCTTGCACGTCACCTGGTAGAGCCCGGCGCCCTCCTGCTCGGCGCCGTTGAAGTCGTCGGTGGGCTTGAGCCCGCCGCTGACCGCGCTGTCGACGAAGGCCTGGCTGAGCTCGTGGGTGTAGACCCGGTCCTCCACGTGCAGCGGCCCCTGCTGGCCGTGGAGGGGGCCGCCGAGCCGGGTGTTGTGCTCGGCCTTGACGAAGTAGGGCAGCACGTCGTCGTAGCCCCAGCCGGCAGCGCCGTACTGGTCGCGCCAGGCGTCGTAGTCGGCGCGGTTGCCGCGGATGTAGATCATGGCGTTCATCGACGAGCACCCGCCGAGCGCCTTCATCCGCGGCCAGTAGGCGCGGCGACCGTTGAGCTGCTTCTGCTCGGTGGTCTCGTAGTTCCAGTCCCAGCGGGTCTTGAACATCGTCGAGAAGGCCGCGGGGATCATCACCTCGTCGGCGTCGGCCTCGCCGCCGGCCTCGAGGAGGCAGACCGTGACGGCCGGGTCCTCGGACAGCCTCGCGGCGAGCACGGCGCCGGCGCTGCCGGCGCCGACGATGACGTAGTCGAAGCTGTCACCCGGCATGGCCGAAACCTACTCCTGGCGTCCAGCCCCTCTGTCGAGGGACTAGAACGTGTTCCTATCGTGGCGGGGTGACTGCCTCCGGGACCTGTGCCGAGTCGTTCGAGCCGCTGCGCGACCTGCTCGCCGCGAACCTGTCCGACGGGACCGACGTGGGCGCCTCGGTCGCCGTGGTGCACGACGGCGAGCTGGTGGCCGACCTGTGGGGCGGCGAGGCCCGGCCGGGCGAGCCGTGGCGCGAGGACACCGTGGTGCAGGTCTGGTCGGTCACCAAGACGATGGCCGCGCTGACCACCCTGGTCCTCGCCGACCGGGGCGACCTCGACCTCGACGCGCCGGTGTCGGCGTACTGGTCGGACTTCCGCCGCGACGACGTGCTGGTCCGCCACCTGCTGGCGCACACGTCGGGGTACGCCGGGTGGACCGACCCGCTCGACGTGCCGGGCCTGCTCGACCTCGAGAGGTCGGAGCGGATGCTGGCCGAGCAGGAGCCGTGGTGGGAGCCCGGCACGGCCTCCGGCTACCACATGATCGCCTACGGCCACCTGCTCGACGGGCTGGTCCGCGGCGCGACCGGGGTGCCGCTGGCCGAGCAGTTCCGCACCCTGGTCGCCGAGCCCCTGGGCGCCGACTTCCACCTCGGCGTGCCCGAGGACGTGCTGCCCCGCTGCGCCGACCTGATCGCGCCGACCGACTCCGCCATCGACTACAGCGCGCTGCCCGAGGGCAACCTCCTCATCCCGACCGTCGTGAACCCGTTGCTCGACGTCGAGACGGGGTGCAACGGCGCCGACTTCCGGCGGGTGTCGGTGGCCGGCATCAACGGCCACGGCAACGCCAGGTCCGTGGCCACGGCCCAGTCGGTGGTCTCCCACGGCGGCGAGGTGGGCGGGGTGCGCCTGCTGTCGCAGGAGACCGTCGACCGGATCTTCGAGGTGCAGGCCGAGGGCCCCGACAAGGTGCTGATGGCGCCGCTGCGCTGGGGCATCGGCTACGGCCTGCCGTCGCTGTCGGCCACGGTGGTGCCCGAGGGGCGCACCTGCTGGTGGACCGGCTGGGGCGGGTCGATCGTGGTCAACGACCTCGACCGGCGCACGACGGTGGCCTTCGCGATGAACCGGATGGTCGGCGCACACTTCATCTCCTCCGAGCGCACGGACGCCTACGTGCGCACCGCCTTCGCGTGTCTGGAGGCGCTGTGACGGCCTCGGTCGGCCCCCTGACCTGACCCTTCCCGGATGACCGGAACCTGCAGTCGCTAGGCGGTGCACTTCCGGGTACCTCCCGGGTGGTCTCCAGCAACGGGACCTTGACGCCGCGCGGCGCGCGGCCGGTGTGGAAGGCGTGGTCCACGTGGTCCGCCACGAGCCTGTCCGAGTCTCCATCGTCAACGACTTCCCCGTGGTCGTCCGCGGCCTGGCCGCCATCGTCCAGGCCCGCGAGGACCGCTTCGAGCTGGTGGAGACGAGCCTGGGGAACGCGACGCAGTCCTCGGCGGACGTGGTCCTCTACGACGACTTCGCTTCGACCCGCGAGCTGGGCGACTTCATCGCAGGCGTCCCGGCCAAGGTCGTGGTCTTCAGCTCCAACGTGGGGTGGACCAGCGTGCAGGCGGCCCTGCTGGCGGGGTGCGCCGGCTACCTGTTCAAGGGTCTTCCCGAGGAGCAGCTGCTCTCGGCCATCGAGCGGGTCCACGACGGGACCCGCGTCATCGAGCTGGGCGGTGGTGCGGCGCCGACGCGGACGCCTGGGTCCTGGCCGGGGCGCGAGCACGGTCTGACCCCGCGCGAGGCGGAGATCCTCGCGCTGATCTGCCGGGGGCTGACGAACGCCGAGATCGCCGGGACCCTCTACCTCAGCGTGAACTCGATCAAGACCTACGTCCGGACGCTCTACCGCAAGATCGAGGTGCAGCGCCGGTCGCAGGCGGTCCGCTTCGGGATCAGCAACGGCTTCCTGCACCCGACCGCCATGGCGGAGCGAGCCGCGGAGAGGACGCCCACGGACCGCAGCCCGGTCGGCGCCGAGGCGCAGCACCCCGAGACCGGCTGACCGGGGCGAGGCTCAGGCCGCTGCGACCTGGCGCAGCAGCGCGTCCCAGTCCTTGAGGAACCGGCCCAGGCCGAACCGCTCGAGCGCGTGCGCGCGCGCCACCTCGCCGGCGGCGCGGGCCAGGTCGGGTCGCTCGACGAAGTGCGCCACGGCGTCGGCCAGCTCGTCGCGTCGGGTGGTGAGCACCCCGGCCCCCGCGGGTACGGCGACCGGGGCCTCCGTCGTGGCCAGGGCGACCACCGGCATCCCGAGGTGCATCGCCTCGACCAGCGAGAGACCCAGCGAGGTCCAGCGGGAGAGGTGCACGTAGACCCGGCGCTGCGCCAGCGCGTCGTGCATGCGGTCCTGGGGCAGGTCCTCGAAGACGCCGAGCACGTCGGGACCCAGCCCGAGGGCCTGCGGCAGGCCGTCGACCCGCATCCCGAAGACGTCGACAGGTGCGGCTCCGGCCACCGTCGCGATCAGGTCGGTGCCGACCGACCTGCCGCGGCGCACGGGATCGTTGACCACGACCGCCGCACGCTCGAGCTCACCGGTCCAGCGGTGCCCGGGGTCCACCACGCCGTGCTCCACCACCTCGGTCGGCGCCGACCCGCAGTCCCAGAACAGCTCGTTGAAGCCCGTGACGTGGGCGATCGGGACCCGGTCCTGGTCGGCCAACGGGTGCCGGGTGTCGGGCACGTCCGGCGCGCCGTGGAGGGGCGTGTTGTGCTCGACGTACACGGCCGGCACGTCGACCCCCGGTCGCCGGCCCAGCCACGACTCGACCAGCTCGAGCTCGTGGGGCCGCTGCAGCACCACCACGTCCACCTCGGTCGCGCGCAGGTCCTCCACCGGGACCTCCCGGGCCGAGGCCGGCCACTGCCAGGTCCGGGCCCGGCCCAGCCCGTCGGGCGACCGGTCCGGCGTCACCGGCAGGAGGTACTCGTGGTCGCCCTGGACGAAGGAGGTGGTCCACGAGCCGTGCACGTGCCACAGCAGGATCCGCATGCCCTGCCGGTGTCCCGCGGGCTGCCGTCGACCCCCTCTCCAAAGGGGTGATTCTCACGTGCCTAACCGTTTGCCGGTCCTGGCCCCGGGCACTCCCGGGTGTGCGCATCCTGGGCATCAACGCCCTCTTCCACGACCCCGCCGCCGCCCTCGTGCAGGACGGCGTGACCATCGCTGCCGCGGAGGAGGAGCGGTTCTCCCGTCGCAAGCACGGCCACCGGCCGGTGCCCTTCGCCGCGTGGGAGCAGCCCGAGCTCGCCGCCCGGTGGTGCCTCGAGGCCGCGGGGATCGAGGCCAGCGACCTCGACGCCGTGACCTTCTCCTTCGACCCGGCCCTGGCCCGTCCTGCGGACGAGCTCGGCCTGCACGACCCGTGGGACCACCTGCGCCAGACCTACGCGCGGCAGGCGCCGTCGTTCCTCGCCACCGCGCTGCCCGGCCTCGACGCGGACCGCGTGCAGTTCATCCCCCACCACGTGGCCCACGCCGCCTCGGCCGCCCTGGCCGCGCCGGACCCCGACACCGACGTGCTGGTCCTCGACGGGCGCGGCGAGTGCGCGAGCCACCTGGCCGGCACCTACCTCGACGGCCGGCTCACCGTCCACGCCGGCCAGCAGCTGCCGCACTCCCTCGGCCTGCTCTACGAGGACCTGACCGACCACCTCGGCTTCCTGCGCTCCAGCGACGAGTACAAGGTCATGGCCATGGCCTCCTACGGCAGGCCACGCTTCCTCGACGAGCTGCGGCGCCGGGTCACCGTCGACGCGGACGGCGGCTTCCGCACCGACCGCGTCGACTGGTCGGCGCTGGCCAAGCGGCTGGCGCCGGGTGAGGAGTGGACCGAGGACCACGCCGACCTGGCCTCGAGCGCGCAGCACCGGCTGGAGGAGGTGCTCGTCGAGCTGGCGCGCTGGCTGCGCGCGCGGACCGGCGGCACCCGGCTGGCCATGGCCGGCGGCGTGGCCCTGAACTGCGTGGCCAACACCCGTGTCCTGGAGCAGAGCGGGTACGACGAGGTGTGGGTCCAGCCCGCCGCCGGCGACGCCGGCACGGCCCTGGGCGGCGCCTTGCACCTGGCCGCCCAGTGCGGTGACGCGCCGCAGCCCGTGCCCAGCGCGGCGCTGGGCCGGTCGTGGTCGGACGAGGAGCTGCGCCGGTGGCTCGAGACCGCCCAGGTGCCCTTCGAGCAGGTCGACGACGTGGCCGACGCGGTCGGCCAGTGCCTGGCCGAGGACGGCGTGGTCGCGTGGTTCCAGGGCCGCAGTGAGTACGGCCCCCGGGCGCTCGGCCACCGGTCGCTGCTCGCGCACCCCGGCCGGCGCGAGAACCTCGAGCGGCTCAACGACGTCAAGGGCCGCGAGCAGTTCCGGCCGGTGGCGCCGATGGTGCGCGCGGAGCGGGCCGCCGAGCTGTTCAGCCGGGGTCCGCTGCCCTCGCCGTACATGCTCTTCGTGCACGACGTCGCCCCCGAGTGGCGCGACCGCATCCCGGCCGTGGTCCACGTGGACGGCACCGCCCGGATCCAGACCGTCGACGCCGAGGACAACCCGCTGCTGGCGCGGATGCTCGCGTGCTTCGAGCAGCGCACCGGCCTGCCGGTGGTGGTCAACACCAGCCTCAACACCGCCGGCCGGCCGATGGTCGACGACCCCCGCGACGCGCTGGAGTGCTTCGGCTCCGCGCCGGTGACCATGCTGGCGATCGGCCCCTTCGTCGTGCGACGACGAGATCTAGGGGGGCGCGCGTGCTGAGCCGGACCACGCTCGTCGTCCCCACCCTCGCGAGGCCCAGCCTGCTGGTGCTCCTGGAGGCGCTGCGCGACCAGACCACACCGGTCGACGCGCCCGTCCTGGTGGTGGACGACCGAGCCTCCGGCGGCCCGCTCGACCTGCCCGACGACCTCGGGCTCGACCTCCGGGTGCTCGCGGCCGGTGGCCGCGGACCAGCGCGGGCCCGCAACCTGGGCTGGCGCCAGGCCCGGTCGCCCTGGGTCTCCTTCCTGGACGACGACGTGGTGCCCGACCCCGACTGGTGGGCCTCCCTGGCGGGCGACCTCGACGCCGCCGACGCGCAGGGCGCCGTCGGCTCCACGGGGAGCGTGCACGTGCCGCTCCCTCGGGACCGCCGGCCCACGGACTGGGAGCGCGGCACCGCCGGCCTGGCCACCGCGCGGTGGATCACCGCCGACCTCAGCTACCGCCGCTGCGAGCTGGCCCGCGTCGGCGGCTTCGACGAGCGGTTCCCGCGGGCCTTCCGCGAGGACGCCGACCTCGCACTGCGGCTCGGCGCGCCCGAGGGCCGGGTGCTCGAAGGCCACCGCCGCATCACCCACCCGGTGCGTCCCGCCGACGACTGGGTCAGCCTCCGGCAGCAGGCCGGCAACGCCGACGACGCGCTGATGCGGGCCCTGCACGGCCCGGACTGGCACCGACGTGCGGAGGCCTCCGTCGGGCGGCTGCCGCGGCACCTCGCCGTGACGGCGGCCGGCGCGGTGGCGCTGGCCGGGATCACCCTGCGTCGGCCCCGCACCGCCGGGCTGGGCCTGGGCACCTGGCTGGCCGGCACGGCCGAGCTGGCCTGGGCCCGCATCGCGCCCGGGCCGCGCGACGCCGCCGAGGTCCGCCGCATGGTGGTCACCAGCGCCGCCATCCCGCCGGCTGCCGCCTGGCACAGCCTGCGCGGGCGTCTCGAGCACCACGACGCCCCACCCTGGCGCGGGCTGCCGGACCTGGTGCTCCTGGACCGCGACGGCACGCTGGTCCACGACGTCCCCTACAACGGCGACCCGGACCTGGTGGTCCCCATGCCGGGCGCGGCCGAGGCGCTGGACCGGCTGCGGTCCGAGGGCATCCGGCTCGGCGTGGTCACCAACCAGTCGGGCATCGCCAAGGGGCTGATCACCCGGGAGCAGGCGGACGCGGTGAACGCCCGGGTGGCCGAGCTGCTCGGTCCCTTCGACACCGTGCAGGTCTGCCCGCACGGACCCGACGACGGCTGCGCGTGCCGCAAGCCGGCGCCGGGCATGGTGCAGCGGGCGTGCGCGGAGCTGGGGGTCGATCCCGCGCTGTGCGTCGTCGTGGGCGACATCGGCGCCGACGTGGAGGCGGCGCACGCGGCCGGCGCCTCGTCGTACCTCGTGCCGACCGCGGTCACCGACACCGAGGAGTGGTTCGCGGCGCCGCGGGTCGCGGCCTCGCTGGGCGAGGTCGTCGACTGCCTGCAGGCGGGGCACTGGTGAGCGCCGTCGGGCGAGCGGGGGCCAGGACGCTGGCGGTCCGGCTCGACAGCGTCGGCGACGTCCTGGTCACCGGCCCCGCGATCCGGGCGCTGGCGGCCACGTCCTCCCACCTCACGGTCCTGGCCGGCTCCCGGGGCGCCGCCGCGGCCCACCTGCTGCCCGGGGTCGACGACGTGCTGACCTGGACCGCGCCGTGGATCGACCCGGACCCCGCTCCGACCCGCGCCGAGGACGTCGAGGTGCTGCGCTCCGCCGTGGCCGAGGCCCGGTTCGACCGGGCGGTGGTCTTCACCTCCTTCCACCAGTCGGCCCTCCCCACCGCCCTGGTCCTGCGCCTGGCGGGGGTGCCGTGGGTGGGCGCCATCAGTGAGGACTACCCGGGCTCCCTGCTCGACCTGCGGCACCGTCCCGCCGAGGAGGACGTGCCGGAGCCCGAGCGCGCCCTGGCCCTGGCGGAGGCCAGCGGTGGCCGGCTCCCTCCCGGCGACGACGGCCGGCTGGCGGTCCGGGACGACGTGCGCGACGCGGTGCCGCCGGTGCCCGGGCCCTACGTCGTCCTGCACCCGGGCACGTCCGTGCCGGCCCGGGCCTGGCCGCCCGGTGCCTACCGCGACCTGTGCGAGCTGCTGGTGCGCGCCGGGCACCGCGTCGTGGTCACCGGCACCGCCGACGAGCGCGAGGTCACGGCGTACGTCGCCGGCACCGACGGGCTCGACCTCGGCGGGTGGACCGACCTGGCCGGGCTGGCGGCGACGCTGGCGGGGGCCGAGGTCGTGGTGGTCGGCAACACCGGGCCCGCCCACCTGGCCGCCGCCGTCGGCACGCCGGTCGTCTCGCTGTTCGCACCGACCGTCCCCGCCGCGCGGTGGGCGCCGTACGGCGTCCCGGTGCGCCTGCTGGGCGACCAGCGCGCGCCGTGCCGCGGCAGCCGTGCCGCGCGCTGCCCCGTGCCCGGGCACCCCTGCCTCTCCTCCGTCGACGGCCACGAGGTGGCTGCCGCGGTCGCCCAGCTGCTCGACCAGTCCGCTGACGTCCCGATCGGAAGGTGAGGACCATGAAGCTCGCACTCGTCTCGGAGCACGCCAACCCGCTGGCCGCGCTCGGCGGAGCCGACGCCGGCGGCCAGAACGTCCACCTCGCGGAGCTCGCGTCCGGGCTGGCCGCCCTGGGTCACCAGGTGACCGTCTACACCCGGCGGGACGCCGTGGGGCTCCCGGCGCGGGTGCACGCGCAGGGGGGCTACGTCGTCGAGCACGTGCCGGCCGGTCCGCCGACCGAGGTGCCGAAGGACGACCTCCTCCCCTTCATGGACGGCTTCGGCGACCGGCTCCGGGAGCGGTGGCGCCACGACCCCGTGGACCTGGTCCACGCGCACTTCTGGATGAGCGGGCTGGCGGCGCTGCGGGCCACCCGCGGGACCGGCGTCCCCGTCGTGCAGACCTTCCACGCCCTGGGCTCGGTCAAGCGCCGCGAGCAGGGCTCCGCCGACACCAGCCCCGAGCAGCGGATCGACCTGGAGCGCCGGATCTGCGCCGAGGCCACGCACGTGGTCGCCACCTGCTCCGACGAGGTGGCCGAGCTCCGGGCGCTGGGCCTCCCGCCCGGACGGGCCACGATCGTGCCGTGCGGGGTGGACGTCGACCACTTCCGTCCGCTCGCCGCCGCCCGCTCCGGCCGTGGCGCACAGCGCCGGCACCGCCTCCTGGTGGTCGGTCGCCTGGTCCAGCGCAAGGGGATCGGCACCACCGTGGAGGCGCTGCGCTCGCTGCCCGACGCCGAGCTCGTCGTGGTCGGCGGGCCGCCGGCGCACGCGCTCGCCGCGGACCCGGCGGTGCAGCGGCTCCGGCGCCTGGCCGAGGACCTGGGGGTGGCCGACCGGCTGCACTTCACCGGGAGCCTGGACCGCGACGACATGCCGGCCGCCATCAACGCGTGCGACGTGGTGGTCAGCGCGCCGTGGTACGAGCCGTTCGGCATCGTGCCGCTCGAAGCGATGGCCAGCGGCCGCCCCGTCGTCGGGACCGCCGTGGGCGGACTGCTCGACACGGTGGTGCCGGGCCTGACCGGCGAGCTGGTGCCACCGCGCGACCCGGTGGCGCTGGCCGAGGCCCTGGGCGACCTGCTGGCCGACCCCGAGCGCCGCGCCCGCTACGGCGCCGCCGGCCGGGCCCGGGCCGTCGAGCGCTACGACTGGCGCACCGTCTCCCAGCAGACCGAGACCGTCTACCGCGCGGTGTCCGGGTCGATCGACCAGGACGCGCCGTACCGGAAGGAGTACGTCCGATGACCGTGCCGACCGCCGTGACCACCGCGGTGCCCATCGGGGAGGCGCCGCGAGACCTGCACACGCCGTGCGACCACGAGCACCTGCGCCACCTCAACCAGGCGCTGACCCGCTTCGAGGGCTGCGTGGACGTGGCCGACGCGTGGGGCGTCCGGCTGGCGCGCGTCCTCTCCGACGGGGGCCGGCTGCTGGCCGCGGGGAACGGCGGGAGCGCGGCCCAGGCCCAGCACCTGACCGCCGAGCTCGTGGGGCGCTACCGGCACGACCGTCCGCCGTTCTCCGCGATCTGCCTCAGCGCGGAGACCTCGAGCCTGACCGCCATCTGCAACGACTACCCGGCCGAGGAGCTGTTCGCCCGGCAGGTCGAGGCCCACGGCCGCTCCGGCGACGTCCTCGTGCTCATGTCGACCAGCGGCCGCAGCCCCAACCTGGTCAGCGCCGCGCAGCGGGGCCGGGCCGCCGGGCTGGAGGTCTGGGCCATGACCGGGCCGGCGCCCAACCCCCTGGCCAGTGCCGCGACGGAGGCCTGCTCGGTCGACGCGCCGTTCACCGCCACGGTGCAGGAGCTGCACCTGGTCGCGCTGCACATCCTCTGCGCGGCCGTGGACCGGTCGCTCGGGGTGGGCCCGGCCTCGACCGACCGGCGGGGAGGCTGAGGTGGGCCACCGCACCGGACCGCTGGTCGTCGTCGGTGACGCGGTGCTCGACGTGGACCTGTCCGGCCGCGCCGCCCGCCTCTCCCCGGACGCGCCGGTCCCCGTCCTGGACGACCTCGACGAGCAGGCCCGGCCCGGCGGCGCCGCGCTGGCCGCGGCGCTGGCCGCCCGCACCGGCACCGAGGTGGTGCTGGTCACCGCCGTGGCCCGGGACGACGACGGCGACCGGCTCGCCGCCCTGGTGCGCGGGTCCGGCGTCCGGCTGGTGGCCGTGCCGCGCGCCGGCCAGACCGTGGTGAAGCGCCGGGTGCGGTCGGCCGGCCAGTCCCTCGTCCGCCTCGACAGCGGCCAGGGCTCGCCGGTGACGCCGTCCACGGAGGCGCTGGCGGCGCTCGACGGTGCGGGCGCCGTCCTGGTCGCCGACTACGGCCAGGGCTTCGTCGAGGACCCCCGACTGCGGGAGGCCCTGGCGGCGGCCGCCACGCGCGTGCCGCTGGTCTGGGACCCGCACCCGCGCGGCAGCGGTCCGGTGCCCGGGGCCAGGCTGGTCACGCCCAACGCCGACGAGGCGGCGCGCGCTGCCGCCGACGTACCGGTCGCCGGGCTCGGCCCCATGGCCCGCACCAACGCCCAGGCCCTGTGGCTCCTGCAGCGCTGGCGGGCCCAGTCGGTCGCGGTGACCCTGGGCGAGCGCGGCGCGTTGCTGACCCACGGCCAGGAGGCGCCGTCGCTGTTCCCGGCCCCGCGGGTGCAGGCGGCCGACCCCTGCGGCGCCGGTGACCAGTTCGCCGCGGCGGCCGGCGTCGCCCTGGCCGGCGGAGCGCTGGTGCCCGAGGCGGTGCAGGAGGCGGTGCACGCGGCCGCGGCCTTCGTGGCCGCAGGCGGCGCCGGCGCCTGGTCCGCCCCGGCCCGGCCGCCGGCCACCGACCTCGTCGGGCAGGTGCGGGAGCGCGGCGGCACGGTGGTCGCCACCGGCGGCTGCTTCGACCTGCTCCACGCCGGCCACGTCGCCACCCTGGAGGCGGCGCGGGCGCTCGGCGACTGCCTGGTGGTCTGCCTCAACTCCGACGCCTCCGTACGCCGTCTCAAGGGGCCGGCCCGCCCGGTCGTGCCCCAGCAGGACCGCGTCCGGGTGCTCGAGGCGCTCTCCTGCGTGGACCAGGTCGTCACCTTCGACGAGGACACCCCGGAGGAGGCGCTGCGGCGGCTGCGCCCGGACGTCTGGGCCAAGGGCGGCGACTACAGCGGGTCCGACCTGCCCGAGGCCACGCTGGTGGCCAGCTGGGGAGGGCAGACCGTGGTGCTGCCCTACCTCGACGGCCGGTCGACCACCCGGCTGGTGTCCACGGTCGTCGCCCGCGACCTGACCGCGCGGTGAGGCCCCGGCTCCTGGTGCTGCGGGCCCTGGGGCTGGGCGACCACCTCACCGGGCTGCCCGCCCTCCGGGCGCTGCGCCGGGGCCTGCCCGGCCACGAGCTCGTGCTCGCCGCGCCGGGCGTCCTGGCCCCGCTCGTCGGGCTGGACGGGTCGGTCGACCGGCTCCTGCCCACCGGAGAGCTGGCGCCGGTCGCCTGGACCGGTCCGCCGCCCGACCTCGCGGTGGACCTCCACGGCAACGGGCCGGCCTCGCGCCGGTTGCTCGAGGCACTGGCCCCTGAGCGGCTCGTCGCCTTCGCCGGCGGGCCGGTGCGGTGGGACCCCGACGAGCACGAGCGGCACCGCTGGTGCCGGCTGGTCTCCGAGGAGCTGGGCGTCGCGCCCGACGCCGACGACGTCCTCCTGCCAGCGCCCGACCCGTCGGTGGAGCTGGCAGCGGGGCACGCAGCGGGGCACGTGGTCGTGCACCCCGGCGCCGCGTCCGCGAGCCGCCGGTGGCCGGCCGAGCGCTTCGCCGCGGTCGCCGCAGCCCTGGGTGCCGACGGGCACCGGGTGCTGCTCACCGGCAGCTCCTCCGAGCGCGACCTGGCCGAGGTCGTGTGCCACGCGGCGGGGCTCCCTCGCGAGGCGGTGCTGGCCGGCCGCACGAGCCTGGCGGAGCTGGCCGGGGTGGTGTCCCGGGCCGCCCTGGTGCTGGCCGGCGACACGGGCGTGGCGCACCTCGCCTCGGCATACCGGACACCGTCCGTGCTGCTCTTCG
>CAZEPK010000080.1:0-16040 GCA_964514085.1 uncultured Nocardioides sp.
GTCGAGCTTGTGGCTGATGAAGATGACCGAGATGCCCTCCTTCTTCAGCTCGCGCAGGTTGCCGAAGAGCTCGTCGACCTCCTGCGGCACCAGGACCGCCGTCGGCTCGTCCAGGATGACGATCTGGGCGCCGCGGTAGAGGACCTTGAGGATCTCGACGCGCTGGCGGGCGCCGACGCCGAGCTCCTCGACCATGCGGTCGGGGTCGATGCCGAGGCCGTAGGCGTCGGAGATCCGCTGCACCTCGGCCCGGGCGTCGCCGCCGATGCCGTGCAGCTTCTCGGCGCCGAGGACGACGTTCTCCAGGACGGTGAAGTTGTCGGCCAGCATGAAGTGCTGGAAGACCATCCCGACGCCCGCCTTGATGGCGTCCGCCGGGGAGTGCAGGGCGACCTGGGCGCCGTTGATCTCGATGGTCCCCGAGTCCGGCGGCTGCACGCCGTAGAGGATCTTCATCAGCGTCGACTTGCCCGCGCCGTTCTCACCGACGATCGCGTGGATGGTGCCGCGGCGCACGTCGATGTTGATGTCGTCGTTGGCGATGACACCGGGGAAGCGCTTGCCGATGCCGCGCAGGCGCACGGTCACGGGCGCGTCGGTCAGCGCGGCGCCCTCGACGGTCGGTGCAGACAACGGGTCCTCCCGGGGACAGCGGGCTCACGGATGGGAAACGCTCCGGCGGACACTACTTCAAGCGCACGTCGCGAGAAACGCACCCGGGCCCGCGGCCCGCCGAAGCGGGGCCACGGACCCGGGAGTGGTCGTGCAGTCGTCCAGCGCAGCTGGTCAGGGGGTGGTCGGAACCGTGATCTCCCCGTCGATGATCTGCTGCTTGAAGGCGTCGAGCTGGTCCTTGATGTCGTCGATCTGACCACCCGAGGTCGCGTAGCCCACACCGTCGACCGAGAGGTCGTAGGTGGTGACACCGGTCGGGCAGGTGCCACCGGCGCACTCGCTGAGGTAGTTGAAGACCGCGACGTTCACGTTCTTCAGCATCGAGGTCAGGATGACGTCCTGGACCGACGGGTCGGCGGTGTTGTACTGGTCGGAGTCGACACCGATCGCGAGCGCACCGGCGTCGGCCGCTGCCTCGAACACGCCGCCACCGGAACCGCCGGCTGCGTGGTAGACGATGTCGGCGCCGCCGTCGTACATGCCCTCCGCGGCCGTCTTGCCCTTGGCCGGGTCACCGAAGCCGGAGAAGTCCGGCGGCTGGGTGAGGTAGGTGACGTCGACCTTGATGTCGGGGTTGACCTGCTTGGCCCCCGCCTCGTAACCGGCCTGGAACTTCTCGATCAGCGGCGTCTGGACGCCACCGACGAAGCCGATGTGACCGGCCTTCGACTTCAGCGCGGCCGCCGCGCCGACCAGGAACGAGCCCTGCTCCTCGGCGAAGACCAGGCTGGCCACGTTGGCGGAGTCAGCGAGGCTGGAGTCGTCGATGATCGCGAACTGGGTGTCGGGGTACTGCTCCGAGACCTTGCCGACCGACTCGGCGTAGGCGAAGCCCACGGCGATGATCGGGTTGTAGCCGGCGTCGGCGAAGGTCACGAGGCGCTCCTCGCGAGCCGACTCCGCCTCCCCGTCGGTGGCCTCGGACTCGTCGGCCTCGAGGCCGAGCTCGTCCTTGGCCTGGTCGAGGCCGGCCGCCGCCGAGTCGTTGAAGGACTGGTCACCGCGACCGCCGACGTCGTAGGCCATGCCGACCTTGAGGTCGGACGTGGTCGCCTCCGAGGACTCGCCGCCGTCGCTGGGCGCCGCGCTCGTGGTCTCGTCGGTGCCGCTGGACGCGCTGCTGGAGCTGTCGCTCCCGCAGGCCGTCGCCCCGAGGGCCAGGATCCCGATTGTCAGGATCGATGAAATCTTCCTACTGCGTCGCAAGACGCCTCCTTGATGCTCATGGGCCACCGGCCGTGGATCGGATGAACGGTATAGGTTCCCGACCCCTTTGACGACACCTGCACACCCTTGTCCCCACCGGTTGTTACCCACTGGTGACCTGACGGGGCTGGTGGGGTCGTCCGGGTGGTCAGGACGGGCCATGGACAGGCCCCGCCCGGGCCCTGTCCGGGTCACTGGGCGCATGCCGTCCGGGTCATGGGCCCGGTCGTCGGTCAGGAGCGCGCGCCGAGCGTCCGGGCCGCCGACTCGGCCAGCAGCCGGGCCCCGATCCCGAGGGCGCGCTCGTCGACCCGCAGGTTGCCCTGGTGCAGGTCGTACGTCGGTCCGCCCGGCGCCCGGGTGCCGAGCCGCATCATCGCGCCCGGGACGCGCTCGACGTACCAGCCGAAGTCCTCGGCCCCCAGGCTCTGCGGCGCCGTGACCTGGCCGTGCTCGCCCAGCACCGCGCGCACGGCCTCGGCCAGGATGCGGTTGGACGCCGGCTCGTTGACCACCGGCGGGACGCCGCGCTGGTAGTCGATCTCGGAGACGACGCCGTAGGGGCGCACGATCTCCTCGACGACCGTGCGCACCACCTCCTCGCAGTCGGCCCAGGCCACCGCGTCGAGGATCCGCACCGTCCCGGTGACCACCCCGTGGTCGGGGATGACGTTGGCCGCCGAGCCGGCGTGCAGGCTGCCCCACACCATGCTCACCCCGGCGCGGGGATCCATGCGGCGGCTCAGCACGGCCGGGAGCTCGGTGGTCACCTTGGCCAGGGCGAAGGTGAGGTCGCTGGTCAGGTGCGGGCGGCTGGTGTGGCCGCCGTTGCCGGTCAGCCGGACCTCGACCCGGTCGGCGGCGCTGGTGAGCGGTCCGAGCCGGAGCCCGACCTGGCCCACGTCGACGCCCGGGTCGCAGTGCAGCGCGAAGACCCGCTCCACGCCCTCGAGGGCGCCCTCCTGCAGGAGGTGCAGCGCCCCGCCCGGCATGACCTCCTCGGCCGGCTGGAAGAGCAACCGCACCCGGCCAGGCAGCATCCCGCGCTCGTGGAGCTCGGCCAGAGCCAGCGCCGCGCCGGTCAGCGCGATGGTGTGGACGTCGTGGCCGCAGGCGTGTGCCACGCCCGCGACGGTGCTGGTCCAGGGGTCGTCGGTGAGGTCCTGCACCGGCAGCGCGTCCATGTCGGCGCGCAGGGCCACCAGCGGGCCGTCCGTGCCGAGGTCGGCCGCGAACCCCGTCGCGCCGTAGCGGGTGATCGCCCACCCGGCCTGCGCGACCCGGCTGGAGACCCGCTCGGCCGTGCGCAGCTCGGACCAGGACAGCTCGGGGTGGGCGTGCAGGTCGCGGCGGAGGTCGACCAGCTCGGCGTCGTACTTCTCGACGACGTCGGCGATCACGGTGGAGGCAGCGGCGGCTGCCGAGTCGGGCTCGGGCATGTCAGCCACGAATCTAGTTCAACCTGACGGGCCCCTCCGCGGGCGGGTCGGCGCCGCGGGCCGGCGCCGGACGAGGATCCCCGGTGCCCCGCACCGGGGATCCTCGTCGGTCGGAGCGGTGGATCAGGGGGTGATGGTGACGACCTGGCCCTTGGGCTTCGGTCCCATCGGCAGGGCGTTGATGGTCGCGAGCAGACCGGTCGGGGTGGCCTCGACGGCGGCCGGGAACGGCACCTTGGCGAAGGTCCGCAGCTTGGAGGAGCCGGCGGCCATCTTGGAGATGAGGCCCGGGAACAGCTGGGCGACGTAGACGTCACCGTTGGCGGCCACCGCCACGCCGGTCGGCGAGAGTAGGTGGTCGGCGATGGTGGTCACCGCGCCCGTGGCCGGGTCGATGCGGAGCAACCGGCCGTTGGCGCCCAGGCTGCCGTCCTCGGGACCGCCGGACAGGCTGGTCACGTAGAGCTTGCCGTCGGGGCCGTACTCGACGTCGGTCGGGACCGCCTCGAGCGCGAACTTCTTGCCGACGGTGCACCGCGGCAGCTTGTTGGCCTTCGCTCCGGCCGCCGTGATCTTCACCTTGACCGGCTTGAGCGCCGCGACGGTCGAGAAGACGCCGGTCGGGGAGATCGCCACGATGGCGTTGGCGCCCGCGTCGGCCACGTAGGTGACCCCGCTGGCGGTGGCCGTGGCGTAGGGGTGGCTCTCCTTGACCCCGGAGTAGGAGCCCGGGATGTTCTTGGGCAGCTGGGCCAGGCACGACTTGGGCGTCTTGAGGAAGCCGTAGTCGAAGGCGCCGTCCGGGTTGGCCGTCTTCTCGTAGGCGAAGGTGTCGCCCACGAGCTGCGGGGCGCCGCTCGCGTCGAGGGTCCAGACCTTGCCGGCCTTGTTGTTGCCGGAGCCGGTGGTGAAGCGGAGGACCCCGCCGTCGGCGGAGACGCCCTCGGCGGTGACCTTCTTGGAGCCGGCGAACACCACGGTCGGCTGGCCGCCGGGGGCCTGCTTGTAGAGCGGACCGGCGAAGCTGTCGGTCCAGTAGCGGGTGCCGTCCGGCGCCTGGGCGGCGCTGAGCGGTCCCACGAGCTTCTTGGCCACGACGGTGACCGTCGGCTTGGCGCGGTGGTTCGGGTGGGCGGACGCGGCGGTGGCGGCAGTGGTGCCGCCGACCAGCGCGAGGGCCGCGGTGGCGGCCAGGACGTGACGTGTGCGCATGACGTTCCTTCGGGTTCGGGTGACGAGGAGTGCTGCTCCAGGGTCACGGTCGCGTTCCCGAGCCGCATCCGTGCCAGCGCCGACATTTCCCCTCGCCCTGTCCCGACGGCAAGGGGTGAACTGTCCCGACCTGCCGGGACAGCCGGGAAATCACCCGGACAGGTGAGACTCGTCGTACGCCGCGAGCAGCCGGTCGGCCGCCACCGGCGCCGGCAGGTCGCCCGCCAGCACCGCCTCGCGCACCTCGTCGCGGATCCGCCGCACGCCGGCCGAGTGCCGGAGCCGCTGGTCCAGCTCGTCGCGGACCAGGGCCCAGGTGAAGTCCAGCTGCTGCCGGGCCCGCTTCGCGGCCAGCCCGTCGGCACCGAGGTGCTCGCGGTGGTCGAACACCCGGCCCCACAGGTCCTCCACGCCGATGTCGTGCAGACCCGAGACCGTGACGACGGGCGGCGCCCACTCCCCCTTGCCGCGCACCAGCCGCAGCGCACCGGCCAGCTCGCGGGCGGCGGCCGCGGCCTCCCGCTCGTGCTCCCCGTCGGCCTTGTTGACCGCGATCACGTCGGCGATCTCCAGGATCCCCTTCTTGATGCCCTGGAGCTGGTCCCCGGTGCGGGCCAGGGTCAGGAAGAGGAAGGTGTCGACCATGCCGGCCACGGTGACCTCGGACTGGCCGACGCCCACGGTCTCGACCAGCACCACGTCGTACGCCGCGGCCTCCAGCACGGCCATGGCCTGCACGGTGGCCCGCGCGACGCCGCCGAGGGTGCCAGCCGCGGGCGAGGGACGGATGTAGGCGCCGGGGTCCACGGAGAGCCGGGCCATGCGGGTCTTGTCCCCGAGCACCGAGCCGCCGGTGCGGATGCTGGAGGGGTCCACCGCGAGGACCCCGACCCGGTGCCCCTGCGCGGTGAGGCGGGAGCCGAGGGACTCGATGAACGTCGACTTGCCCACCCCGGGCACGCCCGAGATGCCGACCCGCACCGCCGGGGACCGGACGCCGGAGCCGGCGTCCTCGGCCAGCGCCGTCAGCAGCTCCCGGGCCGCCTCGCGGTGCGCGGCCTTGGAGGACTCGACCAGCGTGATCGCCCGGGCCACCGCCGCCCGCTGCTGCGCCCGGACGCCGTCGACGAGCGCCCTCACGTCAGGCACCGGACCCCCTCGGTGGTCGAGGAGCTCGCGCCAGCGAGCTTCTCGCACCCCTTCGGTGGTCGAGGAGGTCGCGCAGCGACCGTCGCGCGCTCGGTGGTTGAGGAGGTCGCGCAGCGACCGTCTCGCACCCCTTCGGTGGTTGAGGAGGTCGCGCAGCGACCGTCTCGAAACCAGGCGACCCGGGGCTGGGACGGCACCGTCCGTGGCCGCGTCCGAGCCCCGGCTCACGAGGTTTCGAGACGCTCGCTAGCGCGAGCTCCTCAACCACCGGACTGGTCGAGCTGTTGCCTCAGCCTGGCCAGGAGGTCCAGCGCCGACTCGGCGATGACGGTGCCGGGCAGGAAGACCGCGGCGGCGCCCATCTCGCGCAGCGTCGGCACGTCGTCGGGCGGGATCACGCCGCCGATCACGACCATGATGTCGGGGCGGCCCTGCTCCTCCAGCGCGTGCTTCAGCGCCGGCAGCAGCGTGAGGTGCCCGGCAGCCAGGGAGGAGATGCCGACGATGTGCACGTCGGCGTCGACGGCCTGCTGGGCCACCTCCTCCGGCGTGGAGAACAGCGGCCCCACGTCGACGTCGAAGCCCATGTCGGCGAAGGCGGAGACGATGACCTTCTGGCCCCGGTCGTGGCCGTCCTGGCCCATCTTGGCCACCAGGATGCGGGGCCGGCGGCCCTCGGCCTCCTCGAACTCCGCCGTGGCGTCGAGCACCTGCTGGACCAGGGTTCCGCCGGACTCGCCGGACTCGTCCCTGAACACGCCGCTGATCGTACGGATCGTGGCCTGGTGCCGGCCGTAGACCTTCTCGAGAGCGTCGGAGATCTCGCCGACCGTGGCCTTGGCTCTGGCCGCGTCCACCGCCAGCGCGAGCAGGTTGCCGTCGAGCGAGCCCTGGCGGGGGCCGTCCTCGGCCGAGCGGGTGAGCGCCTCCAGCGTGCGGCGCACCTCGTCGTCGTCGCGCTCGGCCCGCAGCCGCTCCAGCTTGGCCACCTGCTGGCGGTAGACGTCGTCGTTGTCGACCCGCAGCACGTCGAGCTCGTCCTCGACCGCGAGCCGGTAGGTGTTGACGCCGATCACCTTCTGCGCACCGGAGTCGATCCGCGCCTGGGTGCGGGCGGCCGCCTCCTCGATCCGCATCTTGGGGATGCCCTGCTCGATGGCCTTGGCCATGCCTCCGGCCTGCTCGGCCTCCTGGATGTGGGCCCAGGCGCGCTCGGCCAGGTCGTGGGTCAGCCGCTCGACGTAGTAGGAGCCGCCCCACGGGTCGATGGTCCCGGTGGTGCCGCTCTCCTGCTGGAGCAGCAGCTGGGTGTTGCGCGCGATGCGGGCCGAGAAGTCGGTCGGCAGCGCGATGGCCTCGTCGAGGGCGTTGGTGTGCAGCGACTGGGTGTGGCCCTGGGTCGCCGCCATCGCCTCGATGCAGGTGCGGCCGACGTTGTTGAACACGTCCTGCGCGGTCAGCGACCAGCCGCTGGTCTGGGAGTGGGTCCGCAGCGAGAGCGACTTGGGGTTCTGGGGCTCGAACTCCCGCACCAGCCGGCTCCACAGCGCCCGGGCCGCCCGGAGCTTCGCGACCTCCATGAAGAAGTTCATCCCGATGGCCCAGAAGAAGCTCAGCCGCGGGGCGAACTGGTCGATCGTCATCCCGGTGGCCAGCCCGGCCCGGATGTACTCGACGCCGTCCGCCAGCGTGTAGGCGAGCTCGAGGTCCTGCGTGGCCCCGGCCTCCTGGATGTGGTAGCCGGAGATCGAGATCGAGTTGAAGCGGGGCATCCTGGCTGAGGTGTAGCTGAAGATGTCGGAGATGATCCGCATGCTCGGGTCGGGCGGGTAGATGTAGGTGTTGCGGACCATGAACTCCTTGAGGATGTCGTTCTGGATGGTCCCGCTGAGCTGCTCCGGCTCCACCCCCTGCTCCTCGGCCGCCGCGATGTAGAGCGCGAGGACCGGCAGCACCGCGCCGTTCATGGTCATCGACACCGACATCTCGTCGAGCGGGATGCCGTCGAAGAGCGTCCGGGTGTCGTAGATCGAGTCGATGGCCACGCCGGCCATGCCGACGTCGCCGCGCACGCGAGGGTGGTCCGAGTCGTAGCCCCGGTGGGTGGCCAGGTCGAAGGCCACGCTGAGGCCCTTCTGGCCGGCCGCGAGGTTGCGCCGGTAGAACGCGTTGGACTCCTCGGCGGTGGAGAAGCCGGCGTACTGGCGGATCGTCCAGGGCTGGGTCGTGTACATCGTGGGGTAGGGCCCACGGAGGAACGGCGAGAGCCCGGGCCAGGTGTCGAGCGCGTCGAGGCCCTCGAGGTGCTCGGGGCCGTAGACCGGCAGGATGTCGATCCCCTCCGGCGACAGCCACGGCTCCGGATCCGTCTGCGCTCCGGCCGCTGGTCCGCCGCTCGCCGTCGCAGACGGATCGGACAGCGGCAGCCCGGCGAAGCTCCTGGGGACCGTCATGCCAGCTTCTCCCTCGTCCGGGTCAGGAAGTCCAGGGCGTCGACGCCCGTGGCGGCCGCGTCGTCGACCGCGTCGCGCGGCCGGCCCGCGATCACGACCCACCGGGCGCCGGCCTCGCGCAGGGCGCGAGCGGCCTCGTCGGCCCAGGCGTCGTAGGCGCCGTCGCTGCCGGCCAGGCAGACCACCGGCTGGCCGGCGTACGCCGCGAGCAGGTCCTCGGCGGTCTGGGTCGCACCCGCGACGTCCACGGCGACGCCGCCGGCGGCGAACAGGTTCGCCGCGAAGGTGGCGCGGGCGGTGTGCGCGGCCACGGTGCCCATGGTGGCCAGGAACACATGGGCGGCGACGGGCTCGTCGCGCAGGGCCTCGAAGGCGGCTCCGTAGCGGCGCACCTCCCGGCCCGCGGGCGCGGGCGCCCGCTCCGGGAGCGTCTCGGCCAGGTGGGGGAACTCGGTCAGGCCGGTGAGCGGCCGCGCGCGGGTGGCCACCTCGCGGTCGCGCTTCGCGACGGTCCGGGCGATCTCCTCAGTGAGCACCGACTCGGCGTCGGCGGCCTCCTCGAGCCGGCCGAAGAGCTCCCAGGCGGCGACGGCCAGGTCGTCGGTGAGCTTCTCCACGGCGTAGGCGCCGCCCGCCGGGTCGGTGACGACGGCGACGTGGGACTCCTCGATCAGCAGCGCGCTGGTGCCGCGCGCGATGCGCCGGCCGAAGGCGTCCGGCGTCCCGAGCGGGCTGTCGAAGGGCAGCACGGTGACGGCGTCGGCGCCGCCCACGCCGGCGGCGAACGCCGCGACCGTGGTGCGGAGCATGTTCACCCACGGGTCGCGGCTGCTCATCATGGGCCGGCTGGTCACCGCGTGCTGGTGCTGGGTGCGGATGCTGGTGCCGCTGAGCTCGAGGACCCGCGCCCACAGCCGGCGCGCCGCACGCAGCTTGGCGATGGTCGGGAACTGCTCGTCCGTCGCGGCGTAGCGGAACTCCACGATCTTCGCCGCCTCGTCGAGGTCGAACCCCGCGTCGGTCAGGCCACGGAGGTAGGCCGCACCGGTCACGAGCGAGTGGGCGAGCTCCTGCACGTCGGAGGCGCCGCGGTCGTGGGCCTCGGTCGCGTCGACGACGAAGACCCGGATGCCGGTCTGCCAGGCGTGGTCGGCCAGCTCCTTGGTGGCGCGGCGGGCGTCGAGGCCCAGGTTGGTGTGGGGGTGCAGCTCGCGGCCGCGGGAGTGCTCCAGGAAGGCCAGGGCGCCCGCCTCGGTCGTCTGCAGGACGGCGGGCGCGAGGTCGAGCAGCACCTGGTCCAGGAGCGTGGCCCAGCCGGCCGGGTCCAGCCCGTCGGCCGCCTCGACCCACACCGACGTGGCACCGCCCTCGAGATCGGTCAGGAGCGCCTGGTTGCCGGCCTCCGGGTCTCCGACGGCGAGGTGCACGCGGACGTCCCAGGCCCCCGTGCGGACCGGGCGACCGCTGGTCGCCAGTCCGTTCAGCAGCTCCGGCGTGCCGAGCGGGGTGATCCCGATGCCGTCGAGGGTGCGCCGGGTCAGCCGGTCCCAGACCGCGTCGTCGGGGTCGTCCTCGCCCAGCCGGCGGGCCTTGCGGAGCACCGCGGCGGCCGCCGCCTCCCACTCCGCCCGGTCGTGGCGGTCCTGCGGCGCGGCCAGGTCGAGGCTGCCCTGCTCCGGCTCGAGCGCCGCCGGCTCGGCCAGCCCGCCCTCGACGGTCTGCTCCTCGGTCACGACTGGCAAGAGTAGGTTCCGGGCCCGGGCAGGGCCATCGAGTGTGAACTTCTCCATGTCGTCCCGCAGCTGCGGCGGCCAGCGGAGGCCCCGTCCGCGACGCTCGGGGCGGGGCGGGTCAGGGCACGGTCCCGGCGCCGGCCAGGGCGGCGGCCAGCTGCGCGTCGGTCTGCTGCTCGAGCTCACGCACCGAGGACCACTGGACGCGGACCCCGGCCGCCTGGGCGTAGCGGGTGATCGTGTCCTGCCCGTCGCAGCGGCACCCGAAGGAGAGGCGGTCGCCGACGGCCTCGCCGAGGGCCGGGACGCCGCGGTCGAGGCGGAGGTCGAGGATCGAGTCGTCGTCCTGCGGCTCGCCCGGCTCGACGGCGTTCACCTGCTCGGCGTCGTGGACCTCGCTGAGCGTCTGCCACCGGTCGCCACCGCGGACGTAGCCGATGCTCACCCGCACCACGGCGGTGTAGCCGGGACCGCCCGCGGGCCGCACCCGCTCCGGGTGGCGCCACACGCAGTCGGCCGAGTCGTCCGGCCGGTGGCGGGTGGCACCGACCTGGAAGCCGGTCGGGAGGTCCAGGGCGACGCGGAGCGGACCGGCGTCGGTCGCCAGCTCGCAGGTCACCCGGGTGGTGCCGGCCGGCGCCGACGCGGAGGCCGGCGAGAGGGAGGACGACGCGGCCGCAGGGTCCTCGTCGTCCGAGCCGGACCCGTCGCCGCGGCACCCCGCGCAGGCCAGAGCCAGTGCTACCAGGCCCGCGACCAGGCCCGCCGACGCGGGACCGCGCAGCCGGCCGTGGACCGGGCGGTGGGGCACCGCCGGGGGTCAGGCCCGGGAGGCCGGGCGCTTGACCGGGTTCTTCTTCTTCGCCGGGGCGACCTCGCGCGCCTCGTCGTCCTTGTTGCGCAGCCCGATCTTGGAGCCCAGCCACACCAGCGGGTCGTACTTCTTGTCGACCACGCGCTCCTTCATCGGGATGATCGCGTTGTCGGTGATCTTGATGCCCTCGGGGCAGACCTCGGTGCAGCACTTGGTGATGTTGCACATGCCGATGCCTGCCGCGGCCTGGGCCAGCTCCCGCCGGTCGTGCGTGTCGAGGGGGTGCATGTCCAGCTCGGCGTAGCGGAGGAAGAAGCGGGGGCCCGCGAAGGCCGGCTTGTTGTCCTCGTGGTCACGGATGACGTGGCAGACGTTCTGGCACAGGAAGCACTCGATGCACTTGCGGAACTCCTGGCCGCGCTCGACGTCGATCTGCGCCATCCGGCGCTTCCCGTCGGCGTCGCGCGGCGGCGGCGAGAACGCCGGCAGCTCCGAGGCCTTCTCGTAGTTGTAGGAGACGTCGGTGACCAGGTCGCGCACGATCGGGAACGCGCGCACCGGCGTGACGGTGACCGTCTCGCCCTCCTCGAAGTCCGAGAGGCGGGCCATGCACAGCAGCCGCGGCCGGCCGTTGATCTCGGCCGAGCACGAGCCGCACTTGCCGGCCTTGCAGTTCCAGCGGACCGCCAGGTCGCCGGCCTGGGTGGCCTGCAGCCGGTGGATGGCGTCGAGGACGACCTCGCCCTCGGACACCTCGACGGTGTAGTCCTGCAGCGCGCCGCCCTGGTCGTCGCCCCGCCAGACCCGCATCTTCAGCTCTGTCATGACTTCTCCTCGAAGAACTTCTTGAGCTCCTCGGGCATGATCGGGAGCGGCTTCTCGGCCAGCTCCACCTCGTCGCCCGACGAGTTGAGCGTCAGCACCAGGTTCTTCGCACCCCACTCGGGGTTCGGCCCCGGGAAGTCGTCGCGGGTGTGGCCCCCGCGCGACTCCTGCCGGGCCAGCGCGGCCTTCGCGATGCACTCGGAGACCAGCAGCATGTTGTGGATGTCGATGGAGAGGTGCCAGCCCGGGTTGTAGGCGCGGGCGCCCTCGACGCGGAGGTGCTTGGCCCGCTCCTTGAGCTGCTCGATCTCCTTGAGCGACTGCTCGAGCTCGTCGGCGTTGCGGATGATGCCGACCAGGTCGTTCATCGTCTGCTGGAGGTCGCCCTGGATGGTGTAGGCGTTCTCGTCGCCCTTGGGGTCGAACGGCGCCAGCGCGGCCTGCTGGGCCGCCTCGAGCTCGCCGTCGATCGAGGGCCGCTCCGTGACGGTCGTGGAGTACGCCGCCGCCGCCTCACCGGCCCGCTTGCCGAAGACGATGAGGTCCGACAGCGAGTTGCCGCCCAGCCGGTTGGAGCCGTGCATGCCGCCGGAGCACTCCCCCACGGCGTACAGGCCCTGGATGCCCGAGAGCTCGGTGTCGGGGTCGACCTCCACGCCGCCCATGACGTAGTGGCAGGTGGGGCCGATCTCCATCGGCTCCTTGGTGATGTCGACGTCCGCCAGCTCCTTGAACTGGTGGTACATCGACGGCAGCCGCTTCTGGATGAACTCCGGCGTACGGCGCGAGGCGATGTCGAGGAAGATGCCGCCGTGCGGTGATCCCCGGCCGGCCTTGATCTCGGAGTTGATGGCGCGGGCCACCTCGTCGCGGGGCAGCAGCTCGGGTGGGCGGCGGTTGTTCTTCTTGTCGTCGTACCAGCGGTCGGCCTCCTCGACCGTGTCCGCCGTCTCGCTCTCGAAGAACTCGGGGATGTAGTCGAACATGAACCGCTCGCCCTCGGAGTTCTTCAGGACGCCGCCGTCGCCGCGCACCGACTCCGTGACCAGCAGGCCCTTGACCGAGGGCGGCCAGACCATCCCCGTGGGGTGGAACTGCACGAACTCCATGTTGATCAGGGCGGCCCCGGCCCGCAGCGCCAGCGCGTGGCCGTCGCCGGTGTACTCCCAGGAGTTCGAGGTGACCTTGAACGACTTGCCGATGCCTCCGGTCGCCAGCACCACCGACGGCGCCTCGAAGGCGAGGAAGGTGCCGGTCTCGCGCCAGTAGGCGAAGGCGCCGGAGATCGCACCGGCGCCGTCCTTGAACAGCTCGGTGACCGTGCACTCCATGAAGACGTCGATGCCGAGCTCGACCGCGCGCTGCTGCAGCGTGCGGATCATCTCCAGGCCGGTGCGGTCGCCGACGTGCGCGAGCCGCGCGTAGCGGTGGCCGCCGAAGTCGCGCTGGGAGATCAGCCCGTCGTCGGTGCGGTCGAAGAGCGCGCCCCAGTCCTCGAGCTCCTGCACCCGCTCGGGCGCCTCCTGTGCGTGCAGCTGGGCCATCCGCCAGTTGTTGAGCATCTTCCCGCCACGCATGGTGTCGCGGAAGTGCACCTCCCAGTTGTCCTCGGGCCAGCGGTTGCCCATGGCCGCGGCGATGCCGCCCTCGGCCATCACGGTGTGCGCCTTGCCGAGCAGCGACTTGGTGATGATCGCCGTCTTCGCGCCGGCTTCGTGGGCCGCGATCGCCGCCCGCAGGCCGGAGCCGCCGGCGCCGATCACGACGACGTCGTACTGGTGCCTCTCGACGGCACCCGGGGTCGGGGCCGGGGTGGGCGCGGGAGTGGTCTCGGTCATCTCTGCGGGCTCCTCAGAAGAACCGTGGGTCGTTGAACACGCCGGCCGCGAGCATCCAGATGTAGGCGTCCACGATCGCGACCGAGAACAGCGACAGCCAGGCGTACTGCGCGTGCCGGGCGTTCAGCTTCGAGACCCAGGTCCACAGCTTGTAGCGGACCGGGTGCTTGGAGAAGTGCCTCAGCCGGCCGCCGGTGATGTGGCGGCAGGAGTGGCAGGAGAACGTGTAGAGGCCCAGCAGCACGACGTTGGCCACCATGATCACGGTGCCGAGGCCCATGTGGCCCCACTGCTCCTGCTCGTTGCGGAAGCCGAGCACCGCGTCGTAGGCCAGGATCGCCCAGACCACCACCGCGGCGTACCAGAAGTAGCGGTGGACGTTCTGGAGGATCAGCGGGAACTTCGTCTCGCCGGAGTACGACGCGTGGGGCTCGGCCACGCCGCAGGCGGGCGGGGAGAGCCAGAAGGACCGGTAGTAGGCCTTGCGGTAGTAGTAGCAGGTCATCCGGAAGCCCAGCGGGAAGATCAGGATGATGAGCGCCGCCGACAGGGGGAAGCCGCCGAAGGGCTGGCCGAAGTCGGACGCACCCTCCACACAGTCGCCCAGGCAGGGCGAGTAGAACGGCGAGAGGTAGGGCGCCGAGTAGTAGTTGCTGCCCATGAACGCGCGGATCGTCGCGTAGATGATGAAGGCGAAGAAGACCGTGAAGGTCGTGGCCGGGTAGAGCCACCACCGGTCCTGGCGCAGCGTGCGGACCCCGATGCTGGCCCGGGTCGGACCGCCGACCCCCGCTGCCATCGGACCGCCACCGGACTCCACTGCCGACTCACGCGCGTCGGTCGACGCCATGAACACCTCCGCTGCTCTGCCCGCTTCCGGGCCGGCCCTCGCCAAGAGGGCAGTCTGCACACTGCCACGCCGATGTGGAACTCGTTCCACCCGGGTACCCCGTCAACGCGGGAAATGTCACACCGTGCCGTCGCCCGCGACGCCGCTCAGGGGCGTGCCACCGCGGAGCGGCGGGCCTCGGGTGGCACCGGTGTGGCGCAGGCCATGCCCGTGACCTCCTCGCGTCCTCCTCGGGTCCTCGTCGTCGCGTGGACCGCCGCGGCCGCAGGGCTAACCTGCAGAGGTGGCGACCACCCGTCCGAGTCCGGGCCAGACGACAGGCCTCGTCCATGGGGCCCGAGCAGCCCGGTCCACCATCGCGCTGAAGCTGCTCATGGCCGTGTCCGGCGTGGTCTTCATCGCGTTCGTGCTGCTGCACATGTACGGCAACCTCAAGGCCTTCGGCGGTCACGACTCCTACGACGAGTACGCCGAGCACCTGCGCTCCATCGGCGAGCCGCTGCTGCCGCACGAGGGGCTGCTCTGGGTCCTGCGCGCCGGCCTGGTCGTCGCGCTGGTGGTGCACGTCGTGTGCGCCCTGGTCCTGTGGCGGCGCAAGGAGCGGGCCCGCTCGACGAAGTACGTGATGAAGAAGAACACCTCGTCGACGTTCTCCTCGCACTGGATGCGGTGGGGCGGCATCACGCTCCTGGTCTTCATCGTCTGGCACCTCCTCAACTTCAGCATCGGCAAGGTCAACGTCGCCGGCGGCCCGACCGACGACCCCTACGACCTGCTCGTCGACTCCTTCCAGGTGTGGTGGCTGACGCTGATCTACCTCGCGGCGATGCTCGCGCTCGGCATGCACCTGCGGCACGGGGTGTGGAGCGCGGCGCAGACCCTCGGCCTCACCAACAACGCACGGGCCCGCCGCAACGCCAACGTCCTCGGCGTGCTGCTCGCGGTCGTCATCGCCGGCGGGTTCTCGCTGGTCCCCGTCTTCACCCTCCTCGGAGTCATCTCGTGACCACCCCCCACGGCACGCCCGACGGCAAGCCGGACATGCCCGACACCACGCTCTCCTTCAACAGCTCGCGCAACCGCGAGCCGGGCGGCGAGGAGTACGACGACGCCGCCGGCTACTACGTCGACGGCGAGCCGCTGTCGGACACCAAGGCCCCCGACGGGCCGCTCGAGGAGCGCTGGGGCACCCGCACCTTCGAGGCCCGGATCGCCAACCCGGCCAACCGCCGGCGGCTCTCGATCATCGTCGTGGGCACCGGCCTGGCCGGCGCCTCGGCCGCCGCGACCCTCGGCGAGGCCGGCTACGTCGTGAAGTCGTTCTGCTACCAGGACAGCCCCCGGCGCGCGCACTCGATCGCCGCCCAGGGCGGCATCAACGCCGCCAAGAACTACAAGGGCGACGGCGACTCGGTCTACCGGCTCTTCTACGACACCATCAAGGGCGGCGACTACCGCTCGCGGGAGTCGAACGTCTACCGGCTGGCCGAGGTCAGCGTGAACATCATCGACCAGTGCGTCGCGCAGGGCGTCCCCTTCGCCCGCGAGTACGGCGGCCTGCTCGACAACCGGTCCTTCGGCGGCGTCCAGGTCTCGCGGACCTTCTACGCCCGCGGGCAGACCGGCCAGCAACTCCTCATCGGCGCCTACCAGGCCCTCGAGCGCCAGGTCGCGGCCGGCAGCGTCCGGTGCTACACCCGCCACGAGATGCTCGAGCTCATCGTGGTCGACGGCCGGGCCCGCGGGATCATCGTCCGCGACCTGGTCACCGGGGAGATCGAGACCTACTTCGCCGACGTGGTGGTCCTGGCCAGCGGCGGCTACGGCAACGTCTTCTTCCTCTCCA
>CAZEPK010000081.1:0-7124 GCA_964514085.1 uncultured Nocardioides sp.
CTCTCGGGTGTCGACCTCGGCGTCCGGGCGGGGGAGATGATCGCGCTTCTGGGACCGTCCGGCGCGGGGAAGTCGACCCTGCTCTCCCTGCTGGCCGGGCTGTTCCGGCCGACGGCAGGCAACGTGCTGATCGGTGAGTTGGACCTCACCACGGCCACGCAGCACGAGCTGGACTCCCTGCACGCCAGGGACGTCTCGCTCATGCTCCAGGGCGCCGGCCGCAACCTGCTGCCGTTCCTCAGCGCCCACCAGAACATCGCCTTCGCCCAGCACGCCGCCCGCAGCGCGGGTGAGTCAGCGCGGCTGCCGTCGGGGCCGACCCTGCTGAGGACGGTCGGCCTGGCCGACGAGGGCGACACACCCCTGGAGCGGCTGACGCCCGGACAGCTGCAGCTGGTGACGCTGGCCGTCGTGCTCTCCACCGGCCCGGGCCTGCTGCTGGCCGACGAGCCGACCAGCCGGCTCGACCACGAGGCGCGGGACCGGGTCCTGGCCGCGCTGGCCACGGTCAACCGCGAGCTCGGCACCACCGTCGTGGTGGTCACGCACGACCGGGACGTGGCGCGCTGGATGCCGAGGACCGTGACCATCCGCGACGGGCGGATCGGCGGTGAGGGGCGCTCCGGCGAGGAGTACGCCGTGGTCACCGCCGACGGCTTCCTCCCGCTGCCGGCGCACGCCCTGGAGCTGCTGCCGCCCGGCACGCTGGTGCGGCTGGAGCTCGAGGACGGCGAGTACCGCCTCCGGGTGGAGGGGGACCAGCCATGACCGACCTGGTGCTGGAGGACGTCGAGGTGCGCTACGGCTCGCTGACCGCGGTCGCCCCGGTGTCCCTGACGGTGCCCGGGGGACGGATGCTGGCGGTGACGGGCCCCTCGGGCGCGGGCAAGAGCACCCTGCTCTGGCTGATGGCCGGCGCCCTCGCCACCGACCGCGGCTCGGTGCGGGTGGACGACCGGCCGGTGGGGTCCCGGACCGAGGCCGCGGCGCGCGGCGTGGTCCTCGTGCCCCAGGGCAACGGGCTCGCGGCGGTGCTGACGGCCTACGAGAACATCGTGGTGCCGCTGCTGGACGCCGGCCTGCCCTCGTCCGAGGCCGACCGGCGGGCGCACGAGGCCCTCGCGGTGGTGGGGCTCGACGAGTGGGCCGAGCACCTCGTCGAGGAGCTCTCCGGCGGGCAGCAGCAGCGCGTGGCCGTGGCGCGGGCCGTGGCCGCCGAGGCGGCTGTGCTGCTGGCCGACGAGCCCACCAGCGACCTCGACGGCCACAACCGGGAGGTGGTCATGGCGGCGCTGCGCGAGGCGGCCGACCGGGGAGCGGTGGTGGTGCTCGCCACCCACGACCCCGAGGCCGCGGCCGCCGCGGATGCGGAGCTGGCCCTGGACGAGGGCGTGGCCACGTGGGTGCGCAGCCTGGGCTGAGCCCGGTCAGGCGAACTCCATCGCCGTGCACAGCCAGCGGTCACGGCGCCGCTCGAAACGGAGGGCCAGCGCCCGCGAGCGAGGGCCGTAGCGCACCCGGGCGCTGGCCTCGACCACGGTGGGGCTCACGAAGCTCGCGTGGACGCTGACCACGTGGGGACGCACCGGCTGCACGCGCCTGACTCCGGGCTGGTGGCCGCCGGCCCGGGCCACCAGGACGGCGCGGCGGTGCAGGTCGGCGTAGACCGGGCCCGTGGTCCAGCGCAGCAGCTGGCTGACCGGCCGGTCCCCGCCGACGATCTCCACGCTGGCCTGGGCGAAGCGCTGCACCCACTGCTCGAGCCGGCCGCGCTGCTCGGCCTCGATCGGCACCACGTCGGCCACCGCGCGGGAGCCGGTCAGGTCGCCGAGCTCCGGTGGGGCGTGCCGCGGGCTGAGGTCGAGGGCCAGCGTGCCCTGGACGGAGGCGACCGGGACCCGCAGGGGAGTGAGCGTCATCTCTTCTCCTCGGTGAGGACGAGGACCTGTCCGGGACGGATCAGGTCGGGGTCGGCGCCGACGACCTCGCGGTTGCGGCGGTAGAGCGCGTGCCAGCGGTCGGCGATCCGCCGGTCACCGGCTCGGTCCGGGAGGTGGCGACGGGCGATCAGCCACAGCGAGTCGCCGGGGCGTACGACGACCGCGTGCGGCGGTGGGTGCCCGGCGCCCTCGGCGCGGTCGGGCACCGGCAGCCCGGACAGCACGTGCGGCCCGGGCCGATCGGGACCGGCGTACGCCGGACCGGCCAGTGCGCCGGCCAGCGCCGCCCCGCAGGCGGCCACGGCGAGCCGGCGCAGTCCGCTGCGCCCCACCGGCGCCGCACCCCGCCAGGCGTCCGCCACGCCGGCCATCGCCTGCAGCCAGGCCCACACCAAGGCAGCCAGGAGGGCGGCGGCGCACAGGAGCACCAGCGCCTGCTCCGCCGTCGCCGGCTGCCCGGCCGTGAGCACACCGACCAGCACCTCGGCCGCCCCCCACAGGGCCGAGGTGAGGCCGGTGGCCACGGCCAGGCAGCGCGGCCGCCCGGCAGTCTTCGCATCATCCATCCCGAGACAATCCTTGCGTTTGCTTCTGTTTGCTTCACTCAACGCCGGTTTGGACAGACGGTCAACTGCCTCTCCACAGCCGTCGCCGCCCGTGGCAGGGTCGGGTGGTGGCCTGGGAGCAGGAGCTGTTCGACTACCTCGACGACCTCGAGGGCCAGGCGGCGGCGCAGTACGCCGCCGAGCGGGCCCCGGAGCTGGCCGAGCGCGGCCGGGAGGAGTACCTCGCGGTCACCCTGGCCAGCCGGCTGGCCGCCAGCGTCGACACCGACGTCGCCCTCGAGCTCCGCGGGACCGGCAGGCTCGAGGGCCGGCTGGCCCGGGTGGCCACCGGCTGGTGCCTCCTGCGCGGCGTGGGCCAGGACTGGGTGGTCCGGCTGGACGCGGTGACGGCCGTCCGCGGAGCGTCCGCGCGCTCGGTGCCGGAGCTGGCCTGGCGGCCCACAGCGGCGCTCAGCCTGACCTCGGCGCTGCGGCGGATCGCCGACGAGGGCGAGCCCTGCTCCGTGCACCTGACCGACGGCCACCACCACGACGGCGTGCTGGGACGCGTGGGCGCCGACTTCGTGGAGCTGACGGCGGGGGAGGCCGGACGGGTGGTGCTGGTCGCTCTGGACCACCTCGCCGCGGTGCAGTCGCGCAGCGGTCCAGTCCCGTGACCCGGCATGTCCGGGATGCCCGGTGCGGCGGCCGCGCCGCGCTAGCCTCCACGGATGACCGAGGCCGCTCCGCTCCCTACCGCCCCCTCCGCCCCTCCCGTGGCGCCCGCCGTCGCAGCTGCGCCGGTGGGCAACATCCGCAGCACGGGCACCTGCATCCTGCTGGCGATCGTCACGCTCGGCATCTACACGTGGGTCTGGTACTACCGGACCCACGCGGAGATGAAGACGCACTCCGGCACCGGCCTGGGTGGTGCCGTGGCGCTGATCCTCGCCGTCTTCCTCGGTCCGGTGATGGTCTTCCTGACCCCGCACGAGGTCGGCGGCCTCTACCAGCGCCGCGGGCAGCCCCAGCCGGTCAGTGCCGTCACGGGGCTCTGGATCCTGCTCCCGCTCATCGGCGCGATCGTGTGGTTCGTCAAGACCAACGGCGCGCTCAACAGCTACTGGCGCTCGGTCGGCGCCCAGGGCTGAGCAGCCTCAGGTCGCGTCGAGGTCGTACGGCGGGAGCTCGCCGGCCTTGAGCGGCCGGAGCCCGCGGCGCTTGGGTCGGGCGTCGTCCTCGGCGTCGTTCATGGCCTCGATGATGTGCTTGCGCACGATCGTGCGGGGGTCGAGGTCGCGGAGTTCGAGGTCGGCGTACTCCGGGCCGAGCTCCTCACGCAGCTCGTCGCGCGCGGCGTCGGCGAACTTGCGCACCTGCCGGATCATCCGGCCGGCCTGCTTGGCCAGGTCGGGGAGCTTGTCGGGTCCGAAGACCAGCACGGCCACCAGCATGATGACCGCGAGCTCCGGCAGACCGACCCCGAACATGCCGCGGGCCTAGAGCCGGCCGGCGGGGGTGAGCCCGAGCTGCATGCCGGCCAGGCCGCGACCGCGGCCGGCCAGGGCCTCGGCCACCGAGCGCAGCACGAGGGCGGCGGGGGCGGTCGGGTCGGAGTCGACGATCGGCTTGCCGGCGTCGCCACCCTCGCGCAGCGACATGTCGAGCGGCACGTGGCCCAGCACCGGCACGTCGTAGCCGAACCGCTTCGACAGCGTCTCGGCCACGCGGGCACCGCCGCCGGACCCGAAGACCTCGAGCCGGTGGTCCTGGCCCTCGGCCGCGCAGTGCGGGCAGGGGAGGTAGGACATGTTCTCGACCACGCCCACGACGCGCTGGTGCATCATCGAGGCCATCGTGCCCGCGCGCTCGGCCACCTCGGCCGCGGCCTCCTGCGGGGTGGTGACGACGACGACCTCCGCCCCGGGCAGGTGCTGGCCCAGGGAGATCGCGATGTCGCCGGTGCCCGGCGGCAGGTCGAGGAGCAGGACGTCGAGGTCGCCCCAGTAGACGTCGGCGAGCATCTGCACCAGCGCCCGGTCGAGCATCGGGCCGCGCCAGGCCACGACCTGGTCGCGGCGCGGCTTCAGCATGCCGATCGAGATCACCGAGACGCCGGAGGACGTGGGGACCGGCATGATCAGGTCCTCGACCTGGGTGGGCTTGGCGTCGGCGATGCCGAGCATGGCCGGCACCGAGTGGCCGTAGATGTCCGCGTCGACCACGCCGACCTTGAGGCCCTGCGCAGCCATCGCGAGCGCGAGGTTGACCGTGACCGAGGACTTGCCGACGCCGCCCTTGCCGGAGGCGATCGCGAAGACCTTGGTGAGCGAGCCGGGCTGGGCGAAGGCGATGTCGCGTTGGGCCTTGCCGTTGCTCAGCAGGTCCTTGAGGCCGGCGCGCTGCTCGGCGGACATCACGCCGAGGGTGAGGTCGACGTCGGTCACGCCGGCCACACCGCGGACGGCGGCGTTGACGTCGCGGGTGATGGTGTCCTTCATCGGGCACCCGGCCACGGTCAGCAGGACGGTGAGGCGGACCACGCCCGGACCGTCGACGTCGACGGACTCGACCATGCCGAGGTCGGTGATGGGGCGCTTGATCTCGGGATCGCTCACCGTCGCCAGCGCCGCGTGGATCTGCTCGAGGAGGGGGCTGCTCATGATCCTCCCAGCCTAGTCGGGACCACCTCGGTCACCCGGTGCGGCCCGGTCCGCGGTGCTCAGCTCTCGTCAGGGTCTTCGGAGCGCTCGGCCCGGTCGGATCGCTCGTCCAGCTCGGTGAGCAAGGAGCGCAGCTCCGAGCGCAGGTAGTCGCGGGTGGCGACCTCGCCGACGGCCATCCGCAGAGAGGCCACCTCGCGGGCCAGGAACTCCATGTCGGCGTGGGCCCGGGCGTCGGCCTGCCGGTCCTGCTCGGCGATCACCCGGTCACGGGCCTCCTGGCGGTTCTGGGCCAGCAGGATCAGCGGGGCGGCGTACGACGCCTGGAGCGAGAGGATCAGGGTCAGGAAGATGAACGGGTAGTCGTCGAAGCGCAGCGACTCCGGCGCCGTGAAGTTCCAGATGATCCAGAACAGGACGAACGCCGTCATGTAGAGCAGGAACGTGGCGGTGCCCATGAACCGCGCGAACTGCTCGGCGAACCGGCCGAACCGGTCGGTGTCCGTCGCCGGCCGGCGCACCAGCTGGCGCCGGGTCTCGCGCGGGGTGTCGAGGCGGGCGCGGCGACCGCTCGGGTCAGCCACTGCGCACCGCCCGGTCGCGCCAGCCCTCGGGCAGCATGTGGTCGAGCAGGTCGTCGACGGTGACCGCGCCGATCAGGTGGCCGTTCTCGTCGACCACCGGCGCGGCCACCAGGTTGTACGTCGCCAGGTGGGCGGCGACCTGGTCGATCGTGGCCTCGGGGCGCAGGTTCTCCATCGAGTCGTCGAGAGCGCCGGCGACCAGCGTCGAGGGCGGCTCGCGGAGCAGGCGCTGGATGTGGGCGACGCCCAGGAACCGGCCGGTCGGGGTCTCGAGCGGGGGCCGGCAGACGTAGACCAGCGCGGCCAGCGCCGGGGTCAGGTCGGGGTTGCGGACGTGGGCCAGCGCGTCGGCGATGGTGGCGTCCGGACCGAGGATCACCGGCTCGGAGGTCATCATGGCGCCGGCGGTGTTCTCGACGTACGACATCAGCCGCTTGACGTCCTCGGCCTCCTCCGGCTCCATCAGCAGCAGCAGCGCCTCGGCGGTCTCGGGCGGCAGCTCGGCGATGAGGTCGGCGGCGTCGTCGGGGTCCATCTCCTCGAGCACGTCGGCGGCGCGCTCGTCGGCCAGGAAGCCCAGGATCTCGACCTGGTCCTCCTCGGGCAGCTCCTCCAGCACGTCGGCCAGGCGCTCGTCGCTCAGGGCCGCGACCACGGCGGTCCGCCGCTCCGAGGGCAGGTCGTGGATCACGCTGGCCGCGTCCGCCGGGCGCAGCTCGTTGAGCGCGTGGATCAGCTGGGTGGCGCCCTGGGTCGGCTCGCGCCGGGTCAGCCCCTCGACCTCGCCCCACTCGGCGACGTGGGTCTGGCCGCGGCGGCGCAGCCCCTTGGCGGGCTCGGTGATGGCGACCCGGCTGATCACCCAGTCGCGGTTGCGGGCCTGCTCCATGGCCACGTCGTAGATGGTGCCGGTGATCCCGCTGGGCTTGATGGTCACGCGGCGGTCGAAGAGCTGGCCCACGACCAGGGTCTCGGTCGACCGCTGCTCGAAGCGGCGCATGTTGAGCAGGCCGGTGGTGTAGACCTGCCCGCTGTCGATATTGGTCACCCGGGTCATCGGCACGAAGATCCGCCGCCGACCGAAGACCTCGGCCACCATGCCCAGCACCCGCGGCTGGCTGGCCTCCGAGCGGATCGCCACGACGAGGTCGCGCACCTTGCCGACCTGGTCCCCCTGAGGGTCGAAGATCGGCAGGCCGACCAGTCGGGCCGCGTAGACGCGGGAGGGGGCCGTGCTCACGGCCCCACGCTACCGGTGGCGGGTCCCGCGCAGAGGGAACGCAGCGCTGGCGAGAACCGTCAACAATGGGACCGCGCCCCCGCGTGCGGGGTACCCTGTGGTCACCGGATTTCGTCATGCGCGGCGCCACTCGGGGGTCGCGCACAGGTACC
>CAZEPK010000081.1:7134-15957 GCA_964514085.1 uncultured Nocardioides sp.
GCCACGCTCCAGGCGCGTGGGCCAGCTCCAGGTCCTGGCGACCGTGGTGCTCGTCATCGCGTTCGTGACCCTCTTCGTGGGCGGCGCGACCGGCATGATCGGCTCCGACGACGAGAAGCCGTCCGACGGGTCGACCGCGGCCAACGTCGACGCCGCCGTCGACGCAGCGGGCAGCAGCCCCGCCCCCACCGACGACCCGGCCGCCCCGACCACCGCCACGGAGCAGCCGACCGCCGTGGTCACCGACGTCCCCCCGCAGGACGTCAAGGACGCGAAGAAGCTCAAGCGCTCACTGGCCTGGCTGCGCCGCGGGCTCGCCGACGAGACGTCGTTCCGGGTGGGCACCTTCAACGTGCTCGGCAGCTCGCACACCGCCAAGATCGGCGGCAACAAGAAGGGCTACGCCTCGGGGTCGACCCGGATGGGCATGGCCTACTCGCTGATCAGCCAGGCCGACCTCGACGTCGTCGGCTTCCAGGAGTTCGAGGACCCGCAGTACGCCCGGTTCCGGTCCCTGGCCGGCTCGCGCTGGGACCTCTACCCGGGCCCGAACCTCGACCGCGGCTCGATCCGCGACTCCATCGCCTGGCGCACCGACGTCTGGGAGCTGGTCGAGGCGAACAGCATCTCGATCCCGTACTTCGGCGGCGACCCGATCCGGCGCCCGGTCATCAAGCTCAAGAACAGGGCGTCGGGCCGCGAGGTGTGGTTCTTCAACACCCACAACCCGGCCACCACGCCCAACCACGGCAACAACGCCCGCTGGCGCGCGGTGGCCGTGGGCCTCGAGGTGCGGCTGGCGAACCAGCTCGCCGCCGACGGCACGCCGGTCGTCTTCACCGGCGACTACAACGACCGCGCCGAGGTGTTCTGCCCGATCGTGGGCGGCACGGACATGGTGGCGGCCAACGGCGGCAGCTACAGCGGTGGCTGCAGCACGCCCGACCACATGGACGTCGACTGGATCTTCGGCTCGGGGATGCAGTTCTCCGACTTCGTCAGCGCCAGCCAAGGCATCGTCGGCCGGGTCAGCGACCACCCCTTCGTCTACGCCCAGGCCTACATCCCCGAGGAGCCCCTCGAGGGCGGTGCGGGCGGCCAGCCGTCCGACGACACCTCGGCCGACTCCGACGACTGAGCCCGCCGTCCACCGTCACGGTGGCTGAGGTGTGAAGGCGTGCTGCGCCTGAGCCTCGAAGCCGGGTGACCCGGGGCTGGGGCGGTCTCAGCCTCGGCTGACGGGGCTTCGAGGCTCGGCCGTGGCCGGCCTCGCACCTCAGCCACCGTGAGGTCCGCGCCGGCTCGCCATGTCGGTGGCTGAGGTGTGAAGGCGTCCTGCGCCTGAGCCTCGAAGCCGGGTGACCCGGGGCTGGGACGGTTCCAGTCCCGGCTAGCGAGGCTTCGAGGCTCGGCCGTGGCCGGCCTCGCACCTCAGCCACCGTCAGCCCCGACTGTCGGGGCTTCGAGGCTCGGCCGTGGCCGGCCTCGCACCTCAGCCACCGTGGGTCCGTGGCTCCCTCGCACCTCAGCCACCCGCACGGCCCGCGCGACGTTACGGAGCCGGCGTGATGGTGGTCGGCGGGGCGGTGGGCGTGGGGGTCGGCGTGGGGGTCGGCGTCGGTGGGGGCGGCAGGATCGGCGCGACGTACGACGCGATGCGCGGCGACTTGCGGCTGGTGAACCGCAGCACGGCGGCGAACATCGACCGGCGGGCGTCGTAGAGCTGGCGGCGGTCGTAGTTCTGGCCCGCCGGGCAGTTGGTGCCGAGCTCGGGGCAGGTCCAGGCGTGGAAGAACAGCATCGGCTCGCCGTTCGGCCCGCGGCCCAGGTCGGCGCCGCCGGGGCCGCACAGCCCGCTCTTGCGCGTATCGACCAGCACCTGGCGCTTGGCCCGGGACCAGTCGAGGAGCTTCGAGGAGCGGCGGAAGGGGGTCTTGTAGCCGCAGTTGACGAAGTCGCCCTCGGAGGAGAGCAGGACGTACTGGCGACCGCGGCGCAGGAGGGTCGGGTTCTCGATCACGCCGCCGCGGCGGACCAGCTCGGTGCTGCGCGCCGACCCCTCGGGGCGACCGCTGGGCGGCAGCGCCACCATCCGGATGGAGGAGGGCGTGCCCTGGGTGCGGTAGAGCAGGTACTGCTGGCCGCCGCGGTCCTTGAACAGGTCGGGATCGATGACGCCGCCGTGCGGCAGGTCGCGGCCCCGCCGCTTGATCCGGTCGTACGCCGCGGGAGCGGCGGCGCCCTTGGGGCAGACCAGCGGCCGGGCGTCCGGGACGAACGCGCCGGTCGGGTCGCTGGCGGTGGCCACGCCGATGCAGCGCCCGTCCAGCCCGAGCCCGGCCACCTCGGCCGAGAAGTAGAGGAGCCACAGGCCATTGACCTCGACCAGGTCCGAGGCCCAGTAGCGGCCGCTGATCGCCCAGCTCGGCTGGATGGTCAGCGCCGAGGGGATGTTGGTCCACGGGCCGCCCGGCTGCGGGGCGACCGCGCGCGGTGCGCCCGGCCCGGTCGAGACCGCGACCCAGCCGCCGTAGTAGCGCGCGACGGTCGGGTCCGCGGCGCCGCGGTAGGACAGCACCGGCTGGGCGCCGAGGATCCGGTCGCGGGCCGCGCCGGGCTTCGATCCCCGGAGGACGGCCCGGCGAGCCGCCTGCTGCGCGGTCCTGCCGAGCCCGTCCGCGCTGAAGCCGGCGTGGCGGCCCACCTCGACCGCGCGGTACGGCGGCCCGGACGCCCGGTCCGCGGCGTTCCCGGACTGCGCGGCGACCAGCGTCACCACCAGGACCAGCGCCGTGACCAGTGTGCAGCCGGTCGCCGCGGCAGCAGCGACCGACCTTCTGCGAGTCAGAGACATGCGCACCCAATGCAGTCGAGAGACGTCGTACAGGTCGTCGTTGAGGGGTCACCCCACCATGGGGACGCGGCCGGGGCGAAATCGGTTGGGTGGGGCCGAGGGCACTAGAGTCGCAGCCCGTGAGCCCCGCCCTGAGCCGTCTCCCCGGACTGGGTTTCCTGGACCGGGTGAGCGACGTGACCGTGGACGCCGAGGGCGTGCGGGCCCGGTCGCGACCCGAGGTGGTGCTCGACGTCCTCTTCGACGGGCGTCGCATCGTCTCGTTCTGGCTGCACCGCGACGGGGTCCGGGCCGGCGACCACTGGTTCTTCGCCTGGCCCCGGACGCTGCGGGAGTTCCTCGACGGCGTCGCCGAGGTCACCGTGTCCGTGACGGCGACCGGCGAGCAGATCTTCGCCGGCGAGGTGTCCTTCGGCTCCGGCCGGGGCCGGGTCGAGGTGGTCAACCAGAACGGCCAGCCGATCAGCCTGGACAAGTACCTGCGCCGGGTCGTGGCCTTCGACACCCGCAGCCGCGCGGAGCTCGAGCCGATGCTCGACGCGATCGACGAGGTGCTGGCGGCGCTGCGCGAGGTCGGCGTGGAGGCGTTCCTGGCCTACGGCACGCTGCTGGGCGCGGTCCGCGACGGCGAGGTGATCGGCAACGACAGCGACGCCGACCTCGGCTACGTCAGCCACCACACGCACCCGGTGGACGTGATCCGCGAGTCCTTCGGCGTCCAGCGGGCCCTCGTGGCGCACGGCTACCGGATCACCCGCTACTCCGCGCTGGCGTTCAAGGTCGACATCGAGGAGGCCGACGGCACCATCCGCGGTCTCGACGTGTTCGGCGGCTTCCTGATGGACGGCCACCTCCACCTGATGGGCGAGATCCGCGAGCCCTACCAGAAGTCGTGGATCTACCCGCTGGGCACCACCACCCTCGAGGGGCGCACCTTCCCGGCCCCGGCCGACCCCGACCGGCTCCTGGCGGCGGCCTACGGCGCGTCGTGGCGGGTCCCGGACCCGGCCTTCCACTTCGCGCCGCCGGAGACCACGACCCGCAGGCTCAACGGCTGGTTCCGCGGCCTGCGGGTGGGCCGGGCCCGCTGGGACCGGATCTACTCCCGGGTGCTCCAGGACATGCCCGGCCCCTCGCCGTTCATCGAGTGGGTCTCGAGCATCGAGGGCGCCCTGGGCACCTACGTCGACGTGGGTTGTGGCCGCGGGGCCGACGTGCTGCACATGAGCCGGCGCGGCGAGCCCTCGATCGGCCTGGACTTCCAGCCGCGGGCCTACGCCGCCGCCGACGCGGCCGCCGCGGACAACCACCTGGCGACGTTCTGGCAGATGAACCTGCTCGAGATCCGGCAGGTGCTGGCCACCGGCGCGGTGATGGCGCACCGCAGCGGCCGGACCGTGGTCACGGCGCGGCACCTGGTCGACGCCACCAAGCGACCCGCGCGCGCCCAGCTCTGGCGCCTGTGCCGGATGATGCTGGCCGGTGAGGGCGGCGGGAAGCTCTACCTGGAGTTCCTGGCCATCAACGGCACCGACGGGTACGCCGGGCAGCACCGGGTCCGTCGCCGCAAGCCGGCCCGGGTCGTGGCCGAGCTGAAGCAGGCGGGTGCCACCATCGTGCATCGCGAGACGATTCCCGTCTCGCACGAACCGGGCGCCTCGCAGGTGTGCCGGCTGATCGTGGAGTGGAGGCGTCAGGATGGCTGAGGACAGGAGCGGCGGTGTGGTCGGGCGGCTGCGCTCGACGCGGGCCGGCGAGGCGCTCGACCTGCGCCGACGGGTCCGCAGGCTCGAGGCGGAGGTGCAGGAGTGCCGGGCGCTCAACGTGCGCCTGGCCGAGCTGACCGACATCGTGACCGAGCTGCTCGTACCGGTCGCCGCCCGCGACGAGGCGAAGCTGGCCGAGCTGCTCGAGAAGTACCGCCAGAGCGTCTGAGCCCTTCCCACTCCCATGGCGTCGCAGGTCTTCCTCCACATCGGTCTGCCCAAGACGGGCACGACCTACCTGCAGTCGGTCCTGTGGGGGTCGAAGGACGCCTTGGGCAAGGACGGGTTCCTGCTCCCCGGGTCCGGCCACCGCGAGCACCTGTGGGCGGCGCTGGAGCTCCAGGGCCGAGCGCTCGAGCAGCGCCACCCCAGCGCACCCGGCGCCCTGGGCCGCCTGGTCAAGCAGGTCGGCCGGCACCGCGGGCCGGCGATCCTGACCCACGAGTTCCTGTGCGGGGCCGGGCGCGAGCAGGCGGCGGGGCTGGTGGCCTCCCTGACGCCGGCGGAGGTCCACGTCGTCATCACGGCGCGGGACACCCTCGGCATGCTCACGTCCGGGTGGGTGGAGTACGTCAAGAACGGCGGCACCAAGCCGCTCTCCGCGATGCGCGGGGACCGGCTCGGTGGGCCGGGGGAGTTCGGCTGGCGGACGTGGGACCTCGGCGGGGTGCTGCGGCGGTGGGGCCGGCACGTCCCGCCGGAGCAGGTGCACGTCCTCCCGATGCCACCCGCGGGCGCGCCCCGTGACCAGCACTGGCGCAACCTGGCCGGCGTGCTCGGGCTCGACCCCGACCGCTACGACGCCCCGGAGGAGCCGCGCAACCCGGCCCTCGGGGTGGTGCAGGTGGAGCTGCTGCGCCGGGTCAACCCGCACCTCGGCGACTTCCGCCGTGCCGTGGACCGCGGCACGTGGATCCGTGGCTACCTCGCCGAGCAGCACCTGGTGCAGCAGGAGGGGGAGCGGCTCGGCGCCGACGACGGCCAGGTCGAGGAGTGCCGCGAGCGCGCCGAGCGCGCCGTCCGGATCATCGAGCGCCGCGGCTACCAGGTGGTGGGCGACGTGGACCGGCTGCTGGTCCCGGCCGAGCTCCCGGAGCGTCCCCGGCCCGACGCCGTGTCGGATGCGGCCCTGCTCGGGTCTGCGACTACACTCATCGCGGACATGCTCACGGACGTCCGTCGTAGCGCCCGCGAGAACCCACCCGACCTGACACCGGGTTCGTAACTGATATCAGGTGTGACCTCGTCCGTCGCACACACCCGATCACTGGGAGAGGTTGTCGGTGAAGAGAGTCTCGATTGCGGGGTCCTGCGCGGTCTCGTTCGCGTTGGTCCTGGGCACGTGGGGCACCGCCCCGCTGGCGCACGCCTCGGCCCCGTCGGCGCCCGTCGCCGCGGCGGCGGCCAGCAGCGCCGCCGCGCCGGTCGCCCCGGCCGTGGCGAAGAAGCCCAAGCCGAAGCGCTGGAAGGCCTACAAGGGGGCGTTCTTCAACAACCCCCACGTGAACGCCGACCGCTTCAAGATCGAGCGCCGGATCATCGACACGATCCGTCACGTGCCGAAGGGCGAGACGATCCGCATCGCGGTGTACTCCTTCGACCGGGAGGGCGTGGCCGACGCACTCATCGCGGCGCACAAGCGCGGCGTGAAGGTGCAGATGCTGCTCAACGACCACCAGGACACCCACGCGATGAAGCGCGTGCGCGCGGTGCTCGGCACCAACCGCTTCGCCAAGAACTTCATCTACAAGTGCAAGTCGGGCTGTCGCACCTTCGCCGACCAGTACCGCAACCTGCACTCGAAGTTCTACACCTTCACCCAGTCGGGCAAGTCCAAGGACGTGCTCATCACCGGGTCGGTCAACCTGACCCGCAACGCCGTCTACCACCAGTGGAACGACGGCTACTTCATGTCCGGCAACGAGGCGCTCTTCGGCCAGTTCGTGAACACCTTCAAGGACATGAAGAAGGACTACGACACCAAGCAGCCTCCGATCCGTTTCTGCGGCACTCCCGTGGGCCAAGCCTGCGACGACTCGGTCGACAAGTACACCGCCTGGATCTTCCCGAAGACCTCCACGCCGAAGGACGACGTCGTCCTGCAGATGCTGAACAAGATCCAGTGCCTGACGCCCGACGGTGCCGGCGGCCAGACCCGGACCCACCTCGCGCTCTCGATGCACACCATGCGCGGCAACCGCGGTGACTACCTCGCCTCCGCCATCCGGCAGAAGTGGGCCGAGGGCTGCGACTTCCGCGTCAGCTACGGGCTGATCGGCTTCCACACCAAGCAGATCCTCGGCGCCTCCACGGCACGCGGCCGGATCCCGCTCCGCTCCACCGGGCTGGACTACCACCCCGACGACGACTTCGACCTCAACGGCGACGGCGACGACGACGTCATCCTCGACTACTACACGCACCAGAAGTACTTCGTGATCCAGGGCACCTACAACGGCGTCCCGGGCACCAACATGGTGCTGACCGGCTCCTCCAACTGGGCCAGCCTCGGCACCGCCGAGGACGAGGTGTTCTTCACCGTCCAGGGCGCCAACAACGCCAAGCGCTACCTGAACAACTTCAACTCGTTCTGGAACAACGGCCGCTGGTCGCGCAACGCCTACACCACGACGTACACCGACTTCCGCGTCGCCCGCATGCAGAAGCAGGCGGACGGGTCGTACAAGAAGGTCTACGTCACGGTCCGCCGCCCGGTCACCACGGTCGAGCGCGACCCGGCCAAGGCCGGCGGGCAGTTCTGGGAAGGCGACTGACCTCTGCGTCAGTGCGACCTCCTCGACCACACGGTGGTCGAGGAGGTCGCGCAGCAACCGTCTCGGGACGGGTGCGCGCCACGGTGGTTGAGGAGGTTGCGCAGCAACCGTCTCGAAACCGGGTGACCCGGTGCTGGGGCTCAGCCGCGCCGTGAGCCGACGGGACCGAGGTGGGCCGCGGAGCCTTCGAGGCTCGTCGCCGGCGCTCCTCAGACCTCAGCCACCGTCGGACCTGCCTAGCCCCCGTTGCCGGTGCCGGCGTCCTCGGCGGTGAGCAGCTGCTCGACGAAGGTGACCACGGTGTCCTGGTCGGGACCGACGACGGCCCCTCCGGTGCCCGAGAGGTCCTTGGCCAGCGCGGCGCCGCTCGCGCCGGCGTAGGCGGTCCACTTGCCGGTGCCGTCGATGGGCACCTTGCCGCCCGGCTGACCGTCGGGCAGCAGCTGCGCCACCAGGTCGGCGGCCGAGGCGGTCGACTGGCGCAGCGACACGGTGGCGCCGGTGGGGTCGGTGAGCTCGATGGTCCAGACGCCGCCACCCTTGGCGGCGTACGCCGCGGACACGACGGTCCAGCCGGCCGGCACGCCCGCCGGGATCAGCGCCGGGAAGCCGTCGCGGATCGCGGCCTTGACGGCCTTGTTGATCACGGGGGAGGCGACCGGGTCGCCGCTCGGGGTGTCGCTGGTCGAGGCGGACGGCGACTCCGTGGGCGTGGGCGAGGCTGGCGCGGAGCTCGAGGAGGTCGCCGGGCTCGTGGAGTCGGGCGCCGAGGTGCTGCTCCCGCTGTCGGTGCCGCACGAGACGGCCGAGACGGCGACGAGCGCGAGACCCGCCATGGCGACGGGGACCCGGCGGGTGCGCTCGTTCATGGGACCAGTGTGCCTCGTGTCGACCACAACTACCCGACGGCGGCCAACCTCCGTGGGTTCCCGTCCGTCGAGGAGGTGTCGGCATGATGGTCCGGGCAGCCACCGGACTTTGTGAAAACTGTGACCAGTGGGGCTGTTGTGCATTTAGCATCGACCAAGGCACACTGCTTGCGCGACACACCGTCGAACCCTCGGAGGATCACCACCATGACGGCCTTCCCCTCCGTCAACCGCCCCACCGGCACCCGTATCCGCTCCCGCGTGCGCGGGTGGTCGGTCGCGGCCCTGGTGCTGGGCACGCTGCTGGGCGGCACCACCCTCGCGGTGGCCGGCTCGGACAAGCGCGCGGACGAGTACGGCGAGATGGGGACCAGCCCACTGCCCGTCGTGGGCACCGTCTCCGGGCCGACGTCGTTCAAGGTGAGCTCCTTCAACATCCTCGGCTACGACCACACCGCCGGTGGCCGGGGCTCCAAGAAGGGCTTCGCCGACGGCGCGCTCCGGATGAAGTGGGCCGTCCAGCTCATCAAGAGCCACCAGGTCGACGTGGTGGGCCTGCA
>CAZEPK010000082.1:0-15687 GCA_964514085.1 uncultured Nocardioides sp.
CCGTCGCGGCGACCCGGTCGGCCTGGCCACCGTCTACCGCACGCTGCAGCGGCTCGCCGACGCCGGCGAGGTCGACCTGCTGCGCACCGAGGACGGCGAGGCGATCTACCGGCGCTGCTCGGACTCCCACCACCACCACCTCGTCTGCCGCGGCTGCGGGCGGACCGTGGAGGTCGAGGGCCCGACCGTCGAGCGGTGGACCCGGGCCATTGCCGCCGAGCACGGCTTCTCCGAGGTCAGCCACACCCTGGAGATCTTCGGCAGCTGCCCCGCCTGCTCCTAGGAGCCGGTGGTCGTCCGCCCTGCCGGTCCCGACGCGGCGTACTCGTTGAGCAGGCGGCTCAGCTGCAGCGCAAGCGGCAGCAGGGAATCGGCCAGGGTCTCGTCCAGCGGGTCCTCGAAGTCGTGGGACAGCAGCTCCTCACGGAGCCAGCTCGCGCCCTGCCGCAGCTCCCGCGCCAGCCGGCAGGCCCGCTGGCTGTCGAGCGACGGGAAGCTCAGCGCGTCGCGCGCCACCGCCGCGTCGAGCACCTCCAGGTCCCGGCTGTCCTGCACGAACAGCGACGTGGCCCGGGCCAGGCGTGCGAACGCCCAGCGTGGTGAGGTCCAGCTCTCATCGCCCCCGAAAGTGATGACCGTCATGCGTTTCCCTCTGTGTCCCAGACCGCCGTTGCTGAGCCGAGCGCACGCGTCGACGTTGACGCAGTGCGTCCCCGTGGAACGCAATCTTGCAGAAGCGCCGCGCCGGTGTGGGCGGTTCAGGCTTTCCCGTAGCGCCGGGTGCGCGCGGCGTACGCCTCGATCGCGGCCCAGAGGTGCCGGCGGTCGACGTCGGGCCACAGGACGTCGGTGAAGACGAGCTCGCTGTAGGCGGCCTGCCACAGCATGAAGTTGGAGAGCCGCTGCTCCCCCGACGTGCGCCAGACCATGTCGGCGTCGGACTGCTCGGGCACGTAGAGGTGGCGGGCGATGGTGCGCTCGTCGATCTTGTCGGGGTTGAGGCGGCCCGCCGCGACCTCACGCCCGATCGAGCGCATGGTGTCGGCGAGCTCGGCCCGGCCGCCGTAGTTGACGCACATCGTCAGCGTGAGCACGTCGTTGTCCTTGGTCAGCTCCTCGGCGACCTGGAGCTCCTTGATCACCGAGCGCCACAGCCGCGGCGCCCGCCCGGCCCACCGCACCCGGACGCCGAGCTCGTGCATCTCGTCGCGGCGGCGGCGGATCACGTCGCGGTTGAAGCCCATGAGGAAGCGGACCTCGTCGGGCGACCTGGTCCAGTTCTCGGTGGAGAAGGCGTAGGCCGAGACCGCCTTGACGCCGATCTCGATCGCTCCCTCCACCACGTCGAACAGCGAGGACTCCCCCTCCTCGTGGCCACGGGTCCGCGGCAGGCCGCGGTCCTTGGCCCACCGGCCGTTGCCGTCCATCACTACCGCGACGTGGCGCGGCACGAGGTCCTTGGGCAGCGACGGGGGGACGGCTCCCGAGGGGTGCGGCGTGGGTCGGCGGACGGCTCTGCGCATCAGGGCCCTAGCGCTCCACGTAGGCCAGCGAGCGCAGGCCGCGCTCGAGCTGCCACTGCAGGAAGGCGGCGACCAGGCCGCTGGCCTCCTTGAGGTGGCGCGGGTCGGCCGACTCGACGACCGGCCAGTCGCCGGCGAGCAGGGCCCCGAGCAGCAGGACCGTCTCGGCGGACGGTCCGGACGAGCCGGGGACCCGGCAGGTGGTGCAGAGCATCCCGCCGTACGACGGGTTGAACCAGCGGTGCGACCCCCCGGCGTGGGGCAGGGTGCCGCAGCGGGCGCAGGCGTGGAACGACGGGGCGTAGCCGGCCACGGCCAGCGAGCGCAGCAGGTAGGAGTCCAGGACCTGGCTGGGCCGGCGCTCGCCGCCGACCATCGCGCGCAGCCCACCGACCAGGAGGAGGAACTGCTGGGTGGAGGGCTGCTTCTCCTCGGTGACCAGCCGCTCGGCGGTCTCGAGCATGACCGTGCCGGCGGTGTAGCGCTCGTAGTCGGCCCCCAGCTGCGCGGCGAACGCGTCGTGCGTCTCGGCCTGGGTGATCGTGTCGAGGTTGCGCCCCTCCGCCAGCTGGACCTCGACGTGGGTGAACGGCTCCAGCCGGGAGCCGAACTTCGACGTGGTCCGGCGGACACCCTTGGCCACCGCGCGCACCCGCCCGTGGGCACGGGTCAGGAGGGTGATGATGCGATCCGCCTCACCCAGCTTGTGGGTGCGCAGCACGATCGCCTCGTCGCGGTAGAGAGGCACCCCACCATTCTGCCGGTCCTACCGCGGAGTGCGGCGGCGGCGCGACGGGGCCGCGGCGGCGTAGACCTCCAGCGCCCACTCCGTGGCCTCGTGGTTCAGGCGCTCGGGCCAGAACCGCCACTCCAGGATGCTGCGGGCCCGGAGGAACCTGGCGTTGGGCAGCTCCTCGGCCAGCATCGCGGCATCGGCGGCCGGGTGGATCGGGTCGGCCGGGTGTCCGACGACCAGCGCGGGGGCGGTGATCTGCCGGCGGCGCCTGGCCGGCGGGGCCACCCGCCCGAAGAACAGGCCGTGCACCACGGCGGCGACGGACTCCGAGCGCTGGTCGAGGGTGTCGAGGACGATGCCGGCCCAGAAGGGCACCAGGCCCCGCGGGACCGGGCGCGTGAGCGCGCGCAGGCCGTCGACGGTGAAGGGCAGGAAGCGGGCGGCGAACATCAGCGGGGCGAAGGCCAGAATCCCGGCCTCCAGCGCGTTGTCGAGGACCGGCATCTCGACCAGGAGGCCGCGGACCCGGTCGGGGGCCAGGTCGGCCACCTCCAGGGAGACGTTGCCGCCGAGCGAGGTGCCGCCGATGATCGCCGAGGGTGCCTCCAGGTGGTCGAGCAGGGCCACCACCTGCTCGGCGAAGGAGGTCATCGAGTAGACCAGCGGGTCCGCGGGCCGGTCGGAGCGCCCGTGGCCGAGCAGGTCCAGCGTCACGACGTGCAGCCCGCCCGCGGCCAGCGCCCGGGCCAGCGGCTGGTGCATCCGGCGCGGCATGAGCTGTCCGTGGAGGAGGACCACCCAGCGGTCGCCGGCGCCGTACTCGGTGTACTCGAGGCGGTCCCGCCCGGACCCGGCGTCCACGAAGAACTGACCGATGCGCTCGGAGACCAGCATCCCCCCAGCCTAGGCGCCGCCGAGATGGGCCAAGTTCCCGCGCGGCGCGGCACGGCCGGGCGAGACTGGTGGGGTGACCCCGCACGCCGAACGACCCCTCGGCTGGGCGGGCTCCTCCGCCCTGCTCGGGGGGATGGTCGCAGCCGGGGCCGTCGCCGTGCGGCTGGCGCCCGACGACCGGGCGGTCGTCACCTTCTGGCCCGCGGCCGGGCTCGGCCTGGTCCTGCTGGCGCTGGCGCCGTGGCGGCGCTGGCTGGTGCTGGTGCCCTTGATGGCGCTCGCCACCACCGCCGGGGACCTGCTGGGCCAGCGCAGCCCGAGCATCGCCGGAGCCCACGGCCTGATCGAGGCGGTCGCCCTCACGTCGGCGGCGCTGCTGGTCACCCGTGGGGGCAGCAGGCGGCCGCGGCTGCACGACCAGGAGGACTTCGTCCGGCTCTTCGGAGCCGCGCTGCTCAGCGGCGGACTGCTCGTGGTCGGGGCGGCCGCCGCCTCGTGGCTGGCGACGTACGAGCCCGTCGGGCCGGCGATGGCCTCGGCGTTCACCGCGCACGTGGCGGCCGTGCTCCTGGTCTTCCCCCTGGCGGTGGTGCGGGACAACCACTGGTCGGGTCGTCGGCCGGAGCGGCTGGTCCAGGTGCTCCTCCTGGCCGCCGGCAGCGTGGTCACCTTCGTGCCGGGCGCCAGCTCGACCCTCACCTTCGCCCCGATCCTGTTCCTGGCCTGGGCCGCGCTCCGCTTCGACCTGCGGGTCGCGTGCGCCGAGCTCAGCCTGGTGGGGATCTTCGTGACGGCGCAGACCGTCGCCGGGACCGGACCCTTCGGCGACGCGGTCAAGAGCGACCAGGTCAGCGCGCTGGCCGGTGGCGCGCTCAGCCAGGGCTACCTGGCCTGCGCCGCCCTGCTGGTGCTGCCGCTGGGGATCGCGGTCCAGCGCAACACCCTCCTGCTCGACCGCATCACCGCCGACGGCAAGCTCTTCCGGCGCAACTTCACCGAGTCCCTGGTGGGCATGGCCTTCCTGGAGCCGGACCGGACCGGACGCGACCTCGTGGTCGTCGACCTCAACGAGACCGCCCTCGGCATCCTCGGTGGTCGCGAGGAGTCGGTGCTGGGGCTGCGGCTCTCCGACCTCATGGACACCGGCCCCGACTTCGCCGAGGTGCTGCCCCGGCTCATCGGCGGGCAGATCGACGGCTGGCGGGTCGAGGGGCCGCTGACCTTCTCGCGGACCGGCCGGGTCACCCTCCAGATCTCCTCGCTCGGCGACGCCGGCGACGTGCCGTTCTTCGCCGCGCAGCTGCTCGACGTCACCGCCGAGCACGACGCCCGGGGGCTGGTCAACCACCTCATGGAGGCCTCGCTGACCACGGCGATCGTCGGCATCGACACCGCGGGCCGGATCTCGGTGGCCAACTCGGGCATCTCGCACCTGCTCGGCTACGAGCGCGACGAGCTCGTGGGCGAGCCGTTCCACCGGCTGCTCGAGGCCACCGAGCTCCTGGAGCGGACCGGGGCCGACACGCTGGACCAGGCCTTCGACACCCTGGTCCGCGGCCTGGGTCGCGACGGCGAGACCCGCGCCCGCGACTGGACCTGGCTGACCAGGGCGGGCGGCGCGCGGCTGGTCTCGATGACCCTCTCGGTGGCTCAGGACGCCCTGGCCGCCCGGAGCGGCTACCTCTGCGTGGCCCGCGACGTCACCGAGCAGCGGCACAGCCAGGAGATGCTGATAGCGGCCCTCGACAAGGAGCGCACCGCCGTCGAGCGGCTCCGCTCCCTCGACGAGGCGAAGAACGAGTTCGTCTCCACCGTCTCCCACGAGCTCCGCACGCCGGTCACGAGCATCGTCGGCTACACCGAGATGATGACCGACGGGTCGGTCGTGGCGCCGCTGCCCGAGCAGGTCCCGCTCCTGCAGACGATCAACCGCAACGGCCAGCGGCTCATCTCCATGATCAACGACCTGCTGATGCTCTCCGGCCTCGACGCCGACACCGTGCTCTGGCGCCAGGACCCGGTGGACCTCGCCGGCACCATCGCCCCCGTCGAGGAGGCGATCCGGCCGCTGCTGCACGGCCGGGACCTGCGCTTCGAGGTCAGCCGACCCGGCCACCCGGTGCACGTGCTCGGCGACCGCGCCCAGCTCGAGCGGGTGATGACCAACCTGCTGTCCAACGCGGTGAAGTTCACCGAGGACGGCGGGAGCATCGGCCTGGCCCTGGACGTCGTCGACGACGATGCGGTCATCACCGTCCGCGACTCCGGCATCGGCATCCCGACCGAGGAGCAGGGCGACCTCTTCCAGCGCTTCTTCCGGTCGTCGACCGCGCAGGTCCGCCAGATCCAGGGCACCGGCCTGGGGCTCTCCATCGTCTCCGCCATCGTCTCGGGCCACGGCGGCACCATCGAGGTCGAGTCCGGGCACCTCGAGGGCTCGACCTTCGTCGTCAGGCTCCCCCTGGCGCAGGCCGAGCGGCTGAGCCACGCCGGCTGATCCGCCCGGGCCGACCCACGCAGGCTGAGGTCGCGGGATACTCCTCGGCATGTGCCAGGAGCGCTACCGCGACGGCGGGTCGGACCTCTCGGCCTGGGCTGAGCCCGAGGTCCTGGTCGTCTGCCCGCGGTGCGGGTCCCGGGGGTCGGTGCACCGGGCCGACCCGCCGACCGGGGGCCAGGCCCGCCGCCTGACCTGCGCGCACTGCGGCCTCACCCGCCACAGCGCCGGCACCACCAGCCGCTGGGGCGTTCCGGTGGACCCGTGGTTCGGCGCAGCGCTCTGGCTCACCGCGGACTTCCGCGGCCACGTGGTCTGGGCCTTCAACGCCGCCCACCTCGGCGAGCTCCGGGCCTACGTCGCCGCGAGCCTCCGCGAGCACTCCCCCACCGCCGGCGCTCCGGTCTCCATGCTGGAGCGGCTGCCGGCGTGGATGACCTCGGCGGGGAACCGCGACCGGGTCGTGGCCGTCCTGGACGGGCTGGCCGACCGCGCACGGTGAGCGCCCGCGGGAGCCAGCTCGCGCTGCCGGCTCGTCCTGCTAGTCGTGCGCGGCCCCTCCGGGTGCGTCGTGCCGCTGCTTGACGACGTCGGGCTCGAAGCCGTGCTTGATGCCCCACAGCACCGCCTGCGAGCGGCGCTCGACCCCCATCTTGCGGTAGGCGGTGCGGATGTAGGTCTTGACCGAGTTGATGCTGAGGTAGCTGCGCGTGGCGATGTCCTGGTTGGTCAGGCCCTGGGTGATCAGCGCGATGATCTCGGACTCACGGACGCTGAGGCCCTCGGCCTTGCCCGGCCAGTCGTTCTCGCCGCGCGGGGAGACCACCCCGCTGCGCTCGGGCACCACGGTCTTGCCTCCGTGGATCGCCTCGAGCGCCGAGACCACCTCCCCGGCGTCCAGCCCCTTGGACAGGTAGCCCGCCGCGCCGGCCTCGAGGGCCGCGTTGACCAGCTTGGTCTCCAGGTTCCAGCTGTAGACGACCAGCTTGGCGTGCGACCCGGGCCCGAGCACCCCCTCGACGTCCATGGCGGAGCCCTGACGGGCACCGAAGGAGTCGTAGAGCACCAGGTCGACGTCCGAGCTGGTCTCCAGCCCGCTGACGAGCTCCACCACCTCGACCCGGTCGCGGAAGGGCTCGAGCATCGCCGCGACCCCCGCCACCACCAGGGCGTAGTCGTTGACGATGGCCAGCCGCAGGGGGCGGCCACCGGGGGGCGGGTCGGGACTCATCACCCCACGGTGACCCGTGCGGCGATCGCCATGCGCCGGGAGCGCTGCCGGGTGTGGCGGCTACCGGTGGCCGAAGAAGGACACCACCTGCTGGAAGGTCGGTCGGTTCTGCCAGTCGATGGGCCGGACGCCGACGATCCCCACGGTGTTGGCGCGGATGGAGTCCTCGGACTTGTCGTAGGTCAGCTTGTCCACCGACGACTTCCCCTGCCGCTGCAGGATCCGGGAGACCGCTGCGGCCAGCGAGGCCCGCAGGGTGGTGCGGCAGGCCTTGAGGGAGCCGCGGCCGCAGTAGCCCGTGGAGTAGGCGCCGTCGACCTTCTTGCCCAGCACCGAGCGGAGGTCCTTGGACACGTAGCCGTACCAGGCGATGCCGTTGAACGACGAGCCCTGGCCGGAGCGGGGGTGGTCGTCGAGGCCCTGCGGCAGCTGGGCGGTCAGGGGGCCGAGCCGCCCGGACATCACGTCGTAGGCGACCGACCGCGGCCCGTCCTCCCACCAGCTGTCGAACAGCGCGATCGCCGCCTGGTGCTCGTAGGAGCCGTTGCGGTCGCGGTCCGCCCGAGGTGCACCGGCCCGCAGCCAGGAGGTGAGCACCGCCCGCGCAGGCGCGGTCTTCGGATCGTTCCCGATCACCTTGAGCAGCCACGGCAGCGTGGACGCCGCCCGGGAGTCGGCGGTGGCGCCGCCGGCCATCACCCCGACCATGCCGGGCAGGTCGACCTTCTTCTTGCCGCGGATCTTGGACAGCAGCCGCTTCTCGAGCGCCTGCGAGCGGTAGACCGAGCCGTAGCTCCACGTGTCGTCGGCCGCCGAGAAGCCGGGCGCGGGCTTGTTGTTCCAGCTGACCAGGTAGCCGCGCTCCGGGTTCGTCTCCCGCGCGTGCTTCTTGATCGGGAGCCAGCCCTTCCAGTCGAACCTCTTCCCGGCCCAGTGCGGGAGGTCCGCCTCGACCTTGGTGGAGCGCCGGGGCAGCAGGCCCGAGGAGTAGTAGGAGATGTCGTCGGCGTCGGCGTAGAACCAGTTGAAGGTGTAGTCGACGTCGCTCGCCGCCCTCTGGAACGACGCCGCGTCGTGCACGAAGCCGGGGTCGTTGAACTCCCCGAAGCCGACGACGGAGTCGATCTCGTGGCCGTACGTCGACCGCTGCAGCACCAGCGCCACCGGCTTGCGGCCCACGGTCGTGCGCTCCTGGACGATGCCGTGCCGGGTGCGCAGGACCTGGAAGTGGTAGGTCCTGGACGGGGCGGGCGCCGTGAAGTTGGGCGTGGTGGTCTCCGAGTGCACGTCGGACTGCATCGGGACGCACTTCTTGCCGACCCGGTAGGCGGTCGACCGCACGCTCGGTCGGGAGCCGTCGGTGTTGCAGAGCTTCTCGGCCACCGTGTCGATGTTGTCGCTGCCCGCCGAGGTGGCCGACCACGCGTAGTCGACGCCGCGGCCGAGCTGGACGAACAGGTTGACGCCGGCGAACGCGACACCGCGGGCCTGGATGCCCGGGCCGTTGAGCACCTGCTCCACCAGGATCTGCGGCGCGTAGTAGCCGGTCTGCGGGCCCATCACCGCCAGCGGCTTCCCGGTCCTCGACTCCTTGCCGGTCACCAGCAGGGCGTTGCTCATCCCGTGCAGGCCGAGCTGACCCAGGTCGACGTGCACGCCGTCGGGCAGGTCTAGCCGCGGCGCGACCTCGCCGGGCGCGGGCGCCTGGCCGCGCAGCACCGCGCCGGTGCCGGGTGCAGTCGGCCCCTCCTGGTCGGGCAGGGCCACGCCCGGGAGCCCCGGCGAGAACGGCGTGCCGTCGTACGGCGCCCGCCGGCTCGAGGTGGTCGGCGCCTCCGGGTCGTTCTTCTCTCGCAGGTCGCCGTAGAGCCTCAGCGCCTCCTGGGTGCCGAACCTGGCCTTGAGCGCCTGCCACCACCTGGCGTTGGCCACCTCGTTGCCACCGCCCTTGCCGAAGATGCCGCCGACCAGCGAGGCGACGTAGACGATGTCGGCGCGGGTCCAGTCGGTCGGGGTCTTCTGGAGCCCGACGTACTCGGCCGGGCAGGTCAGGGCCGCCGTGGTGGGGCACAGGGCGTGCTGGGCGGCGTTGATGCCCGCGACGAAGGCGTCCACACCGCTGAGCAGCTGCTGCCCTCGTGGCCCGGCGGCAGCGGCCGCCTTGACCACCTGCTCGTTCGCCTCGGCCGGGGTGTAGAAGGCGGCGCGGAGCTGGGCCTGGTCGGTGGCGACGTTGCCCGGCGTGTTGCCGACGAACTCGGCCATGCGGGCGGCGCCGGTGTGCCGCAGCACGTCCATGAGGAACATCCGGTCCTGCACGGCGGCGTACCCCGCGCCGTACTCCACGTCCTCGAAGGTCACCCCGTTGATGTAGGGCACGCCGAACGCGTCGCGCTGGATGGTCACCCCCGCCTTCGGGGACTGGCTGCTCACCACCGTGGCCGGGGTGAAGTCCTCGCGCTTGTAGAGCCGGTCGATGTCGGCCTGGCTGATGGACCCCGGGTCCTGCTTGGTCAGCGCGTCGTACATCTCGAGCTGGTCGGCCACGTTGGGAGGGTTGGTGGCCGTGGCCGGTCCGCCGAGCAGCCCCGCCACGTCGAGCGTGGTGACGTTGCCCCGCGAGCCCGGCGGGAGGATGTTCCAGACGTTGCCGTAGGTGTCGCCCGCCCGCGCCGCCGACCCGCTGCCCGCCGCGGCCCCCGGGCCCTCGGCGGCTCCGGCGGAGGGGACGAGGGCGGCCACCACGGCGCCGGTGGCGAGGAGTCCGACGAAGCCAGCCGCTGCACGCATGGGCGCCAACCTAGACCTCGAGGCAGGAAATGCCGACGACCCCGGTCGCGCCCCACCGCAGTGGCGTGGCGCTCCCGGGGTCGACGGGTGGAGCAGGTGTGTTACTTGACGGCCTGCAGCTTCATGCTGGTCCCACCGCAGGGTGCCGCGGAGGCCTGAGCCGCCGCGAGCGCGGACTGGGCCGCCTTCTGGGCGGCCTTGGCCTTCTTGAGCTTCTTCTTCGCCTTCTTGATCTTGCTGGCGTTGTGCGACTTCTTGGCCTTCTTCAGGGCCTTCTTCGCCTTGGCGACTGCCTTGCCCGCCGCGTCGACCTTGGTCTGGGCCGAGGTCACGGCGGCGTTCAGGCTGGTGCAGTCGTACGCCGTGAAGGTCACCGACGCCGGGCTGGCGTCAGCGTTGCCGGCCGTGTCCTTGGCCACCACCTGGACGGTGTGCTGACCGGACGTGACGGTGAGGCTGGCCGGGCTGGTGCACGGCGCGAACGCCGCGGTGTCGACCTTGCAGGTGAAGGTGGACCCGGCCTCGCTCGAGGTGAACGTGACAGGGACGGTCAGCGACTTGACCACCGCACCGGCCGCAGGGCTGGTGATGGTGGTGTTCGGGACGGTGCTGTCGTTGACGTAGGACACGAACGTGGTGGAGCAGGCCGAGTCCTCCTGCGCCGCCTTCGTCGCCTTCGCGTAGATGGTCGTCGTCGCGTTGTTGGGGACCGCGGCGGTGATGCCGGCGCCGGCGAAGTCAGCGGCGGTGCCGGAGCCCAGCGCCGCGCCGGTGCAGGTGGCGTTGGAGTAGAGCGTCACCGTGGAGCCCGCCTCGGCGGTGCCCTTGACCTTCGGCGTCGTCGAGCCGGAGGGGCTGGCCGGGTCGGTCGAGGTGACCGTCGGCGTCGCGGTGACCGGGAGGTTGACGCTCGTGGTGATGGCGACGTCGTCGACCACCATGCTGTTGGTGCCGGCGCCGCCGTTGGTGTAGTTGAACGACAGGGTGTGGTTGGCCCCGTTGGCGAAGGCGGACACGTCCACGGTCTGCAGGGTGTAGGCAGCCTCAGCCACCGCGGCCTCGGTGTGGGTCTTGACGGTCGTGCCGTCGACCTTGACCACGAGCGTGGCGTCGAACGGCGCGGCCACCGTGCCGTTGCGGTACCAGTAGGTCAGGGACGCCGTGCCGCCGCTCGGGAAGAACGTCGACTGGGTCAGGCTGCCGGTCTGTCCGGCGGTCGCCGCACCGCCGAACCAGGCCCAGACCGCTCCGGTGCGGGGCGGCGAGGCGCCACCGCCGGTGCCGCACAGGTCTTCGTTGCACAGGGGCGAGTCGAACAAGGAGTCCGCCTCGGTCCAGAACGGGCTGTCGAGGACGCCGCTGCCGTCGTCCACGGCCGCCTCGAAGCCGCCGTCCTTGACGATCTGCGAGGCACTGGCCGGACTCTGGAAGCCCGCCGTCAGCACGAGTCCGGTCGCCACGAGCGCGATGCCGGAGAGTCGTGCGACCTTCTTGCGTAGGAAATTCAAGACGAGGTCTCCTTCACGAGGATTGCCGAGATCCCTAAGAAACCTCTTAGGGTGCGGCGATCCTCCACCCGCGCGGTCGGGTTTGTCACCCCTCCCTGACGGAGAACTTCCCGGGTCTGGTACAGACCCTCAGCCAGCGGCGCGGTTGACCGCGCTGATGACCGCGCGGAGCGAGGCGGTGACGATGTTGGCGTCGATGCCCACACCCCAGTAGGTCGTGTCACCGACGAGGCACTCGACGTACGCCGCGGCCAGGGCGTCGCCGCCGGAGGAGAGCGCGTGCTCCGCGTAGTCGAGCACGCGGACGTCGTAGGACTGCGGCAGCTCGTTGATCGCCGCGACGAACGCCGCGATCGGCCCGTTGCCCTCGCCGTGCAGCGACCGGAGCTCGCCCTCGACGTAGACGTTGACGTCGAGCGCGTCCTTCTCGCCGGCGGCCGAGGACGTGTGCACGGAGTTGAGCCGGAGCGGAGCCTCCCGGTCGAGGTACTCCGAGCGGAAGACGCCCCAGATCTCGTCGGGCGTCATCTCGCCGCCCTCGGCGTCGGTGCGCTCCTGCACCACCCGGCTGAACTCGATCTGGGCCCGGCGCGGCAGGTCGAGCTTGTGCTCGGCCTTGAGGATGTAGGCGACCCCGCCCTTGCCGGACTGGCTGTTGACCCGGATCACGGCCTCGTAGGTGCGGCCGACGTCGTGCGGGTCGATGGGCAGGTACGGCGCCTCCCACGGCAGCTCGGCCACCGGGACGCCCTGGTCGGCGGCCTGCCGCTCGAGGTCCTCGAGGCCCTTCTTGATCGCGTCCTGGTGGGAGCCGGAGAACGCCGTGTAGACCAGGTCGCCGGCGTAGGGGTGGCGCGGGTGCACCGGCAGCTGGGTGCAGTACTCGACGGTCCGGCGGATCTCGTCGATGTCGGAGATGTCGACCATCGGGTCGACGCCCTGGCTGAACAGGTTCATCGCCAGCGTGACCAGGTCGACGTTGCCCGTGCGCTCGCCGTGGCCGAACAGGCAGCCCTCGACCCGGTCGGCGCCGGCCATCATCGCGAGCTCGGTCGCCGCGACGGCCGTCCCCCGGTCGTTGTGCGGGTGCAGGCTGATGACGGTGTTCTCGCGGCGGGTCAGCTGGCGCGAGAACCACTCGATCTGGTCGGCGTAGACGTTCGGCGTCGCCATCTCGACGGTGGCCGGCAGGTTCAGGATGATCTCGCGGCCGTCCTCGGGCTGCCAGACGTCGCTGACCGCCTCGCAGACCTCGACCGAGAACGGCAGCTCGGTGCCGGTGAAGATCTCCGGGCTGTACTCGTAGCCGATCACCGTGGTGTCGAGGTAGCTCTCGATCCCCTTCATGACCGCCTGGGTGCCGCGGACCGCGATGTCCTTGATCTCGTCCTTGCTGGCCCGGAAGACCACGCGGCGGAAGAGCGGGGCCAGGGCGTTGTAGAGGTGGATGTTGGCCCGGCGCACGCCCACCAGCGACTGCACGCTGCGCTCGATCAGGTCCTCGCGGGCCTGGGTCAGCACCGAGATCGTCACGTCGTCGGGGACCTTGTCACCCTCGACCAGCTGGCGCACGAACGCGAAGTCGGTCTCCGAGGCGCTCGGGAAGCCGACCTCGATCTCCTTGTAGCCCATCTTCACCAGCAGGTCGAACATCATCATCTTGCGGGCCGGGCTCATCGGGTCGATCAGCGCCTGGTTGCCGTCACGCAGGTCCGTGGAGAGCCACCTCGGCGCCTCGGTGATGGTGCGGTTCGGCCAGGTGCGGTCGGGCAGGTCGATCGGCGGGAACGCGCGGTAGCGCGCGTACGGCATCGGGCTGGGCTTCTGCGGCGGGATGGTCATGTGGTCCTCGCTGGGTGCGGCCCGGTGGCGGGCCTGGGTCGAGAGGCCGGTCGCGCACGCACTCCGCAGCGAGGGGGTCCGGCTCTGGCTCAGACCTCGCTGCGGCAACCAAGGAGCAGGCGTCGCGTCATGACCCGGTCACCATAGCGGGTGGGCTCGGGCGCGGCGGGAACCGGTTCGCGAGGTGGGACGGAGCCCGGGGGCGACCGCCCGCTGCTGGACGGCTCGACGTACCGACCTCGGCCGATCCCTGCTTGACTCGGGGTGTGAAGACCCGCATCCAGTGCCCGTGCGGCGAGACGATCGTCGGCAAGGACGAGGACGAGCTCGTGGAGCTCACCAACGCGCACCTGAAGGACCAGCACGACGGTCGGACCTACGACCGCGACATGATCCTGATGATGGCCACCTAGGGCAGCAGGCTCCGCAGGATCGCAGCCGCCGGCTCCGCGCGGGCGTGGCGGTGGCCGGTCCCGGCCCAGAGGTTCACGTGCTCGGGGTCCGCCCGGGCCACGGCCGCCCTGCGGATCGGGCTGGTCAGGTGGTGCAGGGCCGGGTAGCCGAGCGGCGCCGCCGCGCCGTAGGCCGCGAGGAAGTCGTTGGGCAGCGCTCCGGCCGGCCGTCCGGTGAACGCCGCGGTCGTCACCGGGTCGCCGCGGTCGGTTCCGAGCAGCCCGGCCCGGTGCGCCGGGTTGGTGCCCGCCTCGTCGGCCAGCAGGAGCAACGTGCCGACCGCGACGGCCTCGGCGCCGGCGTCCAGCGCGGCGCGCACGTCCGCCGACGTCCCCACCCCTCCCGCGGCGAGGACCGGCAGCCCGGTGGCGGCCCGCACCTCGCGCACCAGGTCCGGCAGCGGCACCCGGGCCGGCGGCCGCTCGGGGGTGAAGGTGCCGGAGTGCCCCCCGGCGTCGACGGACTGGGCCACGAGCACGTCCATCCCCGCAGCCGCCGCGGTGCGGGCCTCGTCCGCGCCGGTGACCGTCTGCAGGAGGAGGCAGCCGGCCCTCCTCAGCCGGCGGGCGGCATCCTCGTCCGGCAGGCCGAAGGTGAACGAGACCACGGGCGGCGCTGCCGCGACGAGCACCTCGACCTTGGCCTGCCACTGGTCGTCGTCCTCGCGTGGCCGGGCGGGCAGCTCGACGGCGTACTGCGCGGCCAGCGGGAGGAGCAGCTCGCGGTAGGCCGCGTACGCGGTCGGGTCGACGGGCGTCGGACGCGGCGCGAAGAGGTTGACCGCGAACCCGCCCGTCCTCCCCCGCACCTCGGCGATCTCCGCCTCCAGCGCCTCGGCCGTCTTGTAGCCAGCAGCCAGGAACCCGGTCGAGCCCGCCTCCACCGCGGCGAGGACCAGCGCCGGCGTGCTGGGGCCGCCGGCCATCGGCGCAGCCAGCACCGGGACCTCCGCGCCGAGCAGCTCGAGCAGGTGGGTCACGTATCCGACGGTACGACGGATGCGCCCCGATCGGTGGTTGAGGAGGTTGCGCAGCAACCGTCTCGAAACCTCGCAAGCCGGTGCTGGAACTCACCCACGTCCCAGCCCCACCGTCAGAGGTTTCGAGACGGGCGCAGAGCGCCCTCCTCAACCACCGGCGTGGCCGCCCCAGCCACCTCGGTGGTTGAGGAGGTTGCGCAGCAACCGTCTCGAAACCTCGCAACCCGGTGCTGGAACCCACCCACGTCCCAGCCCCACCCCCGGGGTTTCGAGACGGGCGCAGGACGCCCTCCTCAACCACCGTCGTGCCCGCCCTGCGGTGGCTGAGGTGCGAGGCCGTCCACGGCCGAGCCTCGAAGCCGCCCAACCCGAGGCTGGAACTTGCCTCCGCACGCACCACCTCGTCCACTTCCCGTGCACAGCCGAGGGACCGGAAACCCTTGTCCACAAAGGCTTTCCGGCCCCGAGCGGGTGTCGGTGGTCGCTGGCACAGTGGCTCCCACGATGACCTCCACCACCGAGCGACCCGACCTCACCGCAGGCGACGACCCCGCGACGGTGCTGGCCGCCGACCGCGCGGCCAAGCGGGCCGAGGACCACGAGGCCCGTGAGGTCATGAAGGCCGCCGCCCGGTGGGCCGCGATGCACTCCACCGCCTCCCTGGTCGGCCCCATCGACGGATGGCACGAGCACGCCCTCCCCCTCGGCGGGGAGGGCTGTCCCGAGGTCGCGGAGTTCGCCGTGGTCGAGCTCGCCGCCGCCCTCGGCAAGACCACCGAGTCCGGACGCCGCTACCTCGCCCAGGTCATGGAAGCCCGCTACCGCCTCACCCGCTGCTGGGAACGCCTCGAAGCCGGCGACCTCCCCGCCTGGAAGCTGGCCTTCATCGCCGACCGCACCATCTGCCTCCCACCCGCCGCTACAGCGTTCGCCGACGTCCACGTCGCCCCCGTGGCGCACAAGATCGGCCCCGCCCAGCTGGAGCGGTTGATCACTGAGGCCAAGGCCCGGTTCGACCCTGAGGCCACCGAGGCCGAACGCCTCGCCGCCGCCGAGGCCCGCCACCTCGACATCGATCTCGCGCACGTCGACGTGACCGGCACCGTCCGGGTCGAGGGTGCTCTGGACCTCGCGGACGCGATCGAACTCGACACCGCCCTGGCCGCTGATGCCCACCAGCAGCTCCTGGCCGGGTCCACCGAGACCCTGGACGTGCGCCGCTCCATCGCCGCCG
>CAZEPK010000083.1:0-3241 GCA_964514085.1 uncultured Nocardioides sp.
CAGATCGGCCAGCGGGTCTTCGACGGGTTCGGTGAAGGCCTCGGGGGTGCCGGGCGGGACGGCCACCCCGAGCCCATCGCGCAACCGCCCGACGTCCTCGATGGCCACCCACCGCTCGACCCCGGACACCCGGACCTCGACCGCTCGCCTGGTCGCGGCCAGGCTCTGCAGCGACTCCAGCCCGTCGACGCCCTCGGCGCACCGCGCCTGCACCTCCTCGGTGCTGAGCGGGCCGAGCAGCCGGAGCAGGTCGGCCACCCCCTCGGCGCCCCGGGCCGCGCGCTCGGGCGTCAGCCGCTGCAGCTCCGCCTCGACCTCGGCCAGCACCTCGGGGTCGAGGAGCTCGCGGAGCTCGGCGCGGCCGAGCAGCTCGGCCAGGAGGCCCTGGTCGAGGGAGAGCGCGGCGGCCCGCCGCTCGGCGATGGGGGAGTCGCCCTCGTAGACGAACTGCGCGACGTACCCGAAGAGCAGGCTGCGTGCGAAGGGGCTCGGAGCCTGGGTCGAGACGTCGGTGACCTGCACCTTGCGCTGCTCGACCGAGCGCATCAGCCCGACCAGGGCCCGCAGGTCGTAGACGTCCTGCAGGCACTCGCGCACCGCCTCCAGGACGATGGGGAAGGACGGGTACTTGCTGGCCACCTCGAGCAGCGCGGCGCTGCGCTGGCGCTGCTGCCACAGGGGGCTGCGCCGCCCCGGGTCGCGCCGCGGCAGGAGCAGGGCCCGGGCCGCGCACTCGCGGAAGCGGGAGGCGAACAGCGCCGAGCCACCGACCTCCTGGGTGACCAGGTCGTCGATCTCGTCGGGAGAGAAGACCACCAGCTCGCCGCCCGGGGCCTCGGCGTCGGTGTCGGGGATGCGGATCACGATGCCGTCGTCGGAGGCGACCGCCTGGCCGTCGATGCCGTAGCGCTCGCGCAGCCGGGCGTTGATCGCCAGCGCCCAGGGCGCGTGCACCGGCGTGCCGTAGGGGGAGTGCACCACCAGCCGCCAGTCGCCCAGCTCGTCGCGGAAGCGCTCGACCAGCAGCGTCTGGTCGCTGGGCAGCACCTGGGTGGCCTCGACCTGCTCGTGGAGGTAGGCGACGAGGTTGCCGGCGGCGTAGTCGTCGAGGCCCTCCTCCTTCGCGCGGGCCGTGGCCTGCTGCACGGGCATCGCCGCCAGCTCGCGGGTGAAGGCGCCGACCGCCTCGCCGAGCTCGGCCGGGCGGCCCAGGGCGTCGCCCTTCCAGAACGGCAGGCGGCCGGGTACGCCGGGGGCGGGGGTGACCAGGACGCGGTCGTGGGTGATGTCCTCGATCCGCCAGCTGGTGGCGCCGAGGGCGAAGACGTCGCCGACCCGCGACTCGTAGACCATCTCCTCGTCGAGCTCGCCGACCCGCTTGCCGGGGCCCTCGCCGCCGACCAGGAACACGCCGAACAGGCCGCGGTCGGGGATGGTGCCGCCGCTGGTCACGGCCAGGCGCTGGGCGCCGGGCCGGCCGGTGAGCGAGCCGGTGACGCGGTCCCAGACGATGCGGGGCCGGAGCTCGGCGAACTCGTCGCTGGGGTAGCGCCCCGAGAGCAGGTCGAGGACCGCGTCGTAGGCCGAGCGGGGGAGCTGGGCGAAGCTGGCCGTGCGCTTGACCAGCTCGAAGAGCTCGTCGACGTGCCAGGCGTCCATCGCGGTGGCGGCCACCACCTGCTGGGCCAGGACGTCGAGGGGGTTGGCGGGCACGTGCAGCGACTCGATGGCGCCGCTGCGCATGCGCTGGACGGCCACCGCCGTCTGGGCCAGGTCGCCGCGGTGCTTGGGGAAGAGCACCCCCCGGCTCACCTCGCCGACCTGGTGGCCGGCCCGGCCGACGCGCTGGAGGGCGCTGGCCACGCTGGGCGGGCTCTCGATCTGGACCACGAGGTCGACCGCGCCCATGTCGATGCCGAGCTCGAGGCTGCTCGTGGCGACCACCGCGGGCAGGCGACCGCGCTTGAGGTCGTCCTCGATGAGCGCGCGCTGCTCCTTCGAGACCGAGCCGTGGTGGGCCTTGGCGATGATGCTCTCGGCGCCGGTGGTGGAGCCGGACTGGGCCATCACCTGCGCGGGACTCTGCCCGGGCAGCAGCTGCTCGCCGGTCGCGCGCTCGAAGGCGATCTCGTTGAGCCGGGCGGTCAGCCGCTCGGAGAGCCGGCGGCTGTTGGCGAAGACGATGGTGCTGCGGTGCTGCTCGATGAGGTCGACGACGTGCTCCTCGACATGCGGCCAGATCGACTGGGCCCGCGTCGGCTCGTCGCTGTCCTCGTCGTACTGGCCCGGTGAGGTCATGTCCTCGACGGGGACCACCACCTTGAGGTCCCACTCCTTGGTGCTGGGCGGCGCCACGATCTCCACCGGGGCGCTGCCGCCGAGGAAGCGCGCCACCTCCTCGAGCGGGCGGACGGTCGCGCTCAGCCCGACCCGCTGGGCCGGCCGCTCCAGCAGCGCGTCGAGGCGCTCCAGGGTCAGCGCGAGGTGGGCGCCCCGCTTGGTGCCGGCCACGGCGTGCACCTCGTCGACGATCACCGTCTCCACCCCGCGCAGGCTCTCGCGGGCCTGGCTGGTCAGCATCAGGAAGAGCGACTCAGGGGTGGTGATGAGGATGTCGGGCGGCTGGGTGACCAGCTTGCGCCGGTCGGCGGCCGCGGTGTCGCCGGACCGGACCCCGACGGTGACCTCGGGGACCGGCGTCCCGAGCCGCTCGCCGGTGTGGCGGATGCCGGTCAGCGGGCTGCGGAGGTTGCGCTCGACGTCGACCGCGAGCGCCTTGAGCGGGCTGACGTAGAGGACGCGCGTGCGCTTGGTCTTGTCGGTCGGGCGCTCCTGGGTGAGCAGCCCGTCCAGGCTCCACAGGAAGGCGCTCAGGGTCTTGCCGGAGCCGGTGGGCGCCACCACCAGCGCGTTCCGGCCGGCCCCGATCGCCTCCCAGGCCCCCACCTGGGCCGGCGTCGGCTCCGCGAACGCCGCCGCGAACCACACCCGCGTGGGCTCGCTGAAGCGGCTCAGCGCCTCGCTGGGCGCAGGGGTGGGCACGGGCATGGCCCCAGTCTTGCTCAGGCCACCGACAGTGGGTTCCTGAGCGACGGTGGCTGAGGTGCGAGGCCGGCCACGGCCGACGGTGGCTCAGGTGCGAGGCCGGCCACGCCGACGGTGGCTGAGGTGCGAGGCCGGCCACGGCCGAGCCTCGAAGCCTCGCAACCCGGTGCTGGGAGGTGGGTGGGTGCCAGCACCG
>CAZEPK010000083.1:3341-7571 GCA_964514085.1 uncultured Nocardioides sp.
GGTCAGGTGGCTTCGAGGCTCAGGCGCAGGACGCCTTCGCACCTCAGCCACCGTCAGGGCGTCCGCTGGGGCTGGCCTGGACGGTGGCTGAGGTGTGAGGCCGGCCACGGCCGAGCCTCGAAGCCTCGCAACCGGGTGCTGGGAGGTGGGCGGGTGCCAGCACCGGGTCAGGTGGCTTCGAGGCTCAGGCGCAGGACGCCTTCGCACCTCAGCCACCGTCGGGGGCGCCCGCCGGGCTGGCCAGACGGTGGCTGAGGTGCGAGGCCGGCTACGGCCGAGCCTCGAAGCCTCTGTACTCGGTGCTGGGAGGTGGGCGGGTGCCAGCACCGGGTCGCGGGGCTTCGAGGCTCAGGCGCAGGACGCCTTCGCACCTCAGCCACCGTCGGGGGGCGCAGGACGCCTTCGCACCTCAGCCACCGTCGGGGCGCAGGACGCCTTCGTACCTCAGCCGCCGTCGGGGCGCGGGACGCCTTCGCACCTCAGCCACCGTCGGGGTCGAAGCGCACCTGCGTAACCTCGGGCCCATGAGCGAGCCCACGGACCCGGACGCCGACCGCATCCACCGCCGCGCCGAGCTGCTGCCGGAGGAGGAGGCCGCCGGGAGCGACGACCCGGAGGCGCAGGCCGCGGCCATCCTCGAGGAGTCGGACGAGCGGACCGAGGACCCCGCCGGCACGCGGGCCGAGTCCAGCCAGACGCTCGGGCATGACGACGCCTGAGGACCTGGCCGCCCGCCTGACCCAGGAGCTCGACGAGCGGCTGGCGGCGGCCGATGCGGCGCTGGCCAGCGGCTACCCCGGGGAGCGGCCCGGGCGGCAGCCGGTGCACACGGTCTACGTCTCGGCCGACCGGTACGACGCGGGCCTGGTCCCGGCGTACTGCGCCGAGGCGCTCCGGTCCCTGGACGAGCACGCCGCGGCGTTCGACGACCTGGTGGCCGACGACGACCTGGTGCAGAGGGTGCGGGCCAAGCTCGCGGCCGAGCCGGTGGAGGACCTCCGCGTCGACTTCGAGGACGGCTACGTGGGCCGGACCGAGGCCGACGAGGACGCCGACGTGGTGCGCGCCGCGACCGCGCTGGCCCAGACCCAGGCCGACGGCCGGGCGGCGCCGTTCGGGGGCATCCGGGTCAAGTGCTTCGAGGCCGCGACCCGCGCCCGCTCGCTGCGGACCCTGACCGCCTACGTCGACACGCTGCTCTCGGCGGGCGGGTCGCTCGACGGCTGGGTGGTCACGCTGCCCAAGGTCACCAGCGTGGACCAGGTCGAGGCGATGGTGCACGTGGCCGAGACCTACGCGCAGCAGGGGCTCGACCTGCGCTTCGAGGTCCAGGTCGAGACCCCGCAGTCCATCCTCGGCCCCGACGGCACGGCGCTCGTGGCCCGCATGGTGCACGCGGGTGGCGCGCGGCTGACGGGGCTGCACTACGGCACCTACGACTACTCGGCGTTCACCGGCATCGCGGCGGCCTACCAGTCGCTCGAGCACCCGGTGGCCGACCACGCCAAGCTCGTCATGCAGGCGGCCGCGGCCGGCACCGGGGTGCGGCTCTCCGACGGCTCCACCAACCTCCTCCCCGTCGGCGACGCGGCGGCGGTGGTCGCCGCCTGGCGCAACCACCACCGCCTGGTCCGCCGCTCGCTCGAGCACGGCTACTACCAGGGGTGGGACCTGCACCCGGCGCAGCTGCCCACGCGGTACGCCGCGACGTACGCCTTCTACCGCGAGGGGCTGGGGTCCGCCCTGGACCGCCTCGAGGCCTACGTCGGCCGGGTGGAGGGCGGGATCGCCGACGAGCCGGCCACGGCCCGGGCCCTGGCCCGCTACGTGCTCCGCGGCGTCGACTGCGGCGCCGTCGACGAGTCGGAGATCCGCGGCCTGCCGCTCGCGCGCTTCCTCTAGGGTCCTCGGATGGGCACGGTGTTGGGAGCCAACCGCTACGGCAAGGCGGAGAACCGCGTCGTCCGGATCGTCCGCGACAGCCCCGTGCACGAGATCCGCGACCTCAACGTCTCGACCTCGCTGCGCGGCGACTTCGGCGCCGCCCACACCCACGGCGACCAGGCCCAGGTGCTGCCGACCGACACCCAGAAGAACACCGCGTTCGCCTACGCCAAGCTGCACGGCGTCTCGTCGATCGAGGACTACGCGCTGGCGCTCGGGCGGCGGCTCGTCGAGGCCACGCCGGCCGCGACCGAGGCGGAGGTGCGGGTGGAGGAGTACGCCTGGGACCGGATCGGCGACCACTCCTTCGTGCGCCGCGGTGGGGCCGTGCGCACCTGCGTGGTGACCGTGGGTCGGGGCTCCGCCCACGTCGAGTCGGGCGTCAAGGACCTGGTCGTCCTCAACTCCACCGACTCGGAGTTCAAGGGCTTCCTCAAGGACGAGTTCACGACGCTGCCCGAGGCCGACGACCGGATCCTGGCCACGTCGCTGGTGGCCACCTGGCGGCACGCCGGCACCGACGCCGACTGGAACACCTCCTACGACCTCGTGCTCGAGCGGGTGCTCACCACCTTCGCCGGCACCTACTCGCGCGCGCTGCAGGAGACGCTGTACGCCATGGGCACCGCCGTCCTGGAGGCCGAGCCGGGCCTGACCGACATCTCCTTCGTCGCACCCAACAAGCACCACTTCCTGGTCGACTTCTCGGGCTTCGACGTCCTGGGTCTGACCAACGACGGCGAGGTCTTCATCGCGGCCGACCGGCCGTACGGGCTGATCGAGGCCACCGTGGTCCGCGAGGTCGAGACGACCCGCGAGGTCCTGCTCGGCTGCCTGGCGGTGCCGCGCTGGGCCGACGAGGTGCTGGCCGGTCAGCCGTACGCCGGCCGCGCAGCGCTGCTGGCCGCGGCAGACGCGGCCGCCCGGAGCCTCACCGACGACGAGCTCGACCAGGCGCTGTCCGGTCACCCGCGCATCGGCGAGCGCGGGGGAGCGCAGTCCCAGCAGGAGCAGTCCGGCGTGCGCGCCGACGAGGGGGACACCGCGGCGCGGCTGGCGGCCGGCAACGCGGCCTACGAGGAGCGGTTCGACCGCGTCTTCCTGATCCGGGCCGCCGGCCGCGACGCCGAGGAGGTCCTGGCCGAGCTCCAGCGGCGCCTGCAGAACGACGACGCCGCCGAGCGGGCCGAGACCGTCGACAACCTGCGCCAGATCGCCCTGCTCCGGCTGGAGGCCGCCTCGTGAGCACCCTGAGCACCCACGTCCTCGACACCGCCGCCGGACGGCCGGCCCGCGGGATCGCCGTACGCCTCGAGACGCGCGGCGGGGAGCCGCTCGGCGAGGGGGTGACCGACGACGACGGCCGGGTCGGCGTGATCGGGCCCGAGCGGCTGGAGCGCGGCGCCTACGTGCTGCGCTTCGACACCGGCACCTACGTCGACGGCTTCTACCCCGAGGTGGTGGTGGTCTTCACCGTCGCCGACCCCGACCAGCACTACCACGTGCCGGTGCTCCTGAGCCCCTACGGCTACTCCACCTACCGTGGCAGCTGAACCCCTCTGCGACGTGGTCATCAGGGCCCGCCGCGCGGTCGTGGGCGGGGTCGAGACGGCGGTCTGCGTCGGGGTCACCGGGGAGCGGATCACCTCCGTCACGCCGTACGACGAGCCGCCGGCGGCCACCACCACCGTCACCCTGGAGGACGACGAGGTCCTGCTCCCGGGCCTGGTCGACACCCACGTGCACGTCAACGAGCCGGGCCGCACCGAGTGGGAGGGCTTCGCCAGCGCGACCGCCGCGGCCGCGGCCGGGGGCGTCACCACGATCCTCGACATGCCGCTCAACTCGGTGCCCCCGACCACCACGCTCGATGGGCTGGAGGCCAAGCGGGCGGTGGCCCAGGGGCAGGTCAGCGTCGACGTGGGCTTCTGGGGCGGCGCGGTGCCCGGCAACCTCACCGTCCTCGGCCCCCTCCACGAGGCCGGCGTCTTCGGCTTCAAGTGCTTCCTGCTCGACTCCGGGGTCGAGGAGTTCGGCCATCTCGAGCCCGAGCAGTTCGCGCTGGCCATGGACGAGACGGCCCGGCTCGGCGCGCTCATGATCGTGCACGCCGAGGACGGCGAGCTCCTGGACGACGCGGCCCTGGACGGTCCCCACTACGCCGGCTTCCTGGCCTCCCGGCCGGTCGAGGCGGAGGAGTCCGCGATCGGGCTGGTCCTCGACGAGGCGTTCCGGAGCGGCGGCAGGGTCCACGTCGTCCACCTCAGCGACGCCTCGGCCGTCGCG
>CAZEPK010000083.1:7581-15642 GCA_964514085.1 uncultured Nocardioides sp.
CGAGTCCGCCCGGCTGCACGGGCTCGACGTGAGCGTGGAGACCTGCCCGCACTACCTGACCTTCGACGCCGAGCACGTCGCCGACGGCGCCACCGAGCTCAAGTGCTGCCCCCCGATCCGGGAGGCGGCCCACCGCGAGGCGCTGTGGGAGGCGTTGGCCGCTCGCCAGGTCGACTTCGTGGTGTCCGACCACTCGCCCTGCACGCCCGAGCTCAAGGCCCGCGGCGGCGGTGACTTCGCGCAGGCCTGGGGCGGCATCTCCTCGGTCCAGCTCGGCCTGCCCGCGGTGTGGACCGGCGCCCGGGCGCGCGGCCTGCCGCTCACCGACGTGGTGCGCTGGATGGCCACCGCCACCGCCGACCGGGTGGGGCTGACCCACAAGGGGCGGATCGAGGTCGGCGCCGACGCCGACCTGGTGCGCTTCGCCCCCGACGAGGAGTTCACCGTCGACGTCGCTCGGCTGCGGCACCGCAACCCGGTCTCGGCGTACGCCGGGCGCCGGCTGGCGGGCGTGGTCCGGGAGACCTGGCTGCGCGGCGCGCCCGTGGACACCAGCGAGGGACAGAGCCCACGAGGACGACTGCTACGGAGAGGCGAGCGATGAGCTACCACGTGCCCAGGGGCGGGCTGCCGCCGCAGACGGCGCTCACCACCGACCGGGCGGCCTTCACCGAGGCCTACGCGGTGATCCCGGCCCGGACCCAGACCGACATCACCGCCTCCTACCTGCCCGGCTGGGACGCCACCCGCCTGTGGGTCCTGGCCCGCCCGTTGTCGGGCTTCGCCGAGACCTTCAGCCAGTACGTCGTCGAGGTCTCGCCCGGCGGCGGCTCCGACCACCCCGAGGCCGACGCCGGCGCGGAGGCGGTGCTGTTCGTGGTCGACGGTGCGCTCCACCTCACCGTCGACGGCGTGGAGCACGCGCTCGGGCCGGGCTCCTACGTCTTCCTGCCCCCGGGCGCTGCCTGGACCCTGCACAACCGCAGCGGCGCGACCGCGTCGTTCCACTGGATCCGCAAGGCCTACCACCGGGTCGAGGGCCGCGACGCACCCTCGGCGTTCGTCACCCGCGAGCAGGACGTCGCGCCGGTCGAGATGCCCGGCACCGACGGCGCCTGGTCCACCACCCGCTTCGTGGACACCGCCGACCTGCGCCACGACATGCACGTCAACATCGTGAACTTCCAGCCCGGTGGCGCGATCCCCTTCCCCGAGACGCACGTGATGGAGCACGGCCTCTACGTGCTCGAGGGCAAGGCGGTCTACCTGCTCAACACCGACTGGGTCGAGGTCGAGGCCGGCGACTTCATGTGGCTGCGCGCCTTCTGCCCCCAGGCCTGCTACGCCGGCGGGCCCGGCCCGTTCCGCTACCTGCTCTACAAGGACGTGAATCGCCACGTCGGGCTGAACCTCTGAGGCGTGTCCCCGTCGGTGGCTGAGGTGCGAAGGCGTTCTGCGCCTGAGCCTCGAAGCCTGGTGACCCGGGGCTGGATCCCGATCACCTCCCAGCGCGGGCCGCGGAGGCTTCGAGGCTCGGCCGCGGACGGCCTCGCACCTCAGCCACCGAGGAGGCGATTCACGTATAGAGTTGGAGTGCGGTCCGTTGTTCGCATGGACAACCAGCGGGTCGCTCCCCACCCGGGACCAGCAACCATGCCTTCGTCGCAGCGACGGGAGGTGCGAGATGGCCGGGATCGTGGTCAACGGCGAGCCGCGTGACCTGCAGGGCGTGCCCCTGCACACCAACGCGCTCGACTTCCTGCGCGGGTGCGGGCTGACCGGTGCCAAGGAGGGCTGCGCCGAGGGGGAGTGCGGCGCCTGCTCGGTGCTGGTGGCCCGACCGGCTCCCGACGGCTCCGAGGCCACGGAGTGGACGGCGATCAACTCCTGCCTGCTGCCGGCCGCCGCTCTGGACGGCCAGGAGGTCGTCACCTCCGAGGGCCTCGGCACCCCTGAGGCGCTGCACCCGGTCCAGCACGAGATGGCGGTGCGCGGCGGGTCCCAGTGCGGCTACTGCACGCCGGGCTTCGTGTGCTCGATGACGGCGGAGTTCTACCGCGCGGGCCGCGCCGCCACCAACGGCACCGGACCGGCCGACGAGCTCCACGGCCCTAATGGCTTCGACGTGCACGCGATCAGCGGGAACCTCTGCCGCTGCACCGGCTACCGGCCGATCCGGGACGCCGCGTTCGCCCTCGACCTCCCCGCCGCCGACGACCCGCTGGCCGCCCGGCGTACGGCGCCCCCGCCGGCGCCGGCGAGCACGCAGCTGCACGACGGCGAGGCGGCGTTCCTCCGCCCGGCCACGCTGGCCGAGGCGCTGCGGCTGCTGGCCGACCACGAGGACGCGGTCGTGGTGGCGGGCAGCACCGACTGGGGCGTCGACGTCAACCTCAAGGGCCGCCGGGCCGGCCTGGTGGTGGCCGTCGACCGGCTGCCCGAGCTGCGGCGCTTCGAGATCGCCCCGACCGAGGTCCGGCTCGGCGCCGCGCTGACCCTCACCGAGGTGGAGCGCCGGCTGGCCGGGCGGCTTCCGCTGCTCGCGGCGCTGATGCCGCAGTTCGCCTCCCCGCTCATCCGCAACGCCGCCACCCTCGGCGGCAACCTCGGCACCGGCTCGCCCATCGGGGACGCGCCGCCGGTGCTGCTCGCCCTGGAGGCCCAGGTGGTGCTGGCCTCGACCGAGGGGGAGCGGACCGTCCCGCTCGCCGACTACTTCACCGGCTACCGCGAGTCGGTCCGGCGTCCGGGGGAGCTGATCACCGAGGTGGTCGTCCCGACCCCGCTCAGCGGCCTCACCGGCTTCCACAAGATCGCCAAGCGGCGCTTCGACGACATCTCGTCCGTCGCGGTCGGCTACGCCCTCGCGATCGTCGACGGCACGGTCCAGCGGGCCCGCATCGGCCTGGGTGGGGTCGCCGCCACCCCGATCCGCGCGCTGGCCACCGAGGCCGCGCTCGAGGGCCGGCCGTGGACCCAGGAGACCGTGGACGACGCGGCCGAGATCATGGGCCGCGAGGGCACGCCGATCTCCGACCAACGCTCCAGCGCGGCCTACCGCACCGCGATGCTCGGGCAGTCCTTGCGCAAGCTGTACGCCGAGACGTCGGCGGGGGTGGAGGCATGAGCACCGACCTGACGACCGAGCAGGAGATCACCACCAGCGCGCTGAGCCGGCGTCCCGGTGACGCCGTGGTCGGCGAGTCGGTGCCCCACGAGAGCGCGGCCCTGCACGTGACCGGCCGGGCGCTCTACACCGACGACCTCGTCGGCCGGACCAGCGGCGTGCTGCACGCCCACCCCGTCCAGGTGCCGGTGCCCCACGCCCGGATCACCGAGCTCGACACGGCGCCGGCGTACGACGTGGCGGGCGTGGTCCGCGTGCTGACCGCGGCCGACGTGCCGGGGGTCAACGACGCCGGGATCAAGCACGACGAGCCGCTCTTCCCGACCGAGGTGATGTACCACGGGCACGCAGTGTGCTGGGTGCTCGGCGAGACCCTGGAGGCCGCACGGCGCGGCGCCGCGGCGGTCGAGGTCCGCTACGACGAGCTCCCGGCGCTGCTCACGGTCGAGGAGGCGATCGCCGCGGAGCACTTCCAAGGCGCCCGCCCGACCATGGCGCGCGGCGACTCGGCCGAGGGCCTGGCCCGGGCGGCGCACGTCTTCGAGGGCGTGACGGCGATGGCCGGCCAGGAGCACTTCTACCTCGAGACGCACTGCTCGCTGGCGCTGGTGGACGAGGGCGGCCAGGTCTTCGTGCAGTCCAGCACCCAGCACCCGACCGAGACCCAGGAGATCGTGGCCCACGTCCTCGGGGTGCCCAGCCACGCGGTGACGGTCCAGTGCCTGCGGATGGGCGGCGGCTTCGGCGGCAAGGAGATGCAGCCCCACGGGCTGGCCGCGGTGGCGGCGCTCGGTACCACGCTGACCGGGCGGCCGGTCCGGCTGCGGCTGAGCCGCACCCAGGACATGACCATGACCGGCAAGCGCCACGGCTACCACGCGACGTGGAAGGTCGGCTTCGACGACGAGGGCAGGTTCTCAGCGCTGGAGGCCACCCTCACCGCCGACGGCGGCTGGAGCCTCGACCTCTCCGAGCCGGTGCTCTCCCGCGCGCTGTGCCACGTCGACAACGCCTACTGGATCCCCGACATCACCGTCCACGGCCGGGTGGCCCAGACCCACAAGACCTCGCAGACGGCGTTCCGTGGCTTCGGCGGGCCGCAGGGGATGCTGGTGATCGAGGACATCCTCGGCCGGTGCGCGCCGGCGCTGGGGATCGATCCCGCCGAGCTGCGGCGTCGCAACTTCTACGTCGACGGCCAGGCCACGCCGTACGGCCAGGTGGTGCGGCACCCCGAGCGGCTGGCCACGGCCTGGGACCAGGTCACCCGCGACGCCGCGCTGCCGGCCCGCCGCGAGGAGGTCGACCGCTGGAACGCCGAGCACCCGCACCGGCGGCGGGGGCTGGCGATCACGCCGGTGAAGTTCGGGATCTCGTTCAACTTCACCACGTTCAACCAGGGCGGGGCGCTGGTCCACGTCTACAAGGACGGCTCGGTCCTGATCAACCACGGCGGCACCGAGATGGGGCAGGGCCTGCACACCAAGATGCTCCAGGTCGCGGCCACCGCGCTGGGCCTGCCCCTGGAGCGGGTCCGGCTGGCGCCGACGCGCACCGACAAGGTGCCCAACACCTCGGCCACCGCGGCCTCGGCGGGAGCTGACCTCAACGGTGGTGCGGTCAAGGACGCCTGCGAGCAGATCCTGGCCCGGCTGGTGCCGGTGCGCGCCGAGCTGCCCGACGCCTCCTGGGACGAGCTGGTGGCGGCGGCCTACCACCGGCGGGTGCAGCTGTGGGCGGCCGGCTTCTACAAGACCGAGGGGCTGAGCTGGGACCTCGGCACGATGACGGGCTCGCCCTTCAAGTACTTCGCCTACGGCGTGGCCGCGGCCGAGGTGGAGGTCGACGGCTTCACCGGTGCCTACACCACGCGGCGCGTGGACATCGTCCACGACGTGGGCGACAGCCTCTCGCCGCTGGTCGACCTGGGGCAGGTCGAGGGCGGCTTCGTCCAGGGCGCGGGCTGGCTGACGCTGGAGGACCTGCGCTGGGACGAGTCCGACGGGCCGGGCCGCGGGCGGCTCACCACGCAGGCCGCGTCGACCTACAAGCTGCCGTCGTTCTCCGAGATGCCGGCCGAGTTCAACGTCGCCCTGCTGGAGCAGGCTCACGAGGACGGCGTGGTCTACGGGTCCAAGGCCGTGGGGGAGCCGCCGCTGATGCTGGCCTTCTGCGTGCGCGAGGCGCTCCGCGATGCCTGCGCGGCCTTCGGACCTCAGGGACGCCCGTGCGAGCTGGCCTCGCCGGCCACGCCGGAGGCCGTCTACTGGGCGCTGTCCGCCGCCCGCGAGGCGGCCGCGTCGTGACCACGTGGTTCGCCGCGGTGGCCGCCCTGCGGGCCGCGCGGGAGCCCGGCGTGCTGGTCACGGTCACCGACGTCCGCGGCCACGCCCCGCGCGAGGCCGGGGCCAAGATGGTCGTCTCCGCCACCTCGACCTGGGCCTCCATCGGCGGCGGGAACCTCGAGGAGGAGGCGGTGCGCCGGGCGCGCGAGCTGGTCACCTCCGGCGCGGTGGCGCCGACCTCGTACACCGCGAGCCTCTCGGACAAGGCGCCCTTCCAGCACGGTGTGCAGTGCTGCGGCGGCGAGGTGAGCGTCCTGCTCGAGCCGCTGACCGTCGTACCGTCCGTGGCGATCTTCGGCGTCGGTCACGTCGGCCTCGAGCTGGCCCGGATCCTGGCCCGCCTCGAGCTGGACCTGCACCTGGTCGACTCGCGCCCCGACCACCTGGGCGCGGATGCGCTCGCCCCGCTCGGCGACGCCGTGGCCGCGGTGCACACCCACCACGTGCCCGTGATCCCCGAGCTCGTCCTGGGCGAGCTGCCGCCCGGCACCCACGTCCTGGTGCTCACCCACGACCACGCCGAGGACCTCGCGATCATCGACGCGGCGCTGCGCTGCAACCACCTCGGGCCGCTGGGGCTGATCGGGTCCTCGGCCAAGTGGGCACGGTTCCGCACCCAGCTGTCCGCCGCCGGCTTCGCGCCCGAGGTCGTCGACCGCGTCCGGACGCCGATCGGGCTGCCCGGCGTGACCTCCAGCAAGGAACCCGCGGCGATCGCGGTCTCGGTCGCGGCGGAGCTGCTGGCGGCCCTCGAGCGCGAAGCCGCCACCCAGCGGTGACCGTCTTCCGCGGCACCTTCCTCGACACCCCCCGCAGCCCCTTCACCGGTGGCCACCTGCGCGCGGAGACCGACCTCGCCCTCGTCGTGGAGGACGGCCGGATCGTGGCGCGCGAGCCGTTCGAGCCCTCGGTGCACGGCGCCGACGAGGTGGTCGACCTGCGTGAGGGGCTGGTGCTGCCCGGCTTCGTCGACACCCACGTCCACTTCCCGCAGGTGCGCGCGATCGGCGGGCTCGGCATGCCGCTGCTCGACTGGCTGGAGAAGTGCGCGCTGCCCGAGGAGGCGCGGCTGGCCGACACGGCGTACGCCGCCTCGGTGGCCACCGACTTCGTCTCCGGCCTGGCCCGGGCCGGCACCACCACGGCGCTGGTCTTCGGGTCGCACTTCGCGGGTGCCGTCGACGCGCTCTTCACCGAGGCCACCCGGGTGGGGATGCGCGTCACCTCCGGGCTGGTCCTGTCCGACCGGATCCTGCGCGAGGACCTCTTCACCACCCCGGAGCGGGCCTACGACGAGGGCCTGGAGCTGGCCAAGCGCTGGCACGGCCAGGGCCGCACCCGCTACGCCGTCACCCCGCGCTTCTCGCTCTCGTGCTCCGACGCCCTCATGGAGTCGGCCGGGGCGCTGCTGGCCGACGGGCCCGAGCTCTGGTTCACCTCCCACCTCAACGAGAACGTCGAGGAGATCGAGGGCGTCCGCCAGCTCTTCGGCTGCGACTACGCGACCACCTACGAGCGGTCCGGGCTGCTTGGCCCCCGCTCGGTGCTGGCCCACAACGTGCACCCCTCGCTGAAGGAGCTGCTGCTGCTGGCCGGGCACGGGGCGGCGGTCGCGCACTGCCCGACGTCGAACGCCGCGCTGGGCAGCGGCCTCTTCCCCCTGGGCTCGCACCTGGCCCTCGGCGTACGGGTGGCCCTCGGCTCCGACGTCGGCGCCGGGACCGGCTTCTGCCTCTTCAAGGAGGGCCTGCAGGCCTACTTCGCCCAGCAGCTCCTCGGCCGGGAGGGCCACAAGCTCTCGGCCCGCCACCTGCTCCACCTGGCCACCTCGGCCGGCGCCGACGTGCTCGGGCTCAGCGACACCATCGGCGACTTCTCGGTCGGCAAGGAGTTCGACGCGCTCTGGCTCCGGCCCTCGCCCGGCTCGACCCTCGACGTCGCGCTCCGCCACGCCGAGGGCCACGACGACGCCCTGGCCAAGGCCTTCGCGCTGGCCGGCCCCGACGACGTGGCCGCGTCCTGGGTGGCGGGCGAGCGGCTGGCGGGTGGCCGATAGTCTCAGACCTTTCCGACACGGCCCCCGCCTGGACCCGGTCGGGAACGTCTGAGACTTTCACCGTAACGGCGCGACCGGCTCCTGCCACTGACCTGCATGAGGTGGCTGGTCGGGTGCGTGGTGGCGGTGGTGCTGGCCGCGGGCCTGGCCTGGTTCGAGCCGTGGCGGCTGGTCACCAGCAGCACCGTGGACGAGGCGGCGCCGAGCAGCACGCCGACCCGTACGTCGAGCAGCCCGCCCACGCCGTCCTCGGCACCCTCGGCCGCACCGTCGGAGACACCCTCGGCCACGCCGCCCGCGCCGGAGGACGTGGTGCTGGCCCGCGGCCGCTTCGAGTCCGCCGAGCACCAGACCTCCGGCGACGTGGTGGTCCTGTCCCTGGCCGACGGGCGGCGGTTCCTGCGGCTGGAGGACCTGGACACCTCCGACGGGCCCGACCTGCACGTGTGGCTGACCGACCGGCCCAGCGGAGGGGAGTGGGGCTCCTACGACGACGGCCGCGCTGTCCCGCTGGGGGAGCTCAACGCCAACCG
>CAZEPK010000084.1:0-5170 GCA_964514085.1 uncultured Nocardioides sp.
CCGGGAAGCCCTCCGACCTGCTCGCCGTCGCGTTGACCCAGGCCGAGCTGCGGGAGCGGGCGGTGGCCAAGTTCGGCGACCTCGCGGCCTCGATGTACTTCACCCCCGAGGGTCTGGAGCAGGCCACCCGGCTCTCGGTGTCCACGCACCGCGCGGCGCGGCTCTCGGCCTTCGAGGCCACCACGGTGGTCGACCTCGGCTGCGGCATCGGTGGTGACCTCATCGCCTTCGCCCGCGCTGGCATCACCGCCGCCGGCGTGGACCTCGACCGGGTGCGGGTCGCGGTGGCGACCGCCAACCTCGCGGCCCTGGGCCTGCCCGGCGCGGTGGGCGTGGCCGACGCCATGGACACCGACATCCGGCCCTTCGCCGTGGCCTTCGCCGACCCGGCGCGGCGTACGGGCCGGGGCCGCACCTTCTCCCCCGACGCCTGGACGCCGCCCTGGTCCTTCGTGACCCAGCTGCTGGCCGGCGACGCGTGCGTCAAGACCGCCCCCGGCATCCCCCACGACGCCGTGCCCGCCGGTGTCGAGGCCGAGTGGGTCAGCGACCACGGCGAGGTCAAGGAGGCGGCGCTCTGGGGCGGCCGGCTGGCCACCGCCGCCCGGCGCGCGACCGTGATCCGCGACGGCGGGCTGGCCACGCTGACCGACGAGGACGACAGCGGGGCCGACGTCGTGCCGCTGGGCCGCTTCCTCTACGAGCCCGACGGCGCGGTGATCCGCGCCGGCCTGGTCACCGCCGTGGCCGCCGGCGTGGGCGGCGGGCTGCTCGACCCGCACATCGCCTACGTCACCTCCGACGCGTCGTTCCGCACGCCGTACGCGCGCTCCTACGAGGTCCTCGAGACCCTGCCCCACCGCGAGAAGCCGCTGCGGGCCGCCCTCCACGAGCGCGGCATCGGCCGGCTGACCATCAAGAAGCGCGGCGTCGACGTCGTCCCCGACCAGCTGCGCAAGCGGCTCGCGCTCAAGGGCGACAACGAGGCCACCATCGTGCTCACCCGGGTGGCCGGCGAGGGCACCTGCCTGCTGGTCCGTCCGTTCTGACCCCCGGTGGTTGAGGAGGGCGCTCTGCGCCCGTCTCGAAACCAGGTGGGCCGGCGCTGGGATCGGGCCGGTCACAGCACCGGGTTGCGAGGTTTCGAGACGGTTGCTGCGCAACCTCCTCAACCACCGAGTGTGGTCGTCACCAGTCCGCGGAGGCCGCCTTCTCCGCGCCGATGGTGGTGTCGTCGCCGTGACCGGTGTGCACCACCGTCTGGTCCGGGAGGCCGAACAGCCGGGCCCGGATCGAGGACTCGAGCAGCGGGCGGTCGGAGTACGAGCGGCCGGTGGCGCCGGGGCCACCGTGGAACAGCGTGTCGCCGGTGAAGACGCAGCCGAGGTCCTCGACCAGGAAGCAGCAGGCGCCGGGCGCGTGACCCGGCGTGTGCAGGACCCGGACGGTGGTGCCGGCGACCGCGAGCTCCCAGCCGTCGGGGAGGTCGAGGTCCCAGAGGTATTGGCCCGTCTCCGCGTCGCCGTGGGTCAGCTCCCACAGCGGCTTGTCGTCGGGGTGCAGGAAGATCGGCGCGACCACCCGCTCGCGCAGGGCCGGCGCGACCCGGCAGTGGTCGTCGTGGGCGTGGGTCAGCAGGATCGCCTTCACGGTCCGTCCGCCCACCACGGCGAGGATGTCGTCGACCGAGTGCGGGGCGTCGATGACCACGCACTCGTCGTCGTCGCCGACCACCCAGATGTTGTTGTCGACTTCGAAGGTCTCGCCGTCGAGCGAGAAGGTGCCCGACGAGACCGCGTGGTCGACCCGGAGGACGCCGGCCATCAGCGGGCCGCCATCAGTCGAGGACCACGACGGAGCGCAGGACGTCGCCGTGGTGCATCTTCTCGAAGGCCGCCTCGATGTCGTCGATGCCGATCTCCTCGGTCACGAAGGCGTCCAGGTCCAGCCGGCCCTGCTGGTAGAGGTCGACCAGCATCGGGAAGTCCCGGGAGGGCAGGCAGTCGCCGTACCAGCTCGACTTCAGCGAGCCGCCGCGGCCGAAGACGTCGATGAGCGGGATGTCGGGCAGCTTCATGTCCGGGGTCGGCACGCCGACGAGCACCACGGTGCCCGCCAGGTCGCGGGCGTAGAAGGCCTGCTTCCAGGTCTCCGGGCGGCCGACCGCCTCGACCACCACGTCGGCACCGAAGCCGCCGGTCAGCTCCTGGATCGCCTCGACCGGGTCCACCTTCGAGGAGTCGACGGTGTGGGTGGCGCCCATCCGGGTCGCGGCCTCGAGCTTCTTCGGGTCGATGTCGACCGCGATGATCGGCGAGGCTCCGGCCAGCGCGGACCCGGCGATCGCCGCCACGCCGACGCCCCCGCAGCCGATGACCGCCACGGACCTGCCCCGGCTCACCGCGCCGGTGTTGATCGCCGCGCCGATGCCGGCCATCACGCCGCAGCCGAGCAGGCCGACCGCCGCCGCACGGGCCGACGGGTCGACCTTCGTGCACTGGCCGGCCGCGACCAGGGTCTTCTCCGCGAAGGCGCCGATGCCCAGCGCCGGCGAGAGCTCGGTGCCGTCCTCGAGCGTCATCTTCTGGGTGGCGTTGTGGGTGGCGAAGCAGTACCACGGCTCACCGCGGTTGCAGGCCCGGCAGTTGCCGCAGACCGCCCGCCAGTTGAGCACAACGAAGTCGCCGGGCTCCAGCCCCGTCACGTCCGGGCCCACGGCCTCCACCACGCCGGAGGCCTCGTGGCCCAGCAGGAAGGGGAAGTCGTCGTTGATCCCGCCCTCGCGGTAGTGCAGGTCGGTGTGGCAGACCCCGCAGGCCTGCACCTTCACCACCGCCTCGCCCGGGCCCGGGTCCGGCACGTTGATCGTGACCAGCTCGACCGGTGCGCCCTTGGCCTTCGCGACCACGGCCTTGACCTGCTGCATGGGGGTTCCGCCTTCCCTCGTGTGGCACTGCTGGCGCCCAGCCAACCGCATGGCCCAAGGTCGGCGACAGGCGCATGGCAACCATCGCGGGACGGCCTGCGTCCTTGGCGTGTGAGAGGGCAGCGATGACCGAGCCGGCGGCGGTGGCCGACCGGACCAGGACGGGAGCGGCGATGACGGACCGCGACGCCGACTTCACGGCGTACCTGGAGGCGCGCCAGGGCCGGCTCCTGCGGACGGCGTACCTCCTGACCGGTGACCAGCACCTGGCCGAGGACCTCCTGCAGACCTCGCTGGCCAAGCTGTACCTGGCCTGGGACCGCGTCCACGACCGCGGGTCGGTCGACGCCTACGCCCGCCGCATCCTGGTCAACGAGAACAACTCCGTCTGGCGCAAGCCCTGGCGACGGCGGGAGCGGGTCACCGACTTCGGCACCGAGGCCGCGCCCTCCGGACCGCCGGTGCGCCACGAGTACGACGAAGGGGTGGGCGACGCCGTCTGGCAGCTCGTGCAGACCCTGCCGCGCCGGGCGCGGGCCATCGTGGTGCTGCGCTACTACGAGCAGCTGACCGAGGCCGAGACCGCGGAGGTGCTCGGCATCGCGGTCGGGACGGTCAAGTCGCAGGCGTCGCGGGCGATGGCCAGCCTGCGCGAGCGCACACCGGAGACGTTGCGTCCCGGACACCGGGAGGAGCACCGATGAACGAGCAGCTGGTCGCGGAGGCGCTGGAGCGCCGCGCCGAGGACGTGCAGCCCCGGCACCTGGGCTTCGAGGAGGTCCGGGCCCGGGCCCACGGGATCCGCCGGCGCCGTCGGACCGTCGCTGCGGGAGCCGCTGCGGCGGTGGTCGCCGCGGTGCTGATCGTGCCCGGACTCGTCGGCGGGACGCCGCGCAGCAGCGGGCCCGAGCCCGCCCCGCCCTCACCCGTCGACCGGGTCGTGTTCCTCCACGACGGGCAGGTGCACCTGCCCGGCGGACGCACCGTCGGGGTCGACCTCGACACCCGCGACGTCCTCCAGCTCGGCGTGCTCGATGACGGCCGCATCGTGGTGGCGACCTCGCGGCCCCGCGCGGTGCAGGTCTTCTCCCCGGATGGCGACCGCCAGGCCGTCCACCGGGTGGCGGTCAACACGATCACGATGAGCGCCGACGACCACCTCGTCGCCTGGACCGACGACTCCTTCACCGTCCAGGTCCTCGAGGGCGGCGTGGCCGAGCCGGTCGCGCTCAGCGGGATCCCGCTGCCCGGCGAGAGCTTCCCGACCCTGGACGGGGTCGTCGGGGCGCGCTGCGGCGAGGGCGGCTGCACCGTGTGGGGAGGAGACGGGACCACCACCTCGGCGGCCGCGACCGCCGAGGGTCCGCTCAAGCTCGCCACCGCTGAGCCGCTGCGGATCAGCGACGTGAGCACGGACGGTGACCGGTGGGCCGTCTCCTTCCCCGCCGCGGACGGCGAGCAGTACGGCTGCTCAGGCCTCTACGACGTGGAGGCCGACCGGGTCACCGACCGGAGCTGCGCGACGTCCGGGCTGCGGTTCGCACCCGACGGCGAGCACCTCCTCGGGATGCGCGGCGACAACCAGATGTACGGCGAGGTCGAGGTCTACGACCGACAGCTGCGCCAGGTCCTGGTCTACGACCCGGAGGGCCGTCGGGTCGTCAAGAGCGCCTCCTGGGCCGACGACACCCACCTGCTGGTCGTCACGGCCGACCTGTCGGAGGACCCGGCGTGGCAGCTGCTGCGGGTGCCGGTCGACGGCGGCGCGCCGGAGACGGTCGTGGGCCCGGTCGACGGGCCGGACGCGGAGGCCGGCTCGGCGTTCGTCCTGGCCGAGTGACGTCGGTCCGGGGAGGCGCAGGTTTCCACCACGCCGCTCCGGGCACCGGGACCCCGAAGCCCGTCGCCGGAGTCGGTGCAGCGACACCGACTGTTCCGTGGTCGGTGGCGCAGGGGGCCCGACATCGGGATCCGGGACGGTGCTTCGTCAACCGCCGGGCGACCCGAGGCGTCGTCCTCAGGTGCGGACCCTGGCCACCCTCGCCCTCCTGCTCGCGCTGGCCGGCTGCCAGTGGGGCGCACCGCCGCGGATCCCCTACGTCGACGGCACGACGTACGTCGCCCCGGACCGCGACCGCACCCCGATCCGCGGCCAGGAGGAGATCGGCGTCTCCGCCGTCCTGCCGTACGCCGGCGGCCTGCTCGTCGCCGTCGCCGCGGATCACGCCGACGCGATGGTCGCGC
>CAZEPK010000084.1:5180-15616 GCA_964514085.1 uncultured Nocardioides sp.
CGTCGCCGACACCCGCTGGTTCGAGGGCAGCGTGGGCCTCGCGCACGTCCGCGGGGTAGAGCGCACGGAGCTCGGCCCCTGCGCGACCGGTGGGGGTCGGCCGAACCACGACCGCACCCAGGTCGCGTGGCTCACCACCGGGTGCCCCGAGGCGAGCCTGGTCGCCGAGACGCTCGTCCACGTGGCCGACACCGACGGCGACGGCGGCTGGACCCGCGAGCTCGACCAGCACTCGCTCGTGTTCGTGGCCGGCTTCGTCGGCGACGCCGTCGTGGTCGCCGGCTGGCGCGACCCGGTCAGGCTGGTGCCCGAGACCGGACCGGTCACCACCATCGCCCACCTGCGCCACGCCGTCGCCACCCACGGCAGCCTCGTCGCCGGTCGGCAGGCGGTCGTCGACACGGCCACCGGCCGCCGCCTCTGGTGGGCGCCGAGGACCTCCCTGGTCTCGTTCAGCCCCGACGGACGGCTCGTCGCGGGCTTCCAGCGGCGGGCGCTCGTGCTCCTCGACGCCCGGACCGGCGCGGTGCGCGCCTCGTCGTCGGGCCGGTTCGACCGGGTCACCTGGGAGGACGACCGGCACCTGCTCGCCGTGGCGTCCGGGGCCGGACGGGAGGCGATGGTGCGCATCGGTCCGGACGGCGGCGCCGAGCTGGTGGGGCCGGTGCGCGACGAACGCCCCTACGGCTACACGTTCGAGACCCAGCCCTGAGGCCGCCTCAGACGAGCACGCTGGTGACCGGCTGGCTGCTGTCGGCGGGCAGGTCCAGGGCCGAGGGCGGCCGGCCCCGGGCGACCATCTCGGCGCCGAGCGCGGCCACCATGGCCCCGTTGTCGGTGCAGAGCCCGGGCCGCGGGACGCGCACCCGCACGCCCACCTCGGCGGCCCGCGACTCGGCCATCGCCCGCAACCGGGAGTTGGCGGCCACGCCCCCGCCGATCAGCAGGTCGGAGATCCCGGTGGTGGCGGCGGCGTCGAGGGCCTTGCGGACCAGGACGTCGCAGACCGCCTCCTGGAACGACGCCGCGACGTCGGCCACCGGCACCGGCTCGCCGGACCGCTCGCGCGCCTCGACCCAGCGCGCCACCGCGGTCTTGAGGCCCGAGAACGAGAAGTCGAACCGGTGCCGCTCGAGGTCGCGCCGCCCGGTCAGCCCGCGTGGGAAGTCGATGGCCACGCTGTTGCCGGAGGTGGCGGCCCGGTCGATGTGGGGGCCTCCGGGGAAGGGCAGGCCGAGCAGCCGGGCGACCTTGTCGAAGGCCTCCCCGGCCGCGTCGTCGATCGTGGCGCCGAGCGGCTCGACCGTCGTCGTCACGTCCTCCACGCGCAGCAGCGAGGAGTGCCCGCCGCTCACCAGGAGCGCCAGGCAGGGGTCCGGCAGGGGGCCGTGCTCGAGCTGGTCCACCGCCACGTGCGAGGCCAGGTGGTTCACGCCGTAGAGCGGCTTCCCGAGCCCGATGGCCAGCGCCTTGGCCGCGGCGACGCCGACCAGCAGCGCCCCCGCCAGCCCGGGCCCCGACGTCACCGCGATCGCGTCGACCTCGTGCAGCTGCACGCCGGCGGTCTGGCAGGCCCGCTCCAGCGTCGGCACCATCGCCTCGAGGTGGGCGCGGCTCGCGACCTCCGGCACCACCCCGCCGAAGCGCGCGTGCTCCTCGACACTGCTGGCGATGGCGTCGGCGAGCAGGGTGTGGCCGCGGACGATCCCCACGCCGGTCTCGTCGCAGGACGTCTCGATGCCGAGGACGAGGGGCTCACTCACCGGGCCGTTCACCGGGCCATTGTGGCAAGCCCGCGGCTACTTCCAGACCTTCACGTAGTCGACGTCCATGACCGCCGGGAGCGTGGTCGCCGGAGTCAGCGCGTCGGCACCCGTCCCGAGCGCCTGGGTCAGGTCGAGGACGTAGCGCTTGCGGAACGCGCTGTCCCCCGACGTGTTGACCAGGCAGCTCCGGCCGTTGACCAGGATCTCGGTGCGGGTCGCGGTCCACTCCAGCGTGTAGGTGTTGTAGACCCCGCGCTGGGCCGTGCAGGTCCAGGCGGTGTTGGTGCCGACGACCGGGCCGCCGTGGTCGTCGGCCGTGTAGTGCAGGAAGGGGATGGCCAGGTCCGGGTGGGTCGAGTACGTCTCGGCCACGTCGATCTCGCCGTTCAGCGGCCAGGGCAGCTGGCCCAGCGGGTCGCGGTCGTCGGGCCAGAGCCACCACGACTCCTGGAGCCCGGGCGCTGAGGACGCGGTGGTCCGGAAGCGGGCCTCGAACCGGCCGTACTGCTGGCTGAAGAGGTGGTACGTCGACACCATGCCCGCGCGGTAGGGCGTCGGCGGCAGCCCGTTGGCGCAGGGCAGCGCGGTCGGGTCCCTGCGGACGGAGAGGTGGAGGGCACCCCCGCTCACCGAGACGACCGAGGGGTCGGTGTCGTAGCAGGCGTAGCCGCTGAGGGCGTCCCCGGTCGAGAACACCGACTGCGGCACCCACCTGGTCCGGTCCAGGACGCTGCCCGAGAAGTCGTCGACGAAGGTGCACGACCAGGAGGTGCCGTCGGCCTTGCGCGGGCGGGCGCCGCAGGCGTCGGTGCTCTTGGCCGCGACGACGCGGGACCGGCTCGTGGCCTGGCCGTCGCGCGTCCGGTAAGCCTGGTCGCGGCCGCTCCGGTCCACCTCGGTCCGGTAGCGACCGTGGTCGACGACGAGGGTGCGCACGTCGCGCCAGCCCTGCCGTCCGCGCTTCTGCAGCACGACGGTGGCGTGGCCCGGCGCGCGGCCGCTCAGCACGGCGGCGCTCCCCCCGGTCGAGGGCCGGTCGAGCTCCACGCCGGCCGCCCGCGCGTCGGCCGACGCGCCGAGCAGGAGCCCGACCAGCAGGCAGGCCACAGCCGCGACCAGGATCTTGGGGGTCATCACGTTCCTCCGGGTCCGGCCCGCGCCGGCTCTCCCGGCGGCGCGTCGGGGACGGCTGGACCCCTCAGGGCCAGTGTGGCGAGGCCGGTCGGTGCTGCGTGCAGGCTCCGCGGCGACATGACCTGATCAGGTCAGGACCGGTCCAGACCAGCCCGCGCGCGGCCGTAGGAGTGGCTCAGCCCGTCGAGCCGCACCCGCGGCCCAGCGCCCGCCGCAGGACCACGGCGGTGGCGCCGTCGCGGTAGTACCGCCGGCGCCGGTCGACCTCGACGAAGCCGTGGGCGGCGTAGAAGGCCAGGGCGGGGGCGTTGTCCTCGCGCACCTCCAGCAGCAGCCGGTCGGCACCCGAGCGGTCGGCCAGCGCGACGACCTCCTCGAGCAGGGTGCGGGCCAGGCCGCGACGCCGGTGGCCCGCGTCGACCGCGATGCGCTGGAGCTCGGCGATGTCGCCGGCCAGGCTGGCGACCGCGTGGCCGACCACCCGGCCGGCGTCCTCGACCACGAGGTAGTGGACGGTCGGCAGCCGTCCGGCGACGCCCTCCTCCACCAGGCCGGCCGACCAGGCGTCCGGGCCCAGGTTGGCGGCCTCGGAGCCGGCGATGGCCTCGACGTCGGCCGCGGTGGCCGGCCGGACGGTCACGAGACCCGCTTGGGGGTCCCCGGCGCGGCGGCGTCGGGACGCCGCAGGTAGAGCGGCTCGGGGTCGTGGAGCTCGGCCCGCTCCTCGGCGATCACCCGCGCGAGCCAGCCGGCGCTGGGCAGGGTCGGCCCGGCGGCGTGCGGGAACGCGTCGGGGTAGAGCAGCGCGCCCTCCCCCACGACCGGCGCCTCCGTGGCGGCGTCGGCGGGCTTGACCACGTCGGGGCCCTCGAGCCGCGCACCGCCCTCGTCGTACGCCGCGAGGTAGACCTCCTTGCGCCGGGCGTCGGTGGCCACGACGAAGTCGCCGCTGACCGCACCCGTGTCGGCCGCCTCCACCGCGAGCACGTCGAGGGTGCACACGCCGTAGACCGGCACGTCCAGGACGTGGCCCAGCGTGCGGGCGGTGACCAGCCCCACCCGCAGCCCGGTGAACGGGCCGGGCCCGATGCCCACCCCGATCGCGGTGAGGTCCTGGCGGACCAGGCCGGTCTCCCGGAGCACGCGGTCGATCAGGGGCGCCAGCTGCTCGCCGTGCTGGAGCCGGTGCTCGGAGACCAGCTCGGCCACGACGTCCTCGCCGTCGTGGAGGGCCACGGTCACGAGAGGGGTGGCGGTGTCGAAGGTGAGCAGCATCAGGAGGCGTCCTCGGGGAAGGGCAGCGCGCGCCAGTGGGTGGTGAGCCGGCCGTCGTCGTGCAGGAGGTGGAAGGCGATGGTCGGTGGGCCGGCCTCCCAGATGACTGGGTACGGCTCCTGGTCGAGCGGGACCGTCGAGGCGCACCCGCCACCGACCAGGAGCGGTCGGCCGGCGAAGGACGTCGCACAGGCGGTGTGCGCGTGCCCGACCAGCACGGCGAGGACGTGGGGGTGCTGGCGGAGCACCAGCCCGAGCCGCTCAGGGTCCCTGAGCAGGATCGGCCGCATCAGCGTGAGGCCCAGGTCGACCGGCGGGTGGTGCAGTGCGACCAGGGTGGGCGTCGCGTCGGCGGCGAGCTGGTCCTCGAGCCAGGCCAGCTGGGCCAGGTCGAGCTCGCCGTGGTCGATCCGCTGGCCGGGCGGCGCACCCACCAGGGAGTCGAGCATCAGGATGCGGACGGCCGACGACTCGAGCACCTGCACCAGCGGCCCGGTCGCCTCCCGGTCCAGGAGGCCGCGGCTGAGCTCGGAGCGGACGTCGTGGTTGCCGGTGCCGACCAGCTTCGGCCCCGGCCAGCGGTCGAGCACGCGCCGGGCCTCGGCGTACTCCTCCGGCCGGCCGTGGTCGGCCACGTCGCCGGTCACGAGCAGCACGTCGGGGCGTGGCTCCATGGCCAGCAGGTGAGTGAGCACGGCGTCGGCGCGGGCGCGGGCGTCGCCCGGGCCACCGAAGTGGGTGTCGCTGACGTGCGCGACGAGCGCGGTCACGGCAGGTCCCGGAACGACACGCCCTGCCAGCGGGGCCCGACGGCGGTGATCTCCACGCGGCGCTGCTCGTCGTCGTCACCACGCACGAGGTGGATCCCGAGCCGGGAGTCGGAGAGTCCCTCGGCCAGGCCCTCGCCCCACTCGACCACGGTGACGGCGCGGTCGAGGTCGGTGTCGAGGTCGAGGTCGTCGAGCTCCTCGATGCCGCCGATCCGGTAGGCGTCGACGTGGACCAGGGCCGGGCCGCCGACCTCGCTCGGGTGCACCCGCGCGATCACGAACGTCGGCGAGGTGACGGCTCCCCGGACCCCCAGGCCGGCGCCCAGCCCCTGGGTGAACGTCGTCTTGCCGGCGCCGAGCGCGCCGGTCAGCACGATGAGGTCGCCAGGGGCCAGCCGATCGGCGACCGCCCGGCCGAGCGCCCGCATGGCCTCGGCGTCCGGCGCCTGGCGGACCACGGTGCGCACCGGGCGCCGCAGCTCGACGCTGGGCGGCTCGCGCCGGACCTCGCGGAAGCCCTGCCGCTCCCAGAACGCGATGGTCCCGGGCAGCTCCTCGCGGGCCACGACCGTGAGGTCGTCGTACCCCTCGGCGACCTCGGTGGCCGCCTCGACCAGCGCTGCCGCCACGCCGTGCCCCTGCAGCGCCGGGACCACGCCGAAGCGGCGGAGGTACATCGTGGTGCCCGCCGGGTCGAGGACCAGCGCGCCGGCCGGGGTGCCGTCGACCCGGGCCAAGAGACCGCCGTGGCCCCGCAGCCGCTCCTCGAGCTCGGCCGAGGTCTCGGAGAGCGCGGCCGCCGGCGGGTCGAGCACGGGGCGCGCCTCGAACGCCGCGTGCACCACGGCGTGCACGGCCTGGGCCGCCTCCGCCCCGACGCGCTCCACCTGCAGGCTCACCGGTCGCTCACCCCTGGACGACCCGCTCCGCCGCGGCGGACATCAGCTGGTCGAGGGCCGCGTTGACCTGGCCGTGGCGCTCGAGCAGCACCATGTGGCCGGCGCCCTCGCACTCGAGCAGCACCGAGCCGGCGATGCGGTCGTGGAGCTTGCGGCTGTGGCCGATGGAGGTGATCCTGTCGGCCGTGCCGCAGATGACGGTGGTGGGCACCCGGCCCAGGACCTCGACGGCGTCGAACTTGTCGAGGCCCCCGAAGCCGGGGAAGAAGTCGGCGACCACCTCGAACGGCGTGGCCGAGAGCATCTGGTCCACGAAGTCGACGTAGGCCGCCGGCACCTCGTCACCGAAGGCGAACAGGTCCGTGACCACCCGCGCCACCGAGCGGCCGGCGCGGCGTGCGCCGTCCACGGTGCGGTGCCGTCGGGCCAGGGTGCTCACGGTGCGGGTCGCGAGCTGCCCACCGAGCTTGGCCGGGAGCAGCGGGAGCAGGATCCGGCTGGGGTCGAGCCCGCCGGCCGTGGTCGAGATCAGCCCCACGCCGACGACCCGGTCGCCGAACAGCTCCGGGTGCTGCTCGGCCAGGGCCACGATGGTCATGCCGCCCATGGAGTGGCCCACCAGGACCACGGGCCCGTCCGGCACCACGTGCTCGAGCACCGAGGCGAGGTCGCGGCCCAGCTGGTCGATGGTCGCGTGGTCCTGGGAGGAGCGGTCCGAGCGACCGTGGGAGCGCTGGTCGTAGTAGACGGCGCGGACCAGCCCGCGGTAGGCCGCGCGCTGGAAGTGCCAGGAGTCGAGGGTGAGCGCGTAGCCGTGGCAGAAGACCACCGTGAGCGGGCTGGCCGGCCGGCGCACCTCGGGATCGAGCTCGTCGACCTCCACGTGCAGCGCCACGCCGTCCTCGGCCACCACGGTCACCGGGCGTGAGCGCAGGCTGCCCAGGGGGAAGCTCGGCGGCGGCGCGTCACCCGAACGGCGACCGATGGCCCGGCTCTGGCGGCGCACGCCGATGGCCGCGCCGGCCGCGGCCAGGCCGACCGCGCCCGCCGCGGCGCCGAGGATCCGTCTGCGCGCGCTCATGCCTCGATCCTCTCGCTGTCGACGTGGCGCCGGACGAACCGGCCCCCGATGCGGGTCACGATCTCGTAGCTGATCGTGCCGCAGGCCTCGGCCCAGTCCTGCGCCGTGGGCTCGCCGTGCTCGCCGGTCCCGAAGATCGTCACGTCCGCGCCGGCTCCGGGGTCCTCACCCTCGAGGTCCACCACCAGCTGGTCCATGCAGATCCGGCCGCGCACCGGGCGCCGCCGCCCCGCGACCAGGACCTCGGCCTGGTTGCCGCCGACGCGCGGCAGGCCGTCGGCGTACCCCGCCGGCACCAGCCCGAGCGTCGTGTCGTGGTCGGCCACCCAGGTCCGGCCGTAGGAGACGGCGTCGCCGGCGTGGACCTGCTTGACCATGGCCAGGCTGGCCCGGGCGGTCATCGCCGGCCGCAGGCCCAGGTCGGGCGTGCGCCCCGGGGCCGGGTCCAGGCCGTAGGACGCGATGCCGACGCGCACCAGGTCCTTGCGGCTGCTGGGCCGCAGGATCGCGGCGGCCGAGTTGGCCAGGTGGCGCAACTCGGGGTCCAGGCCCACGGCCAGGTCGAGCGCCTCCTCGAAGCGCACCTCCTGGGCGTCGTTGGCCGGGTCGTCGGGCTCGTCGCTGCTGGAGAAGTGCGACCAGATGCCCGTCACCCGCCAGCTGCCGTCCTGCTCGCCCTGCCGGGCCCGGCGCACCACCGCCGGCCAGTCCGAGGCCGCCGCCCCGCCCCGGCTGAGCCCGGTGTCCACCTTGAGCTGGACGCGGGCGTGCCTCCCGGTGGCCGCGATGGCGTCGAGCTCGGCGACGGAGTACGCCGTCACGTCGACGTCCTGCTCGATCGCCGCGGCCCAGTCGTCGCCGGGGACGGTGAGCCAGCACAGCACCCGGCCCGTGTCGCCGCCGGCCCGGAGGGCCAGCGCTTCGTCGATGGTGGCCACGCCCAGCCAGTCCGCGCCGCCCTCCCGCGCGGCCCGGGAGGACTCGACGAGGCCGTGGCCGTAGCCGTCGGCCTTGACCACGGCGAGGTACTGCGTGTCGACCAGCTCCTTGAGCACCCGCACGTTGTGGCGGATCGCGGCCACGTCGACCACCACCTCGGCGCGGGGCGACTGCCCCGTCACAGGAGTGCCCGGAGGACCTGGGGCACGGCGCGCGCCACCTCGTCGGCCACGAGCGGGCCGCCGTCGCCGGCCACGCTGGCCGCGGCCCCGTGCAGCCACGCGCCGACGCTGGCCGCGTCGTAGGCCGTCAGCCCGGCGGCCAGCAGCGCGCCGACGACCCCGCCCAGCACGTCACCGGCTCCGGCGGTGGCCAGCCACGACGTGCCGGTCGTGTTGACCCGCGCCCTGCCGTCGGGCCGGGCCACGATGGTGCGACGGCCCTTGAGGAGGACGACGGCGCCGTAGCGCTCCGCGGCCGCCCGGGCGTGGTGCAGCGGCCTGGCCTCGACGTCGGCGCGGTCGGCGCCCGTCATCGCGGCCAGCTCGCCCGCGTGGGGGGTGAGCACCGCCGCCTGTCCCTCGGCCACGTGCTGGAGCGCGTCCGCGTCGACCACGACGGGGACGCGGTCCTCGAGCGCAGCCGCGAGCTCGTCCCCCGCACCCCGACCACCGCCCGAGCCGACCACCCAGGCCTGGACCCGGCCGGCGCCCACCACCTCCGGGTGCCGCTCCTTGATGGTCCGCGCGACCTCGGCGTCGCCGACGTAGCGGACCATCCCCGCCAGCCCGCACGACGCACCGCCCACGCTGAGCAGCGCGGCTCCGGGGTACTCCGCGCTCCCGGCCCGGACGCCAACCACGCCGCGCGCGTACTTCTGGCTGTCGGCCGAGGGTCGCGGGAGCAGCGCCCCGACGTCCTCGGGCTGGAGCGCCTCGAGCGCGGCCTCGGGCAGGGCGAGCCCGATGTCCACGAGGTACACCGCCCCGCAGGCGCGGGCCGCCGGGTCGACGAGGTGGCAGACCTTGCGGGTGCCGAAGGTGACCGTGAGCGCGGCCTCGACGTGGTCGCCCTCGACCTCGCCGGTGTCGACGTCCACGCCGCTCGGGGTGTCGACGGCCACCACGGGCACGCCGTGCAGGAGCTTGAGCGCCTTGGCGGCGTCCTCGCGGAGGCCACCCCGTCCGCCGATGCCGACGATCCCGTCGACGACCACCTCCGGGCGGCGGCCCGGGGTGCTGACCGTGCGGCCACCCGCCTGCCGGAGCGCGGCGGTCCCGCCCTCGTGGGCGCGGTCCCCGAGCAGCCAGGCCTCGACCTGCACCCCGCGGCGCGCCAGCACCGCCCCGGCGTGCAGCGCGTCTCCGCCGTTGTCGCCGGAGCCCACCAGCAGCAGCACCCGGCGGCCGTAGGCCGAGCCGAGGAAGTCGACCACCGCCGCGGCCAGCCCGGCCGCCGCGCGCTGCATCAGGGCACCCTCGGGCAGCCGCGCCATCAGCTCCTGCTCGGCCGCGCGGACCTGCTCGACCGTGTGCGCGTGCAGCATGCCTGCCACGCTAGCGGTCGGTCAGCGCCCCGGGACGTCGCAGTCCAGCCGGTCGGCGATGTCCTGCTGGTACTGCGGGAGGTCGTCGTAGTCAGCCGGGGTGCCGTCGTCGCCGAGCGAGATGAAGGCGCAGTTCAGCGCTCGGTTGTCGACCCGCGTCTGGTACACCTCCCAGCCCGTCCAGGCGGCGGCCGCCGCGGCCAGGAACACGCCGAGCGCGATCAGCTCCAGCAGGAAGCTGCGACGGGCCCGGGGCGCGGGGAGGGGCCGGTCCGGGTCCGAGCCCCCGCTGACGACGATGTCCACGCGGCGAGTGTGCCTCAGTCGCTCAGCGAGATCTCGACCATCAGCTCGTCGGCGATGTCCTCGAGCATGGCGCGCAGCTCGTCGGCCGCCGCGGTGGCCGGCGCGGCCAGGACGGCGTTGGCCTCGAACAGCGTGCCGCCGGCCATCGGAGCGTCCCGCACGTCGGTGGTCAGCTCCTCGATGCTCACGTCGTGCGTGGCCAGCGCCGAGGAGACCTCCGCGACGATGCCGGGTCGGTCGTCCCCGAGCAGCTCGAGCACGAACCGCTGCGTCGGCCCGGCAGCCGGCTCGTCGGTGCGCTCGATGACCAGCTGCAGCCCCTGCGACCCGAGCGCCTCGAGGTCCGCGACGAGCGCGTCGTACCGCTCCCCCGGCACCGAGACCAGCACGATCCCCGCGAACTTCCCCGCCAGCCGCGACAGCTGGCTGCGCTCCCAGCTCGCCCCGTGCGCGTTGACCGCACCCGAGATGGCCGAGACCAGCCCCGGCCGGTCGTCGCCGAGCACGGTGAGGACGAACGTGGCCATGCGGGCAGGCTACTCAGGCGGGGCTGACGGGCCGGGCTCCTGCGGGTGCCGCGGTCCCAGCGGTGGTTGAGGAGGTTGCGCAGCAACCGTCTCGAAACCTCTGGCCCCTGGGCTGGGACAGAACTGGCTTCGGTTGGGTGCGGCAACCCGATGCCGAGTGTCTGACCCTCGCTCGGGCTGTCAAGCCTGGTTG
>CAZEPK010000085.1:0-15395 GCA_964514085.1 uncultured Nocardioides sp.
GTTGACGATGGAGGAGTCCGAACCGGCAGCGGGCTTCCTCGCTGAAAACGGTCTGCTGAAGACGTTTAGTGCCGCGCAAGAGAAGCACTTTTTCGTTCAGATCACCGAGCGTGGTCGTGAGTGCATCGATTCCGGGAAAACCATCCAACAGTTCCTCAGTCGCAAGGACCTCGCGACGCAGATGGTCAACGTATTTGGATCCGACAACAGTGTGGCGGCGGCGTTCGGCGACGGCAGCGCAGCAACAGCTAGTGTCTCGACGTTCGATCATGAGATGGCCATGACCTTCGCAGCATCCGTGCGAGAGGCGATGCCGGTTCTTATGCTTCCGAATGAAGCCGATGGCCTTTTGGCAGACATTGAGCAACGCGAAGATGCCGGCCTCGCGCAGCGGGCGACGGCGAGGCTCTACACCCTGATTGGCGACACAACCTCAGGGGCGCTCGGTGGCGTTCTCGGCGCGATGGGTGCTGGTGCGCTGGGCATTGGTTCATGACCGTCGCAGCTTTCCCACAGTGGGCGGTGTGCAGCACTTTCCGACACGCCCGAAGCGGGTGACGGGACAGCCCGGAGCATGTTCGTTCCGGGATGAAGCCAGAATCTAGGGCCAGGGTTGCGCCGACTGTCGCGTGGTCATGCTGGCGATCTTGCCGAGCAAGGTGCTCAACTCCTTCTTCGCTGGCTCCCAGCGGAGCTCTCTGGCAACGTCCCTGAGCCGACCCGATTCGCCGAGCGACCGCAGTAGACGCTTCACCGCAGTTGGTGAGTCCGCGACGTTGTTCACGCAGGTCGAGAGGTCGTGGTCGGTCACCTTCGAGACCTCGACCTCGCGGACGGCTATCGCGCCCGCCGCTGCGGCTCGACGTTCCTCGTAGGCGGCGCGGCGGCAAGCTTGGGAGCACCACTTCCGCGGCCGGCCTCTGGGCCTCCCGACCCAAGACGTGCCGCAGCGCAGGCAGGTGCCTCGTGGTGCCGGCGGAGGAGTCGACTCACCAGGTCTCACGGCGGTCATGCCCTCAGAGGCAACGAATGTACGGACGAAACGGACTCCCGGAGATGCAAGAGGTGTGTCGGCTGGGGAGGTGGTGCCAGTCTCGGCGTTCCGTGTTGCTGGACATCGCTGAGTCGTGTCGCGTACTGGTGGGGATCGGGCCGCGAGAAGCTGCGCCTTCGAGGTCGAGGTCGAGGTCGAGGGCGTGGTTGTGGACAGTTGCTGTTGTCCACAGGTCCGCGCGGCCGATCGCGCCGGCGCGCCCTGAGGGCGCTTCGCTGGACGGATGGCCACCGGGGATGAGTTCGCGGACGTGACGCCCAACCAGCTGTTCACGGCGACGGTCGCGCTTGCGTGATGGATCCACGGGCAGGCGGTGGAGAAGCAGATGCGCGAGGTCGAGATCGACCTGGTGCTCGCGATCGGGGAGCTGGAGCAAGGACCTTGGCGTCAGGTGGACGACGGGCCGATGGTGCCGGAGCTACCCATGACCCTGGGTTGCTCGCTCCTCGACCGCATGCTCGACGAGCTCGAGCGGGTGTCGGGCGGTTTCGGGGCTCGCGTCGCGATCGCGAGGGCGCGGGACTGGCTGGACCCGCGGCCGGTCTCCCGTCCGTTCGGGTCGGCTGCCTGTTGCTTCTGTCCTTCACCAGCGATCGAGGAGGAGAGATGAGTTCAGCAGAGATCCCGGCCGACGAGGACCCCGACCAGTTGCTCCTGTGGGACGACGCCCCGGCGGAGCCAACACCGGGAGCGGACGGCGACCGGCTGTGGAGCATCAAGGACGTCGGGCGCTACCTCGACGTGCCGGTGGCGACGATCTACCAGTGGCGGGTCCGAGGCGAGGGGCCACGGGCGACCCGGATGGGCAAGCACCTGCGGTTCGAGCCGGAGATCGTGCGTGCTTGGGTCAGTGAGCACCGCGAAGGCGCCTGATGGCAGGTGTCGTCAAGGATTCCCGGGATGGCCAATGGCTGGCGAGGTGGCGCGACCCGGGCGGCAGGCAACGGAAGAAGTCGTTCGATCGCAAGGTCGACGCGCAGCGTTGGCTGGACCAGATGCGCGCCGACACCCACCGCGGCCAGTACATCGACCCGCGGGCGGGAACGGTTCTGGTGGGTGACCTCGCGAGGACCTGGGCCGGCGGGCTGAGCCACCTCAAGGAGTCCACGGCAGCGACGTACCGCGGGATCGTCAGGGTGCACATCCTGCCGGCGTTCGGGGCCTGGCGGCTCGACGAGGTGCGCCGTTCCGACGTCCAGGCCTGGGTCGAACGGATGAGCAAGAGCGGCAAGGCGCCCGGAACGGTCCGCCAGTCCCACCGCGCGTTGTCGCTGATCCTGGACACCGCGGTCGACGACGGTCGGGTCGCCCGCAACCCGGCGTATGGCGTGAAGCTGCCCCGGCAGCGGCGAGCCGAGCCGCGGTTCCTCGATGCCCCCGAGGTGGCGCGTCTGGTGAGCGCCGCTGGAGACCAGGGACCAGCGATGTCGATCCTCGCGCTGTGCGGCCTCCGCTTCGGTGAGCTCGCGGCGCTCCGGGTGCGTGATGTCGACCCGGTGCGACGTCGGCTCACCATCGCTGGGTCCGTCACCGAGGTCGGCGGGAGACTGGTGAGGTCGTCGCCGAAGACCGGCCGCACCCGATCCGTGCCCTACCCGCCCTCGCTCGGAACGTCACTCCACACTCTGACCAAGGGCAAGCACCCCGATGACCAGCTCCTGACCGCGCCCGAGGGCGGGCCGTTGCGCCTCCGCAACTGGCGCGCTCGTGTGTTCGATCCCGCGGCGCGAGCCATCGGACGCCCGGACATCACCCCCCACGATCTGCGGCACACCGCGGCGAGCCTTGCGATCAAGGCCGGCGCCAACGTGAAGGCGGTCCAGCAGATGCTCGGCCACGCTTCCGCCGCGATGACGCTGGACGTTTATGCGGGGCTGTTCCCCGACGATCTCGACTCCGTGGCCGAAGCGCTCGACGGACTGATGACGCGGGCGCAGCTGCAGGTTCCGAGTCTCGAGAGTCACCCATCAACCGGAGTAGGTGTCACCCATCAGCCGAAGTCGTCACGTCCGGTTGCTGACGGTCCTTCGCCTGGCTGATGTGCCACATCCGTGCCACAAACGGCCTGGTGAGGGCTGTGGTGAGTGGTGGCCAGCAGGCACACACCACCCCTGACCTGCGGAAACTGTGAGTAGGCCCTGTCGGGCTCGAACCGACGACCAGCGGATTAAAAGTCCGACGCTCTACCAACTGAGCTAAGGGCCCGTAGGAGTGGTCAGTCTAGGGAAGCCCCCGCGGCGACGGAGAACGTCCCGGCCCCCCTGGGCCGGGACGTCTCGTGGTGGACCCCGCTTCCTGCCATCCCCGGGCTGGTCGCAGGGAGCGGGGCCCACGCTGCACAGGTGTGTGCCTGTGCGGATCGGGAGCGGATGCTCCCATCCGGGCCCGGGGAACCCCGACCCCTTGGGGTCCCCCGGGCCAGGTCTCTAGGAGAGGCGGCCGAGCACGGTCAGCCGGCCTCCGTACTTGTGGTGCACGACGTGGTAGCCGCCCTTGACTCCACCGCCGCCCTTGCCGCCCTGGCCGCCGCCGTGGCCGCCCTGGCCGCCGCCACCGGCGTGACCCGCGTGACCGCCCTTGCCGCCGCGGGCGGCGTGGCGCTTGGCCTCGAAGGCGCCGATGTCGGCGCCGCGCTTGCCGTCGCCGTTGCCGTCGACGCCGACCCGGCGACCGTCCAGGTCCTTCTTCATCGGAGCCGGCCGGGCGGAGTCGACCAGCGGGCTCCGGGTCGAGGGCACCATGCGCCCGCCGCGGAACTGCGGGTTGACGTACCGGTCGCCGGCCATCAGGCGCAGCCCGTCCATCGAGCCGCCCCAGTAGACGTTGTTGCCGCCGCTCATCGAGCCCTCGAGGTATCCGATCCGGCCGGCCACGTCGAGCACGTTGTTGTAGAGCATGAAGTAGCCAGCGGTGCAGCCCGCGTAGCAGGAGAAGCCGAGCGAGTTCGCCCCGGTCAGCCGCACCGAGTTGTTGACGGCGACGGTGCCGCGCACGGGGCCGAACTGGTCGGCGTCGCCGCGGGTGATGAGGAACTCGGTGTCGCGCAGGTTGGAGGTGACCTGGTTGTAGGCGAACGTCGAGTCCGCAGAGCGTGCGTTGCCGAGCTCGGTGAAGGTCCGGTTGTTGGCGGCGGTGTTGTGGTGCACCAAGGAGCCGATGCCGCCGTAGATCTCCACGGCGGAGCCGTCGGTGCCGAAGTCGGCCGAGGGCGCCCAGTTGTCGGTGATGGTGTTGTAGGCGACCTCGGGGCCGTCGCCCTGCACCACGACGCCGACCGCGCCGTAGTCGTCGTACTGGCCCGGCGTGTTCGGGGCCATCCGGTCGTTGTTGTGCAGGTAGTTGCGGACGACCTTGGTGCCCTGCGCGTGCTCGCCGACGTCGATGCCGTGGATGTTGTGCAGCGCCTCCACCCCGGTGATGACGTTGCCGGTGCCGTCGGTCCAGATGCCGTTCTGCGTGCAGCCCTGCACGGTGAGGTCGGTCATCGTGACGTACGAGCCGCCGACCTCCAGGCAGTCGCCGGTGACCACGGGCTTGTCGCCTGCGCCGTAGGAGCCGATGGTGATGGGCGAGCCGGCGGTGCCGCTGCGCCAGACGGCGAGCTTGCCGGAGAACGTCGCGCCGCGCTGGAGCAGCACCTCGTCACCCGGCCCGAGCGGGAGCCCGGAGGCGCGGCCCAGCGAGCGGATCGCCGTGGCGGGGGAGGTGCCGTTGGCGGCGTCGTCACCGCTGGCGGAGACGTAGTACGTCGTGCCGCCGGCGGCGTGCGCGGCGGAGGGCGGCAGCGCCAGGGCGGCGCCGCCCGCCGCGACGGCGAGCGCTGCCAGCCGTGCGGCCAGCGAGAGCGTGGTGGACATCGGGGCCATCCAGGGGGTCGTGGTCCGTCGTCCGTGCGCCGCACAGCCCTCGGGGGAAGGGCGGTCGCGGCTCAGGGGGGTCACGTGCGGCGGACCGGTGGGGGTCTGTGGCCCTCAGGGGGTGGACCACCCCACGAGGTTCGCCGCCCGGTAACAAGGAGCGAAGGCGTTCTGTGGAGGTTCGGTTGATCGTCGGGACCATGGCCCGTTCGGACTAGTCCGATCGGGCCAAAGATCTGGGCAACAAGACCACTTGTGTGACTTCTGTGACGCATGTGGCAACAACCGGTACAGACCACGGCAACGAGCCGCCCAGCCGACATCCACAGAACGGTGACAAGGCGGCGATCTACCGCCCTCCGTCACCCGCACGTCATCCCCGCGTCGCCGGATCGTCACGGCCGGGCGAGCAGTTGAGGGGTCCAGGAAGGTTTCCCTGGCGCGGTTGCTTGGTACTGTCTGTCCTAGCAAGAGGTGCAACATCCAGCTGGTACGCCGGTGGGGTTTGTGATCCAACGGCGTTTCTGCTCGCTCCGCGGGTTGAGGCGACGAGTCACCGCATCGATTGCGGGGTCGTCGAAGTGATGACCTCACACCCGAATTAGGAGTAATCGAGCATGGCTCAGGGCACCGTGAAGTGGTTCAACGCCGAGAAGGGTTTCGGCTTCATTGCGCAGGAGGACGGCGGCGACGACGTCTTCGTGCACTACTCGGCGATCCAGTCGCAGGGCTACAAGTCCCTCGACGAGAACCAGAAGGTCGAGTTCGACGTCACCCAGGGCCCGAAGGGCCCCCAGGCGGAGAACGTTCGGGCCGTCTGACCCGAATCACCGACACGAGGCCTCACCCGTTCGCGGGTGGGGCCTCGTGCTTCGTCCGGGTGGTGCCGGCATGGCCCGATCGGATCACTGTCTGCGGTGACCTCGGCCACTACGCTTGTCTGTGAGGACCTGCGTCCGGGGTACCTCATACCCGGGCGGGTAATGCCGGAAGGAGGCTCCAGGTGCACGACCAGTTCGACGTGAGCCTCGAGGACGCCGACCTCCTCGGCGAGGTGGAGCTGACCACCAACCTCATCATCGCGGCCAGCGAGGCCGACGAGCACCTGTCCACCGACGAGATCGACCGGATCCTGGGCGTGACGCCCGGCGCGGCCTGACGCCCCGTCCGCCCCTACTGGTGCGGCTCGAGCCGCACCCTCGCGCCTGGGGACCCATACCCTAGGGGGGTAGGGTAGTCGGCATGGAACAGGTCCACGGCTACACCCACCACAAGGACGACGTCCTCAAGCGGCTGCGCAAGATCGAGGGCCAGACCCGTGGCCTGCAGCGGATGGTCGATGAGGACGCCTACTGCATCGACGTCCTGACCCAGGTCGCAGCGGTCACCAAGGCCCTGCAGGCCGTCTCCCTCAGCCTCCTCGAGGACCACATGAACCACTGCGTGGTCGACGCCGCCCGCGTCGGCGACCAGGAGGGCCGCGAGAAGGTCACCGAGGCGATCGGTGCCATCGGCAGGCTGGTGCGGTCATGACCTCTGCCACCACCACCACGACGTACGCCGTCACCGGCATGACCTGCGGCCACTGCGAGCTGTCCGTGCGCGAGGAGCTCGAGGAGCTCGACGGCGTGCTCGACGTCAGCGCCGACCACGCGACCGGGCAGGTCGTCGTGACCAGCTCCGGCCCCCTCGACGAGGCCGCCGTGGCGGCCGCCGTCGAGGAGGCCGGCTACTCGCTGGCCTGAGCCCGTGACCACCCAGACCGAGGTCGAGCTCCACATCACCGGCATGACGTGCACGTCGTGCGCCCACCGGATCGAGCGCCGGCTCAACAAGCTCGAGGGCGTCAGCGCCACGGTCAACTACGCCACCGAGCGGGCGCACGTGAGCCGCCCGGCCTCGGTCACGACCGAGGAGCTGCTGGCCAGCGTGGCGGCGGCCGGGTACGCCGCGACCGTCCCTGCCGCCGACGCGAAGGAGCAGGGCGACCCCGAGCTCGACTCGCTGCGGCAGCGGCTGCTCGTCTCCGCGCTGCTGAGCGTGCCCGTGGTGCTGATGGCGATGGTGCCCGCCCTCCAGGCCGACGGGTGGCAGTGGCTCTCCCTAGCCCTGGCCGCGCCGGTCGTGCTGTGGGGCGCCTGGCCCTTCCACCGCGCGGCAGCCCTCAACCTCCGGCACGGCGCCACCACCATGGACACGCTGGTCTCGGTGGGGGTGCTCGCGGCGTTCGGCTGGTCGCTGGTCGCGCTGTTCTACGGCAGCGCGGGCGTCATCGGCATGAAGCACCCCTTCCGCTTCACCCTGGAGCGGACCGACGGGCTGGACAACATCTACCTCGAGGCGGCCGCCGGGGTGACGACGTTCCTGCTGGCCGGCCGCTGGTTCGAGAAGCGCTCCAAGCGCCGGGCCGGCGCGGCGCTGCGCGCGGTCATGGAGCTCGGCGCCAAGGACGTGGCGGTGCTGCGCGACGGCGTCGAGGTCCGGCTGCCGGTCGGGCAGCTGCGGGTCGGTGACCTCTTCGTGGTGCGGCCCGGCGAGACGGTCGCCACCGACGGCGTGGTGGAGTCGGGCAGCTCGGCCGTCGACGCCGCGGTCGTGACCGGTGAGTCGGTGCCGGTGGACGTCGCGCCCGGGTCGCCGGTGGTGGGCGCGACGGTCAACACCTCGGGTCGGCTCGTGGTCCGGGCCGAGCGCGTGGGTGGCGACACCCAGCTGGCCCGGATGGCGCGGATGGTGGAGGAGGCCCAGCACGGCAAGACCGAGGCGCAGCGGCTCGCCGACCGCATCTCCGGGTTCTTCGTGCCCGCGGTCGTCGCGCTGGCCGTCGCGACCCTCGGGGTCTGGCTCACGATCGGGGCCGGGCCGGCCGTGGCCTTCACCGCCGCCGTGGCGGTGCTGATCGTGGCCTGCCCCTGCGCGCTGGGGCTGGCCACGCCGACCGCCCTGATGGTCGGGACCGGTCGGGGTGCCCAGCTCGGCATCCTGGTCCGCGGCCCGGAGGTCCTCGAGTCGACGCGGCGCATCGACACCGTGGTGCTCGACAAGACCGGCACCGTGACCACCGGCGAGCTCGTGCTGGTCGACGTGGTGGCCGCGGCGGGCGAGGACGCGGCCGACGTACGCCGGCTCGCCGGGGCCCTCGAGGCGGCGTCGGAGCACCCGATCGGACGGGCGGTGGCCGGGTCCGGCCCGCACCCGCCGGTCGAGGACTTCCGGAACCTCGCGGGGCTCGGCGTGCGCGGCACGGTGGAGGGACACGAGGTGCTGGTCGGCCGCCCGGGGCTGCTGGCCGACGAGGGCCTCGAGGTGCCCGCGGAGCTGACCGACGCGGTGCGGCAGGCGCAGCAGCGCGGCCGGACCGCGGTCGTGGCCGGGTGGGACGGCCTGGCGCGCGGCGTCCTGGAGGTGGCGGACACCGTCAAGGACGGCTCGGTCGAGGCGGTCCGCCGGTTGCGCGGGCTCGGCCTCGAGCCGGTGCTCCTGACCGGTGACCACGAGGTGGTGGCCCGGGCAGTGGCGGCCGAGGTCGGCATCGAGCGGGTCGTGGCCGGGGTGCTCCCCGAGGGCAAGGTCGCCGCGGTGCGGGAGCTCCAGTCCCGGGGCCGGGTGGTGGCCATGGTGGGCGACGGGGTCAACGACGCCGCCGCGCTCGCCACCGCCGACCTCGGCATCGCGCTCGGCACCGGCACCGACGCGGCGATCGCGGCGTCCGACCTGACCCTCGTGCGCGGCGACCTGCGGGTCGCCGCCGACGCCGTCCGGCTGGCCCGCCGGACGCTGGGCACGATCCGCGGGAACCTGTTCTGGGCCTTCGCCTACAACGTCGCGGCGCTGCCGCTGGCCGCGGCCGGGCTGCTCACGCCGATGCTGGCCGGTGCCGCGATGGCGCTGTCCTCGGTGTTCGTGGTGAGCAACAGCCTGCGGCTGCGCTCCTTCCGCTGACGGCACCGCTGGCTGCCACCCGCAAGGATGAGGTTGCGGACGGCGGCCCGGGCAACCGGAGGGCATGCCCAGGACGCGGTGGTGGCACCGGCTCCGACTGACGCTCGGCCACGCGCTCAGCGTGGTCTGACCCGCCCCCCTCAGCAGGTCGCGAACAGCACCGGCCCGTTCGAGAGGTCGGACAAGACCGGGCTGTCGTCGACCGGGTCGAGCTCCATGCGCACGACCGTGCCGTCGGCCGTCACGGGGCCGAGGTCGAAGCGCTCGCTGAAGTCGCCGCCCTGCCCCGGGGCCGGACCGGCCGCCAGGGCGGCGCGGGTGTCGGCGTTGCGCCGGGCCTGGTCGTCGCTCTCGAAGGACATCGCCACCCGCACCGTCCGGTCGGGCTCGACGCCCATCGCGAACCCGGCCAGGGGGTCGACCGGCCCGGCCGCCGTGACCAGCTGGTCGGCCGTCGCCCGGTCGTCGTCGTCCGCCTGGGCCATGGCCAGCGACTTGCAGGCGAAGTCGCCGGTGTAGACGGCCGCGGAGAGGGGCTCGCCCACCGCCTCACCGACCGCGCGCAGCCCCTCGTCGTCGAGGTCGTCGTCGACCTGGCCCACCGCCTCGCGCAGGTAGGGGCCGCTGTCGCTGGCCAGCAGGAGGTGCCGGTCGCCGTCGAGCGCGAGGTACTGGAACTGCGGCGAGATCGTGCTGCCGCCGGCCGCCATGATGCGCGCGACCAGCTCCTCGCCGCCGTTCCAGACGCCCGTGTCGTCCGAGGGGCGCTCGTAGCCGAGCCCCTCGAAGCCGTCCCCCAGGTCGCCGACGTCGAGGTCGTCCGGCAGCCCGATCACCAGGACCGAGCCGGTCGTGCCCTGGGCCAGCAGCTCCCAGTCCACGTCGGCGGGGGAGAAGCCGTAGCCGGTCTGCAGGGCCGAGGCGGAGTCGACCATGGCCGAGCCCGAGGTCAGGTCGGCGTCGAAGCCGTCGGTCAGGAACCGCTCGAGGTCCCCGGTCGAGGTCCGGGCGTCGAGGTCGGCGCCGAGCTCGCGGCGTACGGCGGCCCAGTCGGTCCAGGAGTAGCGCGCCGTGCTGGCCGGGGCGTAGGCCAGCGCGCGCTCGAGGTCGCTGCGGTGCCGGTCCTGCCACCAGCGGATCCCCACGACCACGCCGGCGGCCACGAGGACCAGGGCGAGGGCGGCCCCTCCGACCACGGTCAGCCGACGCGTCCACGGCTGTGCCACACCGGGTCTCCTCCTGGCTGTTGACCGGTCGCTGGATGGTGTGAGACTACTCAACATGCCCCCGCCGACCGATGGTGCGCGCGAGGTCGTCTCGGCCGGGGCGGTCGTCCTCGGTCCCGGGGGAACGGTGCTGCTCGTGCACCGCCCCAAGTACGACGACTGGTCCTTCCCCAAGGGCAAGCTGGACCGCGGGGAGCACGCCACTGCGGCCGCCACCCGCGAGGTGGAGGAGGAGACGGGGCTCCGGGTCCGTCTGGGCGTGCCCCTCGCCGACCAGCGGTACGCCGTCCGAGCCGGCACCAAGCTGGTGCACTACTGGGTCGGGCGCGCGGTGGGTGAGACCGACGTGAGCGGCTACGAGCCGAACGCCGAGATCGACGAGGTCGGCTGGTTCCCGATCGACAAGGCGCGGCGCCGGCTCAGCTACGAGTTCGACCTGGCCACGCTGGAGGAGGCGCTGGAGCAGTCCCGGAAGACCCGCACGCTCGTGGTGCTGCGGCACAGCCTGGCCCGGTCCCGCAAGGCCTGGCGCTCCGACGACCGCGACCGGCCGCTGCTGGTCACCGGCCAGCACCAGGCGGCGCGGCTGGTGCCGGTGCTGGCGGCCTACGACGTGCGCCACCTCGTCTCCTCCACCAGCGCGCGCTGCGTGCAGACCCTCGCGCCGTACGCCGGGGCCACCGGCAGCAGGATCCGCACCGACCTGGTGCTGAGCGAGGAGGACTCCACCCGCAAGGGCGTCCGCCGAGCCGTCGAGGAGCTGCTCGAGGGGCTGGCCGAGCGGCCGGCCTCGGCCGGCGGCGTGGTGGTGTGCACCCACCGGCCGGTGCTCCCGTGGGTCTTCGAGGCCGCGGGTGTGGACGACCCGGAGCTCGGCGCCGGGGAGCTGGTGGTGCTCCACCTGCGCAAGGGGACCGTCGTGGCGGCCGAGCAGCACCACGTCGGCTGAGCGGCTCCTGGCCGGCCCGCCGCGGTCGTTCACGTGATCGTCGTCTCATGACCGGCTGGTCGCCATGAGACCGACCGCCCACGTTCACCGCCCGTTCACCGGCGCCCACAGGGCCGGACACCTCTCCTCCCTACGTTCACCACGTAAGTCCCGAAAAGACTCAGGAGATACGTGTGAACAGCACGATTGTGAATGTCCGCCGCTTCCGCCGGGGCGCGGTCCCGGCCTCGATCGCGGTGCTGGCCCTGACGCTGACGGCCTGTGGGGCCGCCAACGACAGCAGCAGCAGCGACGCCGGTGACGACAGCACCGATGGTGCAGCCACCCTCAGCGGCACCCTGAACGGGGGCGGCTCGTCCGCCCAGGAGGCCGCGCAGGGTGTCTGGCGCGCCGGCTTCCAGGGTGAGAACTCCGGCGTGACCGTCAACTACGACCCGGTCGGCTCCGGCACCGGGCGCGAGAACTTCATCAGCAAGGCCTACTCGTTCGCGGGCTCCGACTCGGCGCTCAGCACCGACGAGGGCGAGCTCGACTCGGCCAAGGCGCGCTGCAACGGCGAGGACCCCATCGAGGTCCCCGCCTACGTCAGCCCGATCGCGGTCGTCTACAACCTCTCCGGCGTCGACGAGCTCAACCTGTCGCCGGCGACGATCGCCGGCATCTTCGACGACAAGATCACCAAGTGGAACGACCCGGCCATCGCCGAGGACAACCCGGACGCCGACCTGCCGGACACCACGATCACCCCCGTGCACCGGTCCGACGACTCCGGCACCACCAAGAACTTCACCGACTACCTCTCGAAGGCCGCCGACGGCGCGTGGAGCTACGACGCCGACAGCATCTGGCCCAAGCAGAGCGGTGAGGCCGCCGAGGGCACGTCCGGCCTGGTGGCCGCGGTCACCTCCGGTGACGGCGCGATCGGCTACGCCGACGAGAGCCAGGCCGGTGGCCTGGGCATCGCCGCGATCGGCGTGGGCGACGAGTTCAACAAGCCGTCGGCCGACGGCGCCGCGATGGTGCTGGCCAACTCGCCGCGCACCGAGGGTCGCCCCGACGTCGACATGGCGATCGACATCGACCGCACCATCACCGACTCCGGCGCCTACCCGCTGCTGCTCACGTCGTACCTCATCGCGTGCCAGCACTACGACGACGCCAACGAGGCCGCGCTGGTCAAGGGCTTCCTGGCCTACGCGATCTCCTCGGACGGCCAGCAGGCCGCCGCGGAGCAGGCCGGCTCGGCCCCGCTCGACTCGGGCCTGGCCGACGAGGCCGCCGGCATCGTCGACAAGATCGCCGGCAAGTAGCACGGCAGCACCCGCGACACCGTGAGGCGGCGAGCCGGCCCTGGGCCGGCTCGCCGCACCGCGGTCCGGCAGACCTAGCACCGGACCCCATCCGAGCAGGAGCAGCGTGACCACCACCACCGAGGCCGAGCCGCAGGCGAGCCCGCCGACGGCGAGGGGCGACAAGATCTTCGCCGGGCTGTCCAAGGGCGCCGGGATCACCATCCTGGTCGCGCTCGCGGCGGTCTTCATCTTCCTGGCCATCGAGGGCATCCCGGGCATCAGCAAGCCCGCGTCGACGTACCGGCCCGAGAGCAGCTTCTGGCCCTACGTCGGCAAGCTGCTGTTCGGCACGATCTTCGCCGCCCTCGTCGCCCTCGTGATCGCCGTGCCGTTCGCGCTGGGCATCGCGCTGTTCATCTCGCACTACGCACCCAAGGCGCTCGCCGTCCCGGTGGCCTTCGTCATCGACCTGCTCGCCGCCGTGCCCTCGGTCGTCTTCGGCCTCTGGGGTGCCCGGGTGCTCGGCCCCTACCTCGTGCCGGCCCACGCCTGGCTGGACGAGCACGCCGGCTTCCTGCCCTTCTTCAAGGGGCCTGGCTCGGTGACCGGCAAGACCGTCCTCACCGCCGGCACCATCCTGGCGATCATGATCCTGCCGATCATCACCGCGATCTGCCGGGAGATCTTCGCCCAGGCCCCGCGGCTCAACGAGGAGGCCGCGCTGGCCCTCGGCGCGACCAAGTGGGAGATGGTCCGGCTCTCGGTCTTCCCCTACGCCCGCTCCGGCATGGTCTCGGCCGTGATGCTCGGGCTCGGCCGGGCCCTGGGCGAGACGATGGCGGTGGCGCTGGTGCTCTCGGCCACCCCGGTGGTGACGCTCAACATGATCTCCAACACCAACCCGGCGACCATCGCCTCCAACATCGCCTCGAGCTTCGCCGAGGCCACGCCCAACAAGCTGGCGGTCCTGATCGCGACCGGACTGGTGCTCTTCCTCTTCACCTTCGCGGTCAACTTCGCGGCCCGCTACGTCGTGGCCCGCAGCGAACGGAAGTTCGCCCGATGACCCTCGTCGACGCTGCGCCGCAGCAGCGCAACCACATGGCGCTGACCGCGCCCCGGCTGCCCAACTGGGCGCCGTACCTCGTGCTCGTCCTCGCGACCTGCGCCGCGGGCCTCCTGGCGCTGCTGGCCGGCTGGGGCATTACCGCGTTCGTGGCCCTCGCCGTCGTGATCTTCCTGGTGGCCTACCCCCTGTGGGCGCTGGGCGTCGAGGGACGCCGCGGGGCCACCGACCGCCTGATGACCTCGCTGGTGTGGACGTCGTTCGGGGTCGCCGTCGTCCCGCTCGTCTGGCTGATCTGGACGGTCCTCGACAACGGGCTGCCCGAGATCAACGTCGACTTCCTGACCTTCGACATGCGCAACGTCGTCGGCGACCAGCAGGGCGGCATCTACCACGCGATCATCGGGACGCTGCTGGTCACGCTGGCCGCGGCGATCATCTCGGTGCCCGTCGGGCTGTTCTGCGCGATCTACCTGGTCGAGTACGGCAAGGGCACGCGCCTGGCGCGCTGGGTCACCTTCCTGGTCGACGTGATGACCGGCATCCCCTCGATCGTGGCCGGCCTCTTCGCGCTGGCCCTCTTCGTGCTGATCTTCGGGCCCGAGATCCGGCTCGGCTTCGGCGGCTCGGTCGCCCTGTCGCTCCTGATGATCCCGATCGTGGTGCGCTCGACCGAGGAGATGCTGCGCCTGGTGCCCGACGACCTGCGCGAGGCGTCGTACGCCCTGGGCGTGCCGAAGTGGCGCACCATCACCAAGGTCGTGCTGCCCACCTCGATCGGCGGCATCATCACCGGCATCATGCTGGCCACCGCGCGCGTCATCGGCGAGACCGCACCGCTGCTGGTGGTGGCGGGCAAGACCGACTCGGTGAACTTCAACCTCTTCGGGGAGCGGATGACGACCCTGCCGGTCTACATCTACTACTCCGTGACCCAGCCGGGCAGCGTGCCGTTCGACGCGCCTCCCGGCACCGAGGCACCCGGCATCGCGCGCGCCTGGGGCGCCGCGCTGGTCCTCATCCTCATCGTGATGGCGCTGAACCTGGTCGCGCGCCTGATCGGCCGAATCTTCGCAGTCAAGAAGGGCTGACCCATGGCCCAGAGCATCGACGTCTCCGACCTCGGCATCTACTACGGCGACTTCAAGGCCGTCGAGGGCGTCAACATGACGATCAAGGCGCGCTCGGTGACCGCGTTCATCGGCCCGTCCGGCTGCGGCAAGTCGACCTTCCTCCGGTCGCTGAACCGCATGCACGAGGTGATCCCCGGCGCCCGCGTCGAGGGCAAGATCATGGTCGACGGGCAGTCGCTCTACGACTCCTCGATCGACCCGGTCGCCGTACGCCGCCAGATCGGCATGGTCTTCCAGCGGCCCAACCCGTTCCCGACGATGTCGATCTACGACAACGTGCTGGCCGGCAACAAGCTCAACTCGAAGCGCATGAAGAAGGCCGAGGCCGACGGGATCGTCGAGAAGTCGCTGCGCGGCGCCAACCTCTGGACCGAGGTCAAGGACCGGCTCAACAAGCCGGGCATGGGCCTCTCCGGCGGCCAGCAGCAGCGGCTCTGCATCGCCCGCGCGATCGCGGTCGAGCCGCAGATCCTCCTGATGGACGAGCCCTGCTCGGCCCTGGACCCCATCTCCACCTCGGCGGTCGAGGACCTGATCCACGAGCTCAAGGCCGAGTACACGATCGTGATCGTCACCCACAACATGCAGCAGGCGGCCCGGGTCTCCGACGACACCGGCTTCTTCAACCTCAAGGCGACCGGCCAGCCCGGCCACCTGGTCGAGTTCAACGCGACCAAGAAGATGTTCAGCAACCCCGACAACGAGGCCACCGAGGCCTACATCTCGGGCCGCTTCGGCTGACGCTCGGGCTCGGTGGTTGAGGAAGGCGCGCAGCGCCTGTCTCGGGACCTCTGGCCTCGGGGCTGGGGCGCGATCGGGTTCCAGCCTCGGCTCACCGGGTTTCGAGACGGTCGCTGCGCGACCTCCTCAACCACC
>CAZEPK010000086.1:0-15335 GCA_964514085.1 uncultured Nocardioides sp.
CCGGCGTTCTCCATCGCGCCCATGTTGTACTCCGGCACGAAGAGCTGGTCGTACTTGCCGAAGGGGTAGGGGTAGTCGAAGAGCTCCTCGAAGAAGGCGAAGCACTGCTCGGTGACCTTCCACAGCTCGTCGGCGTCGAGGTGCTCGACCAGCGACTGGCGGCAGAACAGGCCCATCGGGATCTCACCGTGCGCGCCGGCGTAGGTCTTGTAGACCGAGTGGTACTCGCCGGCGATGAGGGCGGTGATGTAGGTCGACATGGGCTTGGTCTGGGCGAAGCGCCACACCTGCTTGTCGGCGCCGTCGGCCGAGAGCGCCTCCGGCTCCGGGGTGGGGGAGTTGGAGGAGACGGCCCAGCCGGCCGGGGTGGTCACGGTGAAGGTGTAGGGCGCCTTGAGGTCCGGCTGCTCGAAGGTCGTGTAGACCCGCCGCGCGTCCGGCACCTCGAACTGGGTGTAGAGGTAGACCCGGTCGTCGGCGGGGTCGACGAAGCGGTGCAGCCCCTCGCCGGTGTGGGAGTAGGTGCAGTCGGCCCTCACCACCAGCGTGTTGTCGGTGGCCAGGCCGCTCAGCGCGATGCGGTTGTCGGCGTAGGCCGACACGTCGACGGGCTCCCCGTTGAGGGTGATCTCGTGGACCGTGGCGTCGACGAGGTCGGCGAACGTCGACCCGCCGGGCTCGCGGCAGGTGAAGACGATGGTCGTGGTCGAGGCGAAGGTCTTGTCACCGGTCGTGAGGTCCAGGTCGATGGCGTACGAGGTGACGTCGAGGAGGGAGGCGCGGGTCGCGGCCTCGTCCCGGGTGAGGTTGGTTCCAGGCATGCGGGTGATCCTGCCACCCTCGTCGCGGCCCGGGCCACGGGCTGCGACGGGAAGGGCGGCTTCGTGACCGGATCGGGACCCGCTCCGGTATCCGGCCCTGCCCGAGAGGTCGCCGCCGGGGCGGTCGCCGGAATACTTCTCGGTCTGGCGGGTTGGTGGAAGGCATGACCACTGTTGACTTCTGGTTCGACCCGCTGTGCCCCTTCGCGTGGATCACCTCCCGCACGGTGCTCGAGGTCGAGAAGGTGCGCGACATCGAGGTGACGTGGCGGATCATGAGCCTGGCCTACCTCAACGAGGACAAGGACATCTCCGAGGACTACCGGGCGCTGCTCAAGGACGCCTGGGGCCCGGTCCGCGTCTGCATGGCCGTCGAGCAGGAGCACGGCCAGGAGAAGCTGGCCGAGCTGTACACCGCCCTCGGCACCCGCAAGCACAACGGCGGCGCGGAGAAGCTCGACCGTGAGCTCGTCACCGCAGCCCTCGAGGAGGTCGGCCTCCCGGCCGCCCTGGCCGACGCCATGGACGACTCGTCCTACGACGACGCCATCAAGAAGTCGCACCACGCGGGCATGGACCAGGTCGGCTACGACGTGGGCACGCCGACGATCGCGATCGACGGCAACGCCTTCTTCGGCCCGGTGCTGACCCGCATCCCGCGTGGTGAGGACGCCGGCAAGATCTGGGACGGCGCCGTGGCGCTGTCGGCCTTCCCCTACTTCGCCGAGCTGAAGCGGACCCGCGAGAAGGAGCTCGACTTCAGCTGACCCTCCCGCTCGCGGCGGAGGTCCACCCGCACGGGTGGGCGTGAGGGGCGTCGGCCCGGTCACCGAGGGCCGTGCGCGACGCGGGTGGGCTCCAGCTCCTCGAGCGACCCGACGGGGGGACGGTCGCCCGGGAGCCGGAGCCCGCGCCGTGGCGCGCGCCTGCGGACCTGGTGGGTCGTCCCGGCCGTGGCCCTCGGCTGGGCGGTCGTGTGGGCGCTGACCGTCCTCGCCGACCCGGCGGTGGTCGAGCCGGAGTGGCGCAGCGGACTGCGCGTCGGCGCCGCCGCCATGGCAGGGCTGGCCGGGGCCGTCCTGGTGCTGGCGGGCCGGCGTCGCCCCGGGGCCGCGGCCCACGCCTGCGTCGTCGTGGTGGCGGTGCTGTCCGCGGGCCTCAGCACCGTGGCCCTGCACGGCACGCAGTGGGGCTGGTACGGCATCTACGTCGACTCCTCCTTCCGCACCGAGATGGCCACGAGGTACGCCGAGCACCTCGGGCTGGTCGACTACGGCTACCGCGGCCTGCCGGCCTACTACCCGCCGGCCGTGGGCTGGCTGCAGGGCCGGCTGGCGGCCGCCACCCCGCTCGAGGGCTGGCAGGCGGTCAAGCCGGTGCAGGTGGCCCTCGCGGCGCTGGTGCCGCTGCTGGCCTTCGCGCTGTGGCGCCGCGTGGCGCCGGCCACGACGGCCGCGGCGGCCGCCGTGGTGGCGGGGCTGTGGGCGGTCCAGCCCCAGAAGCCGGACGAGTGGCTGGTGATCGCCTGCCTGGTGCCGTGGTGGCTGCTCGCGGTGCGCGACGTCCGGGCGCCCGGCGTACGGCGGTGGTCGGCGCTGCAGCACGGCGTGGTGCTGGGCCTCCTGCTGCTGGTCCACACCTACTTCTTCCTGCCGGTGGCGATCGCCACCGTGCTGGCGGTGGTGGGCGACCTGGTCTGCCGTGCGCCGTCGCGGCTGTCGCTGCGCCGGGCGCTGGCCATCGGCGCCACCGGGCTGCTGGTCAGCGCTCCGTCGTGGCTCGGCGCCGTGGTGGCCCGGCTGCGGCACCCCTCGGACGACCTCCAGATGCGCTACGCCGTGCCGGGCGGCAACCTGCCGGAGCTGCCCCTCCCGCCCGCCGACCTCGCCGGGCTGGTCTCCCTGCTCGGGCTGGCCTGGCTCGTCACCGCCGGCGGGGCCTGGGTGCGCTCCGGGCGGGTCGACCCCCTCGCGGCCGGGCTCGGCACCCTCCTGGCCGGCGCCTGGCTCACCATGGCGCTGGGGGCGCTGGCGGCACAGCTGGGCCGGGGGCTGCTGACGTTCAAGGTGGCGGAGCTGACCACGCCGCTGATGCTGCTGTGCGGCGTCGTGGGCGGCGTACGGGTGCTCGAGCGGCTGGCCCGGCAGGCGGGTCCGCACCGCGCCGCGGGGCGCGCGGTGACCGGGCTGGCCGCGGCTGCCGCCGCCCTGGCGCTGGCCGGCGCCACCCTGCACTTCACCGACCTCTGGGCCACCGGCCGTCCCGCGCTGATCGCGCAGACCACGCGCTACCCGGACGGCACCGAGCCGACCGGTGGCCGGGGTGCGGCCGCGCCGTCCATGCCGATCTTCACCCGGCCGTCGGACCCCTCGGCCGACCAGGTGCGCTCGGCCTGGTCCCGCCTGCGGCCCGGCCTGTCCGCCGAGGAGACGGTGCTGGTCACCTCCCGCGTGGAGCTGCTGGCCACCACGCCGGTGCACCCCTTCATCGCCTACAAGAGCATCTACTCCCACCCCAACGGCGAGTGGGAGCAGCGGCTGGCGCTGCTGCGGCAGGTCGCGGCCTGCCCGGACGCCTCCTGCTCGGCGCGGCTGCTCGGCGACAACACCTTCGACCGCGTCGACGGGCTGGTCCTCGAGCACGCCGACGGGGTCGCCGGCGAGGACGGCGAGCTGGTGCTGAGGCTGACCGTGGACAGCTTCCCCGACCGCACCCGGCCGCTGTCGGTGCCCTTCCCCGAGCGCGTCTTCGCCGGCCCGCAGTTCGACCGGCGCGACGTCGGGCGCCTGGCCGTGATCGCCGTGGACCACCCGGGGCGGTGAGCCACCGGCGCCCGCGGGTGAACTGCGTCGCGGCGCCGCCCGGGCGCCTCCTACGATCATCCGGTGAGCAAGATCCTGTCCGCCGTCGCCTGGCCGTACGCCAACGGCCCGCGCCACATCGGCCACGTGGCCGGTTTCGGCGTGCCCTCCGACGTGTTCAGCCGCTACATGCGGATGGCGGGCCACGACGTGCTCATGGTCTCCGGCACCGACGAGCACGGCACGCCCATCCTGGTCGCGGCCGACAGCGAGGGCGTCAGCGCCCGCTCCCTGGCGGACAAGAACAACACCGTGATCGTCAACGACCTGGTCGACCTGGGGCTGTCCTACGACCTGTTCACCCGCACCACGACGGGCAACCACTACAACGTGGTGCAGGCGCTGTTCCGCGGGGTGCACCAGAACGGCTACCTGGTCGAGCAGACGACGTTCGGCGCCATCTCCCCGTCCACGGGTCGCACCCTGCCCGACCGCTACATCGAGGGCACCTGCCCCATCTGCGGGTACGCCGACGCGCGGGGCGACCAGTGCGACAACTGCGGCAACCAGCTCGACCCCACCGACCTGATCAACCCGCGCTCGAAGATCAACGGCGAGACGCCGGAGTTCGTGGAGACCCAGCACTTCTTCCTCGACCTGCCGGCGCTGGCCGAGGCCCTGCAGGACTACCTCCAGGGTCGTGAGGCGTCGGGCACCTGGCGGCCCAACGTCATCAAGTTCTCCCTCAACCTCGTGGAGGACCTCAAGCCACGCGCGATGACCCGCGACATCGACTGGGGCATCCCCGTCCCGATCGAGGGCTGGACCGAGCTCGCGACCAAGCGGCTCTACGTCTGGTTCGACGCCGTCATCGGCTACCTCTCGGCGTCCGTGGAGTGGGCGCGCCGGCTGGGTGAGCCCGAGAAGTGGCGCGAGTGGTGGAACGACCCGGAGGCCCTGTCGTACTACTTCATGGGCAAGGACAACATCGTCTTCCACGCGGTGATCTGGCCCGCCGAGCTGCTGGCCTACAACGGCCGCGGCGGGCGGGGCGGCGAGCCGGGGGAGTACGGCGTCCTCAACCTGCCCACCGAGGTCGTCAGCTCGGAGTACATGACCATGGAGAGCAAGCAGTTCTCCACCAGCCGGGGCCACGTGATCCTGGTCGGGGACATGCTCTCGCGCTACCAGCCCGACGCGCTGCGCTACTACATCTGCGCCGCCGGCCCGGAGACGTCCGACGCCGACTTCACCTGGGCCGACTTCGTGCTCCGGACCAACTCCGAGCTCGTCGCCGGCTGGGGCAACCTGGTCAACCGCACGGCCACGATGCTGGCCAAGAGCTTCGGGGAGATCCCGGCCGCGGGGCCGCTGCACCCGGAGGACGAGGCGGTGCTGGCGGCGGTGCGCGGGGCCTTCGACACCGTCGGCGACCTGCTCGGCCGCCAGCGGCTGCGCCAGGCGATCGCGGAGGCGATGAGGGCCGTCGGCGAGGTGAACAAGTACCTCACCCTCACCGAGCCCTACAAGATGAAGGACGACGCGCAGCGCGAGCGGCTCGGCACGGTCCTCCACGTGGCCGCGCAGTGCGTGGTCGACTGCAACACGATGCTCTCGCCGTTCCTGCCGCACTCCGCCAACAAGGTGCACCTCGCGCTCGGCGGCCGCGGCGAGTTCATGCCGATGCCGCGGATCGAGACGGTGGAGGAGCTCGACCCCGACAACGGCGCGGGCCTGGACTTCTACACGATCATCACCGGCGACTACTCCAGCACGCCCGTGTGGGGCTCCCGACCGGTGGAGGTCGGGGCGGCGGTCGAGAAGCCGACGCCCATCTTCACCAAGCTGGACCCGTCGATCGTGGAGGAGGAGCTGGCGAGGCTCGGCCCGTGAGCATCGCGCTCCTCGGCGACCACCGGGGCCACCGCAGCCACCTCGAGCTCGACGCGCTGCGCCCGCTGATGCCGGTGGAGACCGAGTGGGTCCCGACGGACACCGGGTTCGACGTCAGGGCCTACGACGGCGTGTGGCTGGTGCCCGGCTCGCCGTACGCCGACGACGACGCGGTCCTGCAGGCCCTCACGGTCGTGCGGGAGTCGGGGATCCCCTTCCTCGGCACCTGCGGGGGGATGCAGTACGCCGTGCTCGAGTTCGCGCGCCGCGTCCTGGGCGAGCCGGCGACCCACGCCGAGACCGACGACGACCCCGCCCACCAGGTCGTGGCCGGGCTGGCGTGCTCGCTGCAGGGCGAGGAGCGGCTGGTCAGCCCGGTGCCGGGCAGCAGGTTCGCGGAGTGGGTCGCCGAGCCCTTCCTCGGCATGCACTTCTGCAGCTACGCGCCCACCGCGGACGCGGTCGCGCGCCTGGTGGCCGCCGGCGTGGTCGTCGGCGCCACGGCGCCGGACGCGGGCGCGGAGGTGCTGGAGTTCCCCGACCACCCCTTCTACGTCACCTCGATGTTCCAGCCGCACGTCGGCGCCCTGGCCGGCGCCCCGGTGCACCCGCTGGTCACGGCGTTCACCGGGGCGGTGGTGGGCGCCCGTGCGTGAGGGCGAGCCCTCCCGCACCGCCTGGGGTGCCGCGGTGCACCGCGCCGTCCACCCAATGCTCGACGAGCCTGTGCTGTTCGACGACCCGCTCGCGCTGCGCGTCCTCGGCGTCGAACCCGAGGTCCTGCTGGCCGAGGCCAGGCCGCAGTCGCGGCTCCGGCGGTTCATCGCGCTGCGGCACCGGGTCGCCGACCAGACGCTGGCCGCGGCCTACGAGCGGGGCACGCGGCAGTGCGTCGTGCTGGGCGCCGGGCTCGACACGATCGCCTACCGCAACCCGCACCCGGACCTGCGCGTCCTGGAGGTCGACCACCCCGCCACGCAGGCGTGGAAGCGCGCCCGGCTGGCGGAGGCCGGCATCGCCGAGGCGGCGACGTACGTCGGGGTGGACTTCGAGCGCGACGACCTCATGGAGCGGCTGGTGGACGAGGGCTTCGACCCCGACTCGCCCGCCGTCTTCGTCTGGCTCGGCGTGGTCCCCTACCTGACCCGTCCGGCGGTGGGGGCGACGCTCCGCGCCATCGGCGCCGTGCCCGGTGCCGAGGTGGTGCTCGACCACGCCAGCACGGACCGCGACCCCGCGGGCGAGGAGCGCCACCGCCGGCTGGCCGAGCGGGTGGCCGCGCAGGGCGAGGAGCTCACCGAGGCCTGGGCGCCCGGCGAGATGGCCGCGCTGCTGGAGCGGTCGGGCTTCGACGAGGTCGAGGAGCTGCTGCCGGCCGGCAGCGGGGCCCAGGTGGTCCGGGCCCGCCGCGGGTGAGGGTCACCCTGCAGTTCCACCCCGACTGGCCCTTCGGTGGGGCCAGGGTCATCGAGGCGCTCGCCGCCGACGGCGTCTACCGCTCGCAGTTCGAGACCGGCACGTCGAACGGCGGCCTCACCGCCCACCCGGGCGGCGACCGCTGGCGCTGGGAGAGCCGGATCTTCGGAGGTCGCTACGACGGGGCTCCGCCGGGTCAGCGTCCGCGCTACGGCGCGCTGGACCGCCACCAGGACCCCTACGGTGGCGCCGTGCGCTTCGGCTCGGCGCACCTGAGGCTGGGGGCCGAGGTGCTCGAGCGGACCACCTTCTGCTACCCCGACTCGGCGTCGGAGCCCACCGCGATCGGCGGCCCGGAGCGCGTGGCGGAGCTGTGCGCGCTGGCCGACGAGGCGCTGGCCCGGGGCGGGGTCGACCACCTCGACGACTACGTGGAGGCGCACGTGCACGGCGAGGTCCGCCCCGCCCGCGACGCGGAGGCGGTCGTGCTCGACCCGTGCTTCCGGGACGGTCCCGTGCACCGGGCCGCCTCCGACCTCGGCTGCCCCGTCGAGTGGCACCCCGGCCTGCGGGTGGCCACCGCGGGGCTCGACCCGGACTACCGCGGCCGGGAGCACGTGGCGCTGGCGCAGGCCCTCGGCGAGCAGCTGGACCCCTCGGTGGTCGGGGACGCGGCGCGCAGCGGCGACCACGACCCGCAGGCGCTCAAGCGGGTCTGGCACCTCCTGGCGAGGTTCGGACGCACCACTCCAGGCGAGGTCCCGCGCTAGCTGCGGCCGCCGCCCCCCAACACGGCGCGGACGCCGTTGACCCCGTGGATCTTGAGCTTCACCACGCCGATGTCGGTGGTGGCGCCGGCGGTCAGGGTGATGCCGACCTTGTGGGCGGTGAACCAGTACGGCGTGCCGACCTCGTTGCGCGCCGAGCTGACCAGCGTGTCGGGGATCAGCACGTCCGGGTGCTCGGCGTAGAGCGCGTCGAGGTCCAGCAGCCGCCCGCCCGCCTTGCCGGCGTGCAGCAGCTCGACGCGGAACGGCTTGCCGTACTTCTGCTTGCCCGAGACCGTCGGGAAGAGCCAGGACTGGTCGCCCTGGTCGACGACGTGGAAGCCGAACGGCGCGATGACCGGGCGGTTGGTCCGGTCGTAGCGCATCTCGCCCCGGACCGTAGCGCCCACCGGCGCGGTGAAGGCCGCGGTGGGTGCGGTGCCGCTGACCACGACGGTCGAGTGCGTCGTCGCGAGGTTGGCGCCGGTGCTGGTCGGCTTGTCGCCGCGCTCGCGTCGCGCAGTCGTGACCGCGGCGGCGTAGGTGCCGGGCACGATGCCGCGCACGGTGTAGGCGCCGCCCTCGGACTGCTCGGTCCAGTTCAGGGCCAGCGGCGTCACCTGGTCACCGTCGACGTGCGAGGGCCGCAGCCAGGAGTCCTCGGGGACCGCGGTGAGCTTGACCTGGCCACCGACGGGGAGCGTGCCGGTGAGGTTGACGGTCGGCTGGTTGAGCAGCAGCGGGCCCAGGTTGACCGAGGGGTTGGTGACCAGGTCCACCGAGGCGCCGGCCCACGGGAAGTCGACCTGCTCGGGACCGTCGCTGGGGACCGCGCTGCGCCGGACGTAGAGCGTGTAGGTGCTCAGCGGCAGGCCGGAGAACGTCACCGCGCCCCCGGGGGCCTGGCTCGGGTCGCCCTGGAACACCTTGACCACCCGGCCGTCGGCGTTGCGCAGCTCGGCGTCCACCGACCCGTTGGCGCCGGGGAAGACCACGTCGGCGGCCGAGAAGCTCACCGAGCGGCCCGGGTCGAGGGCCAGGTCGGCCGTGGCCACGGTCTTGGTGGCCACCGCGACCAGCTGCGACCTCGGCACGTAGGCCGAGCCGGCGTACGCCGTGGTCACGGTGTAGGCGCCCGGCTCCAGCGAGCTGACGACGTAGCGTCCGATGGAGTTGGTCACGACGCCCGCCGCGAAGTCGCCGTCCTGGTCCAGGATGGCCACGAACTGGTCGGCCAGCGGCGTCCCGCCGCTGCTCACCAGGCCGCGGACGATGCCGGCGTGCTTGGTCTTGAACGAGACGCGGACGGTCCGCCCGGCGCGCAGCAGCAGCCGCTTGGAGAGGTAGCCGGGCACGGTGGAGTCGGTGTGCAGCCCCTCGTCGCGGTCGGCCTCGAGGCGGTAGGGGCCGGGCGCGACCTCGAAGCGGTAGCCGCCCTTGCCGTCGGTGACCGTGGTGGCGGCGACGCTGCCGTCCACACGGGTCAGCGTCAGCACGCGGCGGGCGCCGTCGCCCTTCCAGGTGCCGGTGACCACGGCCGGCGGCTGCACCACCACCCGGCCGAGGGAGCGGTGGGCCTGCGGTGAGAAGAACCGCGTGTGGCGCATCCAGCTGTTGAAGTTGCCGTCCGGTCCGACGTACGACGGGGTGAACCGCTTGGTGCTCTCCTGGTCGCACTCCCCGCTGCCGGCGGCGCGGTGCCCGCCGCCGCCGCTGGACACCGACTCGCTGCAGACCCGGATGAGGTAGGGCTCGCGCAGCTGCTTGAGGGTGAACTGGCCGCGCCCGTCGGTCCGCGCCAGGACCCGCTTCTCCTCGGTGACGTCGACGGGCAGGCCGAGGTCGGAGAAGCGGATGCCGCTCACCAGCGCGTTGGCGATGGGGGTGCCGCCGGGGCCGGTGACCTGTCCGGTGACCGTGCCCTTGGTCGGGGGCGGCTTGGGCCGCTTGTCGAGGTGCCGCACCCGGGTCCGCGCGGCCAGGGGGTCCGGCGGCGAGCTGAGGTAGGTGTTCGGACCGCCGTCGCCCGTCGGGTCTGACGGCAGGGCCGCTGCGGGCGCTGCCCCGGAGGCAGCGCTCTCGGCCGTCGCGGTCTGGGGGGCCAGCAGCAGGGTGGCCCCACCGAGGACCAGCGTCAGCGAGGTGGCCACGGCAAGGGGACGGATCCGCGTCATGGGGCGATCATCGCCGGTCCGGTCCGGGTGGGCCACCACGTCGCCCGCGTGTCCGTCACACGGCTCGTGGAGATCGCCCCGATCGTCACACTCCGCGTCACACGCCCGGGTCGTTCCATGGGGTCCTCGGGCCCGGCGAACCGCGCCGGGCCGAGGACGAGAGGAACCGAGATGACGCTGTTCATGGACGCCCACAACATCGAGGGGGGCGTGGCCGCGGCCGACGTCGCCGCCGCCCACCAGGCCGACCTGGAGACCCAGGAGAAGTACGGCGTGAGCTACCTGCGCTACTGGGTGGACGAGGCGGCGGGCAAGATCTTCTGCCTGGTCGACGCGCCCGACGCCGAGACCGCCAACACCGTGCACCGCGAGGCGCACGGCCTGGTCGCCGACGAGATCTACGCCGTCACCGAAGGCACGTGAGGGCATGAGCTCACTGGGGAGGGACCACGCGCGGGCCGTGCAGGAGGCGCGGCTCGCCGCCGCGCAGGACCGGCACCTGGCCGCGCGCGTGCTGCGGGCCGGCCGGGACGAGCGCCGGGCCGAGCGCGCCGAGCGGCGCGACCGGCGTCGGGACGAGCGCCGGGAGCAGCGCCGGGCCCAGCACCGGGCCGCCCGCGGCTGGTGGGATCGGCTCGCCGGCTGGCGCACGGGGATGCGCCGGCCGCTCACGGCGGTCGCGGACCGGCCGCCGGAGGAGGTCGCGGCCGAGCTCGACGGCCTGCTCGTGCGCATCGCCGAGCGGATCGCCGAGCACGGCACCGCGTCCGAGCGCGAGGCGTGCGACGCGCTGGCGGACGCGACCCGGTGGACCGCACCGGGCGCTGCTGCCGCGCTGGCGGACCAGGAGGGGGCCGAGGTGGCGCGGCTGCGCGCCTTCGGCGTCCTGCACGGGGTCGCCATGGGGCTCCTGACCCCGCCCGACCAGGCCTGGCTGCTCGACCGGCTCCACCCCGGTGGGCTGGGGCAGGGCGACCTGGTGGCGTGAGGAGCCACCTGCCGGCGGGCCGGCGGCGCGCGATCCGCGCGGCCGGTCCGCACGGCCGAATCTGTGGGACGCTGCTGGGTGCGGGGGACCATCCCCGCGCCCAGAGAGCGAGCACGCGATGAACGTGTCGGCCGGCCTCTCGATCCACCTGCTCGGCCGCCCGTCCATCGAGATCGACGGCGACACGGGCTACCGGTTCCGCAGCCGCAAGAGCTGGGCGCTGCTCGCGCTCCTGCTCCTCTCGGAGCGTCCGCCGACCCGGTCCACCCTCGCCTCGTTGCTCTTCAGCGAGGCCGACGACCCGCTCGGCGCGCTGCGGTGGTCCCTGGCGGAGGTCCGGCGGGGGCTGGGGCCGTCCGCCGCCCTGGACGGCGACCCGGTCCGGCTCCGGCTGCCGGCCGGCGCCGCCCTGGACGTCGACGTCCTGGTCCACGGGCACTGGCACGACGCCGTCCGGCTCCCCGGGCTCGGGCTGGAGCTGCTCGACGGGCTGTCCATCGCCCACGCCGAGCCCTTCGAGGCCTGGCTGCTCTCGCAGCGGCGCCGGCTGGCCGCGGCCACGGAGTCCATCGTCCACGAGGCCGCCCTGGGCCTCCTGGCCCGTGGGGAGCTGGACCGGGCGCGGGACCTCGCGGTCCGGGCCACCGCCATGAGCCCGCTCGACGAGAACCACCAGGCCCTGCTCATCCGCATCTACCGGCTCGCCGGCGACGACGAGGCAGCCGAGCAGCAGCTCGCGGCCTGGACCGCCACCGCGGAGCGCGAGCTGGGGACCACGCCCGGCGCGGCCGTCCTCCTGGCCATGCGGGAGCCGCCGGCCACCGCCACCCAGGTGGTCGACGTGGCCGCCATCGACGCGGTCGCCGAGGGTGGCGCGGCGGCGGTCTCCGCCGGAGCGGTGGTGGCCGGGGTGGCGTCGTTCGAGTCCGCCGTGCGGATGGCCGACGAAGCGGGCGTCGACCGGGCCCGGGTGGAGACCCGGCTGGTCCTGGCCGAGGCGCTGATCCACGCGTGGGGCGGCCTGGACGAGGCCGGGCTGGCCCGGTTGACCGAGGCCGAGCGCATCGCCATCGCCCTGGGCGACCTGGCCTCGGTGGCCGAGGCCCGGGCCGAGCTGGGCTACGTCGACTTCCTGCGCGCCCGCTACGACCGGGCCGAGCGGCTGCTCGAGCAGGTGCTGACCGCGGGGGAGGCCGCGCCGTCGACCCGGGCCAAGGCCATGACCTACCTGGGCTCGGTCGCCAGCGACCAGGCGGACTACGCGCGCGCCACCACCCTGCTCGAGGGCGCCGTCCGCGCCTCCCGGGCGGTGGGCGAGCCGCGCCGCGAGGCCTACGGCCTGTCCATGCTCGGTCGCATCGGACTCCTGCGCGGCGACCTCGACGTGGCGGTCGAGCACCTGTCGGGGGCGGTCGGCGTGGCCGGCGACGAGCACTGGCTGAGCTTCCTGCCCTGGCCGCAGGCGCTGCTGGGCCACGTCCTGCTCGCCCGCGGCGACGTCGACGGCGCGACCAGCTGCCTGACGCAGTCCTTCGCCCGGGCCTGCCAGATCGGCGACCCGTGCTGGCTGGGGATCTCCACCCGGGGCCTGGCCCTGGTCACCGAGCAGCAGGGCGACCCGGAGCGGGCCGTGGCCGAGCTGCTCGACGCCCGGGCCCGGACCAACCGGCTGGCCGACCCCTACGTCTGGCTCGACACCTACATCCTGGACGCGCTGTGCGAGGTCGGGGCGCGTCACGACCACCCGTCGACCGCGACGTGGGTCGAGGAGATGAGGGAGCGGGCGTCCCGCACCGGCATGCAGGAGCTCACCGTGCGGGCCATGCTGCACGGCGCGCGGCTGGGCCGGCCCGGCGACGCGGAGGCCGCAGTCCTGCTGGCCGCCACCATCCACAACCCGCTCCTCGAGCCGTTGCTCGCGCCGCTCAGCTGAGCACCCGCTCCTCCACGGCGCCGTACTCCGACACCTGGGCCGCGCGGATCGCGGCCGCCTGCGCGCCACCCACGCCGTCGCCGCGGAAGGCCTCGACCGCCTCGAGGCTCTCCCAGCGCTCGAGGACGTTGACCCGGCGCGGGTCCAGCAGGTCCGCGCCGAGCGCGTAGTCGAGGCAGCCCGGGGTGCGCCGCGCCAGCGCTACCACCTCGCGACAGCCCTCGAGGTAGTCGGCGCGCTCGTCGGGGTCGACGAGGAGGTGCCCGGCGACGATGACCATGCCCATGGTGACCACGGTGAGCAGACCGGGCGCACCGGCCGCACTCATCGCTAGGCTCCGGCCCATGACCTGGTCGTTCCTGCTCACGTCGTTCGTCGTGTGCGTCTCGCCGGGCATCGGCGCGCTCTACACGATGGCGGCCGGCCTGGCGCGCGGGACGCGGGCGGGACTGCTCGCGGCGTTCGCCTGCACCCTCGGCACCCTGCCGCACGCCGTGGCCGCGCTGACCGGCCTGGCCGCCGTGCTGCACGCCTCGGGCGTCGCCTTCCAGGCGGTGAAGTACGCCGGCGTCGCCTACCTGCTGTGGATGGCCTGGTCGACCTGGCGCGACACCGGCGCCCTCCAGGTCGACACGGAGTCCACGGACTCCTCGCCGTCCTCGGTCCGGTCGGTCATCACGACCGGGATCACCGCCAACCTGCTGAACCCGAAGCTGACCCTGTTCTTCTTCGCCTTCCTCCCGCAGTTCGTGCCGCAGGGCTCGTCGGCGACCCTGGCGCGGATGGCGGGCCTCTCCGCGGTCTTCGTGGCGATGACCTTCGTGACGTTCGCCGGCTACGCCGTCGCGGCGGGGTTCCTGCGCGACCGGGTGCTGACCCGCCCCCAGCTGGTCGCCCGCATCCGCAAGGTGTTCGCGGCGTCGTTCGTCGCGCTCAGCGCGCGGTTGGCCGTCCAGTCCCGCTGAGCGGCGCCTGGTCCGGGAGCGCGAGCCCCGGGCGCTCGTCGTCCCACGCGGCGCCGCTGATGCGCCAGCCCGCTCCGGTGCGGACCAGCTGCACCGTCTTCATGCCGCGGCCGGTGTGCCTCTCGCCGTCCTGCGTCCACTCCTTGGCGTAGCTGCAGAAGTGGTGCGCGATGTCACCGAAGACCTCGGTGCTCCCCGCCACTTCCCACTCGCGGAAGTCCGTCAACGTCCCGCCGGTCAGCAGGGCCCGGCGCGGCTCGACGAAGCCGGCCACGTCGTACGCCGTCGGCTCGCCGCCGCAGGTGCGCACGACCAGCGCCCCCGGCAGGAAGAGCCTGGGCAGCGCGTCCAGCCGCTCGTCGCAGCCGGGTCCCGAGGTGAACGCCGCGAAGAACGTGCGCACCACCTCCGCCACCGCGGCCCGGTCCGCGTCGAGGTCAGGGGTCACCTCTCTAGTCTCGCGTCATGGCGCTCCACCCCGAAGCCCGGGCCGCGGTCGAGGCCGCGGCGCTCGACACGCCCGTCTGGACCGAGGGCTACGACGTCGTGGCCGCGCGGCAGAGCCACCGCGTGGCGGCCTCCGAGGAAGAGCACGAGGACGTGGCAGAGGTCCTCGACCTCGACGCGGGCGGCGTGCGGGTGCGGCTGTTCCGGCCGGCGGGCGCGGACCCCGGCCTGGTGCTGCACCTCCACGGGGGCGGCTTCGTCTTCCACGACGTCGAGGTGCACGACCCGCCGTGCCGGCGGCTCGCGAACCGCCTGGGGATGTCCGTGCTCAGCGTGGACTACCGGCTGGCCCCGGAGCACCGCTTCCCGGCCGCGCGCGACGACGTCGACACGGTGCTGGACTGGCTGGACCACGGCGGCTCGGAGCTGGGCCGCGGGGGTCCGACGTACGTCCACGGCGACAGCGCCGGCGCCAACCTGGCGCTGGTGGCCGCGCTGCGCCACCCCGGGCGCTTCCGTGCGGCCGTCCTGGTCTACCCGTTCCTCGACCCGCAGGCCGGCTTCCCGTCCTACGCGCTCGGCGCCGCGTCAGGCTTCGACCCGCGCGAGGCACAGTGGTACTGGCAGCAGTACGCCGGCAGGCCCGAGGACCTGTCGGACCCGGACCTGGCCCCGCTGCTCTCCGACCGCCTGGGCGGCCTCCCGCCGACCCTGGTGGTCACCGCCGAGCACGACCCGCTCCGCGACGAGGGCGAGCACCTGGCCGCGCTCGTGGCCGAGGCCGGAGGTGAGGTGACCGCCGTGCGCTACCTCGGGCAGATCCACGGCTTCTGGCGGCACCGGGCCTTCCCGGCGTCCGAGCAGCTGCTGCGCCACGCCTGTGCCTTCCTCCGGGCCCACTGACAAGATGGAGGCATGCGCGTCCACCTCGGCTCCGACCACGCCGGGCTCGACCTCAAGGCCCACCTGAGCGGCTGGCTGACCGAGCACGGCCACGAGCCGGTCGACCACGGCCCCTTCACCTACGACGCGCAGGACGACTACCCCGTGTTCTGCCTCCGGGCCGCCGAAGGCGTGGCGCGCGACCGCGAGCAGGGGCTCGACAGCCTGGGCGTGGTGATCGGTGGCTC
>CAZEPK010000087.1:0-8802 GCA_964514085.1 uncultured Nocardioides sp.
GTCGAGTACGCCGGACCCGGCGGCGAGGCCGAGCTGCTCGGCCTCTACTTCGCCGACGAGGGCCAGCACCTCGAGCACCGGCTCTTCGCCGACCACAACGCGCCCAAGACCAAGAGCCGCGTCCTCTACAAGGGTGCGCTGCAGGGCCAGGGCGCCCACACCGTGTGGATCGGGAACGTGCTGATCCGCAAGGTCGCCGAGGGCATCGAGACCTACGAGGAGAACCGCAACCTGGTCCTCTCCGACGGCTGCCAGGCCGACTCCGTGCCGAACCTGGAGATCGAGACCGGCGAGATCGAGGGGGCCGGCCACGCCTCGGCCACGGCCCGCTTCGACGACGAGCAGCTGTTCTACCTGCGCTCGCGCGGGGTCTCGGAGAAGGAGTCGCGGCGCCTGGTGGTGCACGGCTTCTTCAACGACCTGATCCGCAAGGTCGGCATCCCGTCGGTGGAGGAGCAGCTGCTCGCCACCGTGGAGGCGGAGCTGGCCAAGAACGTCCTGAAGGACCTCGCCTGATGGCCTTCGAGCGCGCCTGCGCGCTGACCGACGTCCCCGAGGACGAGGCCTTCGCCGTCACCGTCGGCGACCAGGACCTGGCCGTGGCCCGCCACGGCGAGGAGGTCTTCGCGGTCGAGGACACCTGCTCCCACGCCGCCGTCGCCCTCTCCGAGGGCGAGGTCGACGACTGCACGGTCGAGTGCTGGCTGCACGGCTCGCGCTTCGACCTCCGGACCGGCAAGCCGACCGGCCTGCCCGCCACCGAGCCGGTCGCCACCTTCCCGGCCGAGGTCCGCGGCACCGACATCTACGTAGACATCACCACCACCCTGAACGGAGTCACCCCGCAATGAGCAAGCTCGAGATCAAGGACCTCCAGGTCTCCGTCGCCACCGAGGACGGTCCCAAGGAGATCCTCAAGCGCGTCACGCTCACCATCGACAGCGGTGAGACGCACGCGATCATGGGACCCAACGGGTCGGGCAAGTCCACGCTGGCCTACTCGATCGCCGGCCACCCGAAGTACGACGTCACCGGCGGCTCGGTCACCCTCGACGGCGAGGACGTCCTGGCCATGACCGTCGACGAGCGGGCGCGCGCGGGGCTCTTCCTCGCGATGCAGTACCCGGTCGAGGTCCCCGGCGTCTCGGTGTCCAACTTCCTGCGGACCGCCAAGACGGCGCTCGACGGCGAGGCACCCAAGCTCCGGACCTGGGTCAAGGACGTCAACAAGGCCCTCGAGGACCTCAACCTCGACCCGACGTTCGGCACCCGCTCGGTCAACGAGGGGTTCTCCGGTGGCGAGAAGAAGCGCCACGAGATCGCCCAGCTCGAGCTGCTGAACCCGCAGGTCGCGATCCTCGACGAGACCGACTCGGGCCTCGACATCGACGCGCTCAAGGTCGTGTCGGCCGGGGTCAACCGGTTCCGCGAGCAGGAGGGCAAGGGCGTCCTCCTCATCACCCACTACACGCGGATCCTGCGCTACATCGAGCCCGACTTCGTGCACGTCTTCGTCGACGGCAAGGTGGCCGAGTCCGGCGGCTCGGACCTCGCGGAGGAGCTCGAGGCCAGCGGCTACGACCGGTTCCTCACGAAGGCCGCGGTCTGACCGTGTCCACCCTCCACGCGCTGCCCGGGCTGCTGCCCGAGCTGGAGGTCGTCCGCAAGGACTTCCCCATCCTCGAGCGCACGCTCGCGGGCGGGCTGCCGCTGGTCTACCTCGACAGCGCCAACACCAGCCAGAAGCCGCAGATCGTGATCGACACGATGGTCGACCACCTCGAGCGGCACAACGCCAACATCGCCCGCGCCATGCACCAGCTCGGCGCGGAGTCGACCGAGGCGTTCGAGTCGGCGCGCGACCGGGTGGCCACGTTCCTCCACGCCCCCTCCCGCGACGAGGTGGTCTTCACCAAGAACGCCTCCGAGGCGCTGAACCTCGCCGCCGCCACCCTGGCCTGGCCCGGCCCGTTCCAGGTCGGCCCCGGTGACGAGGTGCTCATCACCGAGATGGAGCACCACTCCAACATCGTGCCGTGGCAGCTGCTCACCCAGCGGACCGGCGCGACGCTGCGCTGGTTCGGGCTGACCGACGACGGCCGGCTGGACCTGTCGAACATCGAAGACCTCATCACCGAGCGCACCAAGGTGGTGTCGCTGACCTGGGTCTCCAACATGCTCGGCACTATCAACCCGGTGGCGCAGATCGCCGAGCGCGCCCACCAGGTCGGCGCGCTGGTGGTCGTCGACGCCTCCCAGGCGGTCCCGCAGCTGCCCGTCGACGTGGTGGCCTCGGGCGCCGACCTGCTGGCCTTCACCGGCCACAAGTGCGTCGGCCCGACCGGCATCGGCGTCCTGTGGGGCCGGTCCGAGGTGCTCGACCAGCTGCCGCCGTTCCTCGGCGGGGGCGAGATGATCGAGACCGTCACCATGGAGCGGTCGACCTACGCCCCGATCCCGCACAAGTTCGAGGCCGGCACGCCGCCGATCGTCGAGGCCGTCGGGCTCGGTGCCGCGCTGGAGTACCTCGGCCACCTCGGCATGGACGCCGTGCACGCGCACGAGCAGGCCATCACCGCCTACGCGCTGGAGGCCCTGCAGACCGTGCCCGGCCTGACGGTGCTGGGGCCGCTCGCGGCCGAGGACCGCGGAGGAGCGATCTCCTTCGAGCTGGCTGGTGCGCACCCGCACGACATCGCCACCGTCCTCGACACCCGCGGGGTGGCGGTGCGGGCCGGCCACCACTGCGCCAAGCCGGCGCACGCCCGCTTCGGCGTGCAGAGCTCGACCCGCATGTCGTCGTACCTCTACACGACCCCGGCGGAGATCGACGCCCTGGTCGAGGCCCTGGAATACACCCGCTCCTACTTCAAGTTGGATTGAGAGCGATGGACCTCGACAGCCTGTACCAGGAGATCATCCTGGACCACTACAAGAACCCCCACCACAAGGGACTGCGCGAGCCCTTCGAGGCGGAGGTGCACCACGTCAACCCCACGTGCGGTGACGAGGTGACGCTCCGCGTCCACGTCGTCGACGGCGTGATCGGCGACGTGTCCTACGACGCCCTGGGCTGCTCGATCTCGCAGGCCGCCACCTCGGTGATGACCGACCTGGTGATCGGGAAGTCGGTCGACGAGGCGATGGCGATCCACGGCGAGTTCCTGGCCCTCATGCAGGGCAAGGGCACCGTCGAGCCCGACGAGGACGTCCTGGAGGACGGCATCGCGTTCGCCGGTGTCGCGAAGTTCCCGGCGCGCGTGAAGTGCGCCCTGCTGTCGTGGATGGCCTGGAAGGACGCCACGGCACAAGCATCGGAAGAGAGGCTTTCTCATGGTTGATCACGGCGAGCTGCCCGAGGTCCCCGAGGCCACGCCCGTGGCCGGCGCAGGCACGGCCACCGTGACCGTCGACGACGTGACCGAGGCGATGAAGGACGTCGTCGACCCCGAGCTCGGCATCAACGTCGTCGACCTCGGCCTGGTCTACGGCGTGCACCTCGACGAGGGCCACAACTGCGTCCTCGACATGACGCTCACCTCGGCGGCCTGCCCGCTGACCGACGTCATCCAGGACCAGACCAACAGCGCCCTGGAGGGCCTGGTCAACGACGTGGCGATCAACTGGGTCTGGATGCCCCCGTGGGGCCCCGACAAGATCACCGACGACGGCCGCGAGATGCTGCGCGCCCTCGGCTTCAACGTCTGAGGCGGCTCAGCCGCGGGGTGGGCCGGGCAGATCCAGGGCGTTGTCCTCGATGAACGCGTCGATGTCGGCCTGGCTGGTCTGCCCCTCGCGCAGCGCCTGCTTGGCCGCCACGAGCAGGTCGTTCGGCGCGGACAGCTCCAGCGCGATCCCGTCCGGGTCGCGGAAGTTGAGGTGGAAGCCGAACTCCATGTCGCGGATCGGGGTGTAGGTCACGCCGTGCTCGTCGAAGCGGCGCTCCCACTCCTCCAGCTCCTCGCGGGTGGATGCGGTGAGGCCGAGGTGGTCGAGCCCGGTGGTGAGCTCCGTGAAGGGTCCGCCGGTGGCGCCCTCGTGCCGCACCACCGACAGGGTGAAGCCGGTGCCCGGGTGCATGAGGATGCGGCCGTAGCCCACGTCGAGCAGCAGGATGAAGTCGAGGACCTCGGTGTAGAACCGCTGGCTGGCGTCGAGGTCGGTGACCGAGAAGGACACGTGGTCCACGCCGGCGAAGGTCACCATGCCGGCCACGCTAGCGGGGCGCGGCCTCGGGCGGCACCTGCCAGCGGAAGACCGCGGCGTAGTCGCCCTGCGGGCCGCTGCCGTGCAGGTCGACCCGGAAGTCACCGGAGCCCTGTGGCGGGACCAGGGTGAAGTGCCCGGGCTCGGACTGCTGGGCCTCGAGCTGGGCGTCGTCGCCGAAGGGGTGGTCGCGCAGCTCGTGGAAGGTGGCGGTGAACGACCAACCCTGGACCGCGAAGTCGAAGGTGGCCGGACCGACACCGGTGAGTACCGGCAGCTTCGCGGGGTCCACGGCCGCGGCGTCGGCGCACGTGCCGGCCCCGTCGCTGCTCTGCCAGCAGTAGGAGCCCGGCTGGGTCGTGACCGAGCCGGCCGCGCCGGTGACCACGATCGCGGGCGGCGTGCGCGGGTCCTCGGGTGGCTCCGAGGAGGGTGACGACGCCGGACTCGTGGCCGTCGCGCTCGGCCGGTCGGTGGCGGCGTCGTCGCGGTCGCCGGGGTCGCTCCCGCAGCCCGAGACGACCACGAGGGCCAGCAGGCAGGCGGGCACAGCAGCGCGGACACGCATGCCCGGTCCGACGAGCGGGCCGCGCGGATGGTTCCGTTAGCGTCGAGGGGTGCCCGTCGTCCTCGTCCCCCGTGAGCGGGTGGAGCGGTGGGTGACCAACTTCGGCGACCGGCACGGGGGCGTGGACCTCGGCGTCGAGGCCGGCGGCCTGTACGGCGAGGGCGCCGACGGCTCGACGTTCCACGCGCGGCTGCCCTTCGAGCTCACCTACGCCGGCACGGCGGAGGCCGCGGCCTTCGCCGCCGACATCGCCCGCCCCTCCGACTGGGGCCTGCTGCTGGTGCGCAAGGGCGGCTTCGCGGTGGCCCGGCTGGCGGGGGAGCAGCTGGTGGAGTCCAAGGTCGGTCAGCGGCACGTGCAGGGCCGGACCAAGGCCGGCGGCCAGAGCCAGCAGCGCTTCGCCCGGCGCCGCAGCAACCAGGCCCGGCAGGCCTACGAGGCGGCCGCCGACCACGCGGCGCGGATCCTGGGCACCGGCACCCCGCTCCTAGTCACCGGCGGAGACCACGCCGCCGTGCAGGAGGTGCTCGCCGACCCCCGCCTGCGGCACGTGGACGTCGTGCCGCCGTGGCTGCCCGTCGCCGACCCCCGTCGATCCGTCCTCGAGCAGGCGATCCAGGACGCGGCGTCGGCGGCCGTGGAGGTCCTGAACGCGTGAGGCTCCTCATCCTGGCCGACACCCACCTGCCGAAGCGCGCCAAGGACCTGCCGGCCGAGGTCTGGACGGCGGTCGAGTCCGCCGACGTGGTGCTCCACGCCGGCGACTGGGTCGACGTGGCCCTCCTGGACGAGCTCGAGGCGCGGGCGGAGCGCGTGGTGGGCGTGTACGGCAACAACGACGGTCCGGCCCTGCGCGCGCGGCTGCCCGAGGTGGCGCGCGTGGAGCTGGGCGGGGTCCGCTTCGCGGTGGTCCACGAGACCGGCGCCAAGCAGGGCCGGGAGGCGCGCTGCGCGGCGGCGTACCCCGACGCCGACGTCCTGGTCTTCGGGCACAGCCACATCCCGTGGGACACCACCGCGGCGACCGGGCTGCGGCTGCTGAACCCGGGGTCGCCGACCGACCGGCGCCGCGAGCCGTTCCGGACCTACCTCACCGCTGTGGCCGCGGACGGCGGGCTGAGCGAGGTGGTCCTCCACCGGATCGAGGCGGGCCACTAGCCCGGCGGCCCCGGCGCCGCGTGGGGCCGCGGCCCCGGCCGCCGGATCGGCTACTTTCGAGCCATGTGGCAGCCCGAGCCGGGGTGGCACCCGCTGCCCGGTGGGTCCGGGACGTCCACGGTGGGTGTCTGGCGGACCGTCATGGGTGGCCGCCCCGTGGTGGTCAAGCGACTGGCGGCTCCCACCGACGACGATCCGCGCGAGCTGCGCGACCCCGGCCACTTCGCCTACTGGCGGCGCGCCGCCGACGTCGTGACCGCGCGCCTCGGCCTGGAGACGACGCCCGGGCTGCGGGCACCGCGGCTGACCTCCGTGGAGGAGGACGCCGACGGCATCACGCTGGTCCAGGACTGGGTGGAGGACGCCGCCAACAGCGGGCTGTTCTGCGCCGTCGCGCTGGGCCGGTTCGCGGGCGCGGAGCTGGGCGAGCACGCCTGGCTGGCCCGCGCCCAGCTGCGGCAGCGGATGGCGCGCGTCGAGCGCCGCGGTGGCTGGGCCACGCTGGCCCGGACCACGGTCGCGGACGTGGCCGACCACCTGTGGCGGCGCCGGGAGGCGCTGCTGGACGAGCTCGACGCGCTGCCGCGGGCCAGCCAGCACGGCGACCCCGCCATGGCCAACCTTCCCGGGCGGGAGGGCGACGAGGTGCTGGCCATCGACTGGGGCAGCCTCGGCCGGGGTCCGGTGGGCGGCGACCTGGGCCTGCTGATGCTGGGGGCGCGCGAGGAGTTCGAGCCGCTGCTGGACGCCTACCTGCTGGGCCTGCCCGCGGGGCTGGCCACCCGCGCGGAGGTGGCGCAGGGCGCCCGGGTCACCGCGGTGCTGACCGCGCTCAGCCGGGCCGAGTGGGCGCTGACCCGGGTGGCCGGGGGCGAGGGAGCACTGGCCGGGAAGTACCGGCACCCGGCCGTGGCGCCGTACCTGCGCTCGCTGCAGCGGCAGTTCCCGCAGATGGAGGAGCTCGTCGGGCAGTGACCGCTACAGGTTGCGCTAGAGGTTGTTGGTCCCGAAGGTGTCGCACTGCTGGAGGCTGCTGGCGTTGTAGCCGGTGGTGAACCAGCGCATCCGCTCCTCCGAGGAGCCGTGGGTCCACTGCTCCTTGTTGACGTCGCCGCCGCCCTGCTTCTGGATCCGGTCGTCGCCGACCGTCTTGGCGGAGTCGAGGGCCTCGGTGATGTCGCCCTCGTCGACGGCCTCGAAGATCTGCACGCCCTGGGCGTCGGTGGTGCTGGTCGCGCCGCGGGTCCACATGCCGGCGTAGCAGTCGGCCTGCAGCTCCAGCCGCACGGAGTCGCTGGTGGGGCCCTGCTGGGTCTTGACCTGGCTCATGGTCCCGAGCAGGTTCTGGATGTGGTGGCCGAACTCGTGGCCGATCACGTAGGGCTCGACGAAGTCGCCACCCCGGCCGCCCAGCTGCCCCTCGAGGACGTCCTTGAAGAAGGTGGTGTCGAGGTAGATCGTCTGGTCGGTCGGGCAGTAGAAGGGCCCGACGTCGGCGCTGGCCGAGCCGCACCCGGTCGAGGCGGAGCCGGTGAAGGTCACGATGCCCGCGGGCGGCCGGAACTTCGAGCCGAGGACCTTGCTCCAGTAGCTCTCGAGCGAGACCTCGACCGCCTTGCGGGCGCAGTCCTCGCTCTTGTTGGCGTCCGCACCGGTCCGGCACTGCGCGTAGCGGTCGGTCGTCTCCTGCGGGCCGGCGCTGCCGGCGCCGCTCCCACCGCCGGCGAACTGGGTGATGACGAAGATGATGATGACGATGATGGTCGTGCCGATGCCGCCACCGGTGATGCCGCCGAGGGGGATGTTGCCCAACCCGCCGCCGCCACCGCCTCCGCGGACGTCGGTGACCCGGCCACCACTGATGTCGGCCTTGGGGTTGAAGCGCACGTCGTCACCCTAGTCGTAGACGGAGCCGCCGATGGCGGTCGCGGACACCGTTCCCCGTACCCTTGAGCAGCCATGATCACCGCCCACCAGCTGGAAGTTCGCGCGGGGGCACGGCTCCTCATGTCGGACGTCAGCTTCCGCATCTCCGCGGGCGACAAGGTCGGGCTGGTCGGGCGCAACGGCGCCGGCAAGACCACCCTGACCAAGATCCTGGCGGGCGAGGGACTGCCGGCCGCCGGCCGGGTCGAGGCCACGGGGACCGTCGGCTACCTGCCGCAGGACCCCCGCACCGGCGACCCCGACGTGCCCGTGCGCGAGCGGATCCTCTCCGCGCGGGGGCTGGACGACGTCGTACGCCGGCTGCGGCAGGCCGAGATCGACATGGGATCCGAGGACCCCGAGGTCCAGGACCGGGCCATGCGCCGCTACTCGAACGCCGACGCCGAGCTCCACGCCAGCGGCGGGTACGCCGCGGAGGCGGAGGCCGCGCAGATCGCCTCCTCGCTGGGCATCGCCGACCGGCTCATGGTGCAGCCGCTGAAGACCCTCTCCGGGGGCCAGCGCCGCCGGGTGGAGCTGGCCCGCATCCTGTTCTCCGGCGCCGAGACGCTGCTGCTCGACGAGCCCACCAACCACCTCGACGCCGACTCGATCGTGTGGCTGCGCGAGTTCCTCCGGGCCTTCCGCGGCGGGCTGGTGGTCATCTCCCACGACACCGCGCTGCTCGACGCCACGGTCAACAAGGTGCTGCACCTCGACGCCAACCGGGCCGAGGTCGACGTCTACAACCTCGGCTGGACGGCCTACCTCGCCCAGCGCGAGACCGACGAGCGGCGCCGCAAGCGCGAGCGCCTCAACACCGAGAACAAGGCCAAGACCCTCACCGACCAGGCCAACCGGATGCGCGCCAAGGCCACCAAGGCGCAGGCGGCCCAGTCGATGCTCAAGCGGGCCGAGAAGATGATGGCCGGCCTGGAGGGGGA
>CAZEPK010000087.1:8812-15176 GCA_964514085.1 uncultured Nocardioides sp.
GCGGCAGAGCGACAAGGTGGCCCGCATCAAGTTCCCGGCGCCCGCCCCGTGCGGCCGCACGCCGCTCACCGCCAGCGAGCTGTCGAAGTCCTACGGCTCGCTGGAGGTCTTCACCGACGTCGACCTGGCCGTGGACAAGGGCAGCCGCGTCGTCATCCTGGGCCTCAACGGCGCGGGAAAGACCACGATGCTCCGCATCCTGGCCGGCGTGGACACCCCTGACACCGGTGAGGTGGTCCCTGGGCACGGGCTCAAGATCGGCTACTACGCCCAGGAGCACGAGACCCTCGACACCACGCGGACGGTGCTCGAGAACATGCAGAGCGCCGCCCCGCAGCTGACCGACACCGAGGCCCGCAGCGTGCTCGGCTCCTTCCTCTTCTCCGGCGAGGACGCCCACAAGCCGGCCAAGGTCCTCTCCGGCGGCGAGAAGACCCGGCTGGCCCTGGCCTCGCTCGTGGTCTCCAGCGCCAACGTGCTGCTCCTCGACGAGCCCACCAACAACCTCGACCCGGCCTCCCGCGAGGAGGTGCTCGCCGCCATCCGGACCTACGAGGGCGCGATCATCCTGGTCACCCACGACGAGGGCGCCGTGCGCGCCCTCGAGCCGGACCGGGTGCTGCTGCTGCCCGACGGCGACGAGGACCTCTGGAACGACGACTACGCCGACCTGGTCTCGCTCGCGTGATGTCCTCGGCGGCGTGGTCGGCGGCACCGCCTACGCTCGGCGCATGACTCCCGAGGACCTCGCTGCCGCCGGCCTGGAGCTGTCCGTCACCGGCGCCGTCGCGCTGGTCACGCTGAACCGGCCCGAGGTGCGCAACGCCCAGACGCCGGCCATGTGGCACGCGCTGGCCTCGATCGGGGAGCAGCTGGACGGCAGCGTGCGGGTCGTCGTGGTCAGGGGTGCCGGGCAGAGCTTCAGCGCGGGCCTGGACCGGGCGATGCTCGACCCCGCCACCGGTGATGTGGCCCGGCTGCTCCAGGAGAGCGACGAGGCGATCAGCAGGGCCATCGACGGCTACCAGCAGGGGTTCACCTGGCTGCGCGACCCGCGCTTCGTGAGCATCGCAGCGGTGCAGGGCCACGCCATCGGCGCGGGGTTCCAGCTCGCGCTGAGCTGCGACCTGCGGGTGGTGGCCGACAACGCGCAGTTCTCCATGAAGGAGCCGGCGCTCGGGCTGGTGCCCGACCTGACGGGAACAAAGCCGCTGGTCGAGGCGGTTGGCTACCAGAGAGCGCTGGAGATCTGTGCCACGACCAGGATGGTCTCGGCCGACGAGGCCGTGACCATCGGTCTGGCCCTGGCCGCCGTGCCGGTCGAACGACTGGAGGCGACGGTCGCCGATCTCGCCGTGGCGCTCACGGCCAACGCCGCAGGTGCGGTGGTGGAGACCAAGAAGCTGCTGCAGACGGCGGCGGAGCACGACCTCGACACGCAGCGGCGGGTCGAGCGGGAGGCGCAGGTGCGCCGCTTCCGCGAGCTGGCGCAGCTGGTGCAGGCGAGCAAGGAGTAGGCAGTGGCCGGGATGCACGGCGCGGGAGCAGGTGCGGCCTGGCGGCACCTCCGCTCCGACCGCAGCGTCGTCAACAACCGCATCGACCGTCGTACGGTCGGCCGGATCTTCCGGTTCGCCGGTCCGCACCGCAGGCTCATCACGGGCTTCCTGGTCATCACGGTCATCGACGCCGCGATGGTGGTCGTCACCCCGCTGCTGGTGCAGCGCATCGTCGACGACGGCATCCTGCAGCAGGACCGCAGCCTGGTCGTCCAGCTCGCGCTGGGCATGGCCGGGGTCGCGGTGTTCAGCGCCGTCCTGAGCGTCCTGGGCGGGTGGCTCTCCAGCCGGATCGGCGAGGGGCTCATCTACGACCTCCGCACCAAGGTCTTCGGCCACGTCCAGCGCCAGTCGCTGGCCTTCTTCACCCGGACCCAGACCGGCGCCCTGGTCTCGCGCCTCAACAACGACGTCATCGGCGCCCAGCGGGCCTTCACCAGCACCCTGTCGAGCACCGTGGCCAACACCATCGCGGTGGTGGTCGTGGGCGTCACCATGCTGGCGCTCAGCTGGCAGGTCACCCTGCTGTGCCTGGCGCTGTTCCCGCTGCTGTTCCTCGTCAGCCGCTACGTCAGCGGCCGCCTGGCCGGCCTGACCCGCAGCCAGATGGACGGCAACGCCGACCTCGGCAACGTCATGACCGAGCGGTTCAACGTCGGTGGCGCGATGCTGCTCAAGCTCTTCGGCCGCCGCGGCGAGGAGGACCAGCTCTTCGCCCAGAAGGCGGCTGTGGTCCGCGACCTCGGCATCCGGATCTCGCTGACGACGCGGGTCTTCGGCGCGGCCATGATGCTGGTCCCGGCGCTGGCGACCGCGCTGGTCTACGGCGTCGGCGGCCAGCTGGCGATCAGCGGGAACCTCAGCCCCGGCACGCTCATCGCCCTGGCCACGCTGCTGCTCCGGCTGCTGGGCCCGCTGCAGGGGCTCTCCAACGTCCGGATCGACGTGATGACCGCCCTGGTCAGCTTCGAGCGGGTCTTCGAGGTCCTCGACCTGCCCAGCCTGATCCAGGAGAAGCCGGACGCCGCCGTGCTGCCGAAGGACGCCGGTCGCCTGGAGTTCGACCACGTGGCCTTCACCTACCCCAAGGCCGACGACGTCTCGCTGGCCTCGCTCGAAGCGGTGGCCCGCGTCGACTCCCGCGACCACGTGCAGGTCCTGCACGACGTGAGCTTCACGGCCGAGCCCGGTCAGATGGTCGCGCTGGTCGGTCCCTCGGGCGCCGGCAAGACCACGGTCACGCACCTGGTCGCCCGGCTCTACGACGCCGACCGGGGCACGGTCCGCGTCGGCGGGCACGACGTCCGCGACGTGACGCTGCAGTCGCTGGAGGACGTGGTGGGCTACGTGACCCAGGACGCCCACATGTTCCACGACACGATCCGGACCAACCTGCTCTACGCCCGCCCCGGTGCCAACGACCGCGACGTCTGGGCGGCCCTGGAGGCCGCCCAGATCGCCACGCTGGTCCGGGCCCTGCCAGATGGCCTCGACACCGTGGTCGGCGACCGCGGCTACCGCCTCTCGGGCGGCGAGCGGCAGCGGTTGGCCATCGCCCGCCTGCTCCTCAAGGCGCCGGCGATCGTGGTGCTCGACGAGGCGACCGCCCACCTCGACTCGGAGTCCGAGGCAGCGGTGCAGCGCGCACTCGACGCGGCGCTCGAGGGCCGGACCTCGCTGGTCATCGCGCACCGGCTCTCCACGGTCCGCAACGCCGACCAGATCCTGGTGGTCGACGGCGGCCGGATCGTCCAGTCCGGCACCCACACCGAGCTGCTGCGCTCCGGTGGGCTCTACGCCGACCTCTACCGCACGCAGTTCATCGAGGACGTGCCCGCCTGATCCTGGGCCGCTAGCGTTCGTGCCGTGAGCAGCAGCTTCGCCGAGGTGCTGAGGGCCTTTCGCGAGGAGCGGTCGCTCACCCAGGAGGAGCTGGCCGAGCGCGCCGGGATCACGGTCAAGGCGGTCGGCGCCCTCGAGCGTGGGGAACGGCGGCGGCCCTACCCCCACACGGTCCGCTCCCTGGGCAGCGCGCTGGACCTCGACGACGACGAGCGCGCGGCCCTGGTCGCGTCGGTGCCGACCCGGTCGGCCGGTCCCGAACCGGCGGTCGTCGCAGCCCCGGTCGCGATCGGTCCCTTGGTCGGCCGTGACCACGACCTCGACGCGGTCGCAGCTGCGTTGCTCTCGCCCTCGCGCCCGGTCATCACCCTGACCGGCCCGGGCGGGGTCGGCAAGACGACGCTGGCCCTGGCCGCCGCGGCGCGGGTGGGCAGCGGGTTCCCCGGCGGTGTCGTGGTCGTCGAGCTCGCGGACGTCACGACCGCCGGCGGCGTGCTGAGCACCGTCGCCACCGCGCTCGGTGTCCCCGAGGCGGGCTTCGGGGGCGGGGTCACCGAGCTCGTGCCGTACGTCGCGGGGCGGCGCGTGCTGCTCGTGCTCGACAACCTCGAGCAGGTCCTCGACTGCGCCGGTGACGTGGCGGCCCTGGTGCGGCACGCCCCGGACATGGTGGTGCTGGCGACCAGCAGGGCGCCACTGCGGATCCGGGCGGAGCAGGAGATCCGGGTCGCTCCTCTCGCCGAGGACGCCGCCGTGGCGCTGTTCCTCGAACGCGCTGGTGCGGCGGGGCTGGCGATGGAGGACGGCCCTGAGGTGACGGAGCTGTGTCGCCGGCTCGACGGACTGCCCCTGGCGCTGGAGCTGGCGGCCTCGGCGACGGCCGCCCTCGGTCCCTCGAACCTGCTCGACCACCTCGATGCGGCTCTGGACGACGGCCCTCGTGACCTGCCCGAGCGGCAGCGGTCGATGAGCGCCACCCTCGACTGGAGCCTGGACCTGGTGGGGGAGGAGGAGCGGCAGCTGCTCGAGCGGCTGGCGATCCTGCCCGGCACCTTCTCGCTGTCCGCGGCCGACGCGGTGGTGGGCGGACGTGCGCTGCCGCACCTGCGCCGCCTGGTGGAGCACTCGCTGGTCACCCGCGCCGGGGAGGTGCGGGGAAACACCAGGTTCCGACTGCTCGAGCCGGTGCGCCAGCACGTCGCGGCACTCCTCACGGACGGCGCGCGCGAGGGAGCCGAGACCGGGTTGGTGGCCTACGTGCGACAGCTGGCCGTCGGCCTCACCGAGGACGTCAAGGGCCCCGACGCCGCCGTGGCGCTGGACCTGCTCGAGGCCGACGTGGGCCAGATCCGGATCGCGTTCCACCGGCTCGTCGACGACGCCCGGTGCGACGATGCGGCCGACCTGGCGTGGCGGCTCTGGCTGTTCCTCGCCCACCGTGGTCACGGCCGGGAGGGCCTGGCGTGGTTCGCCCGGCTCGAGGGCCGGCCCCTGGGCGACGTGGCGAAGGTCCAGTGGGACATCGCGCGGAGCGGCCTGGACTACCTCGTGGGTGACATCGCCGGTCAGCGGCGGCACGCGGAGGCGGCCCTGGCTCTGGCGCAACGGGCCGGACGCGACGACCTGGCCGCCGAGGCGGCTGTGCTGGCCGCCTCCGCGGCGCTGTTCGCCGGTGACCTGGATGCGGCCCGCATCCTCCTGGACGCGGCGCTGGACCGTGCCGACCGCACCCAGCAGCGCTGGCTGGTGGCCCACGCGCTGATTGCGGCCGGGCAGGTGGCGCTGCTGGCCCAGGACCCGGGTGCCGAGCGCGTCCTCGACGCGGCGGTGACGGCTGCCCGCGAGCTGGGGAACCCGTTCACCCTGGCCACGTCGCTCAACGTGCTGGCCACGCTGACGGCCATGCAGGGCGACCACGCCCGCACCGCGACACTGCTGGCCGAGTCGGTGGAGCTGTCCATCCAGGCGCGGATGAACTGGACCCTCGCCTACACCCTGCCGGCGTTGGCGGGCGTGGCTGTCCGGCTCGGCCGGGCAGCGTCGGGCGCGCGGCTCTTCGGTGCATCGGCCTCCTACTCGGCGCAGCACGCGGTGGCCGCCAACTTCCAGGCCAGTCGGGACCTGGCCGACAGCGACCTGGAGGCGGCCCGAGCCGAGCTCGGCGAGGCCGCCTTCCAGGAGGCGTGGGACGCCGGCCGAGACGCGACCGGCGCCGACATGGTCGAGCTGGCCCGCGACCTCATCCGTGACGGACCCGGGTGATGTAGCGCCGGTACTGCCGGAGCCCGACCCACTTCAGGAGCAGCCGGATGGGCAGCGGCTGCTTGGCGAGCATCATCGCCCGCTCGTCCTCGTCGGTCTCCTCCAGCAGCGCACCGAACATGAGAGGGAGCTGGTCACGGCGCATCTGGTGGCTGCCGTGCTTGCCCAGCTGCTCCCACTCGGCCTCGGTGACGTGGCGGGAGGCCAGCGGCAGGACCTCGCGCTCCTCGAGCTCGAGGTGCTCGAGGAGAGCGGCCCAGAACTCGTCGACCAGGCGGGCGACCTGCTCCGCGCGCACGGCTGCGCCGCTGGACTCCCAGTCCGTGACGAGGGGCTCGAGCCGCTCGGCGTAGTCGTCGACGCGGGCGTGCTGGGCCTGCATCGTGTGGATCAGCTCCGCGGAGGGCGCGGCCCGCTCGAGGAGGAGCGGCCAGAGCAGCTCGTCCTCGCCCGTGTGGTGCATGTGCAGGCCGGCGACGACCAGCCGGAGGTGCTCGGCGACCACGTGGGCCCGGACGATGTCGCCCTGCGGCACCTCGCGGACCAGCCGGGGGATGAGGGTGAACTCGCGGCGGAAGACGCGGTGGACGACGTACATGTCGCTGACGTCGGCCATCGGGCCGGTCGAGGTGGACGTGCTCATGGTGGTGCTCCTGTGGGGTCGTGGGTTGATGCCTCCACGCTCCCGTCCCGCGCACGGA
>CAZEPK010000088.1:0-15159 GCA_964514085.1 uncultured Nocardioides sp.
CGCGGACGTGGCGAGGTCGGCGTGCACCACGGCGGCGAGCATCAGCGCCGGCACGGTGGAGCTGCCGCTGAGCAGCCGGGAGACGCCCTGCAGGCGCTCGGCGGCGCCGGCGTCGCGCGGCCGGCCGAGCTCGTCGTCGGGCAGCGACCCCGCCGCGGCCAGCGTGTGCAGCCGGGCCAGGGCCTGCAGCGGCGAGCGGGTCAGCGTCGGGGCGACCCCCAGCAACCCGGTCGAGATCCGGACCGCCGCGGCCGCCACGTCGTCGCCGGATCCCTCGCGGACCTCGGTCAGCGACGAGGTCGAGCCCTCGAGCACCGCGGAGGCGTGCGCGCCGCGCAGCAGCGACTCGGCGGTCGTCTCCGGCGAGGTCCGCCGCAGCCCGCGGTCGCGGAGCACCACGTCGATCCCGTCGCGTGCCGCCGCGAACGCCGACGGCACGCCCTCCAGCGAGGCCAACCAGGCCAGGGGGTCCTCGGGATGGCTCACGGGCAGAACGCTATCGACCGGCTACTTTCGGAGGTCATGAGCACCGACGACCAGCCGCAGCCGGCCCGCTCCTTCGGAGGGGTCGCCGACGCCTACGACCGCGGCCGCCCGACCTACCCGCGCGAGGCGGCGGCCTGGCTGACCTCGGACCAGCCCCTGACCGTCCTCGAGCTCGGCGCCGGCACCGGCAAGCTGACCGAGCAGCTGGTCGCGCTGGGCCACGACGTCCACGCCACCGAGCCCGACCCGCAGATGCTCGCCGTCCTGGAGAAGAAGCTGCCCGGCGTGCGCGTCTCGCAGGCGCCCGCCGAGGAGATCCCGGCCGGCGACGCGTCGTACGACGTGGTGGTCAGCGGCCAGGCGTTCCACTGGTTCGACCACGCCAAGGCGCTGCCCGAGATCGCGCGCGTGCTCAAGCCCCGCGGCCGGCTCTCGCTGGTCTGGAACCAGCGCGACGAGCGGATCCCCTGGGTCAAGCGGCTGGGCCGCCTCATCGGCAACCAGGAGCACCTGGCCGACCCGACGGAGCTGCTCTCCACCTCGAAGCTGTTCGCCGAGGCCGAGGAGGAGTCGTTCCGCTTCTGGCAGGTCGTCGACCAGCACTCGATCCGCGACCTGGTCCGCTCCCGCTCCAACGTCGCGGTCCTCTCGCCGGCCGAGCAGGAGGCCAAGATGGCCGAGGTGCTGGCCTTCTACAGCGAGTACGGCCGCGGCATGGACGGCATGCAGCTCCCCTACACCGCCGCCTGCTACCGCGCGGAGGTGCTCGACCGCGTGACGCCGACCCTCAGCGCACCCCGCACCGGTGAGGAGACCGACGACGGCACGGGCACCACCGTCTCCGACGGCTCCTCCACCGACATGCTGCTCATCGACTTCCGCTGAGCCGACCACCCCGAGGGGTGTGACCGGCGCCACATCGGGAACCGGTCGGGCATGTTCCAACAGGACCTCCAGCCCGTCGGTGACTCGCTCGCACTGAGTGCGCTGTGCGGGGCGCTGCCGCTGCTCACCCTCTTCGTGCTCCTGGGCGGGCTGCGGATGAAGGCCTGGCTGGCGGGGCTGATCTCGCTGGCCGTGGCCCTGGTGATCGCCATCGCGCTGTTCGAGATGCCGGTCGGGCAGGCCCTGCTGGCCGGCAGCGAGGGGGCGGCTTTCGGCTTCTTCCCGATCCTCTGGATCGTCCTCAACGCGATCTGGGTCTACAACCTGACCGTCGCGAGCGGGCACTTCGACGTGCTGCGCCGCTCGTTCGAGAAGGTCAGCCCCGACCAGCGGGTGCAGGCGATCATCATCGCCTTCTGCTTCGGGGCGCTGCTGGAGGCCCTGGCCGGCTTCGGCACGCCCGTGGCCATCACCGTCGTGATGCTGATGGCCCTGGGCTTCGAGCCGCTCAAGGCGGCGGTCGTGGCCCTGGTGGCCAACACGGCGCCGGTCGCGTTCGGCGCCCTGGCCACGCCGATCGTCACCCTCGGCACGGTGACCTCCGGCGCCGGCGACGACCCGGGGCTCGACGTCGACACCCTCGGCGCGATGGTCGGCCGGCAGACCCCGCTGCTGGCCGTGGTGGTCCCGCTGATCCTCGTCTACATCGTCGACGGGCGCCGCGGCGTGCGCAACGCGTGGCTGCCCGCGCTGACCTGCGGCGTCACGTTCGCGGTCGCGCAGTTCGTGGCCTCGAACTACATCTCGGTGCCGCTCACCGACATCATCGCCTCGCTGGTCGCCGCCGGCGCGGTGGTCCTGCTGGTCCGGGTCTGGCACCCCGCGGAGGTCCTGACCGCGACGCCGGTCGAGGTCCGCGAGCCGGTGACGACCGGCGGCGGCACCACGTCGACCACCGCGGCCGAGGAGCTGCGCGACCCGCGGCACCACGACACCGGCGCCGACGTGGCGCGCGCCTACGCGCCGTACCTCGTCATCATCGCGATCTTCTCGATCACCAACATCACGGCGGTCAAGGAGCGGCTGGCCGAGGAGCCGTGGACCAAGGTCTTCGCCTGGCCCGGCCTCGACGTCCGCAACACCGCCGGCGACCCGGTGGCCACGACGAACTTCACCCTCAACTGGCTGCCCGCCGCAGGCACCCTGATGATCCTGGCCGGCATCATCACCGCCGTGGTCCTGCAGGTGCGGCCGGGGCAGGCGCTGCGGACGTACGCCAAGACCTACGTCGAGCTCCGATCCGCCATCGTCACGGTGATGGCGGTCCTGGCGCTGGCCTACGTCATGAACCTCTCCGGCCAGACCGGCTCGCTCGGCGCCTGGCTGGCCGGCGCCGGCGCCGCGTTCGCGATCCTCTCGCCGATCATCGGCTGGCTGGGCGTGGCGGTGACCGGGTCGGACACCTCCTCCAACGCGCTCTTCGGCGCCCTGCAGGTGCAGACCGCCGGCTCGGCCGGGCTGGACCCGGTGCTGATGGCCGCCGCCAACTCCTCGGGCGGCGTGCTGGGGAAGATGGTCAGCCCCCAGAACCTCGCCATCGCCGCGGCCGCCGTGGGGCTGGCCGGCAAGGAGGGCGACATCTTCCGCAAGGTGATCGGCTGGAGCCTGCTGCTGCTGGCCCTCATGTGCCTCATCGTCTGGCTGCAGTCGACAGCCGTGCTGGACTGGATGGTGCCGTAGGCGGGTCGGTGCGCGGCCTTCTCGGCCGCCGTCGACCCGGCCCATCGGTGATGATGTGCCCATGCGGGTGTGGCGTCGGACCCATCTCGGCTCGGAGGCCGACCGAGCGACCTTCCGCACGCTGCACACCGCCTCCCAGGCCTCTCCCGCCCTGCGCGAGGGTCTCACCTCCAGCAGCGCCGAGCGGGCCGTCCGCCACCTGCGCGACCTCCTCGGTACGCCGGCCCTGGCCGTCACCGACACGGCGGACTGCCTGGCCTGGGACGGCGAGGGTGACCATCACCGCGGGCAGGTGGGCGCCCTGGTGGCCACCACGGTGGACAAGGGGCGCACGCAGAGCTTCGGCCGCAGCGACCTGCCCTGCGCGGTGCCGGGCTGCCCGGTGCGCACAGCGGTGGTCAGCCCGCTCGTCGTGGACGGCCGGATCGTCGGCACGCTGGTCGCCTTCGCGCCCTACCCCACCGCCGGGCTGGCGCTGGCCGCCGACGAGACCGCGCAGTGGGTCTCAGGACAGCTGGAGCTGGCCGGCCTGGACGCCAGCCGGACGATGCTGATGGAGGCCGAGGTGCGGGCGCTGCGGGCGCAGATCAGCCCGCACTTCATCTACAACTCGCTCAACGCCATCGCCAGCTTCGTGCGCACCGATCCCGACCGCGCCCGCAGCCTGCTGCTGGAGTTCGCCGACTTCACCCGCTACTCCTTCCGCCGCCACGGCGACTTCACCACCCTGGCCGAGGAGCTGCGCTCCATCGAGCGCTACCTGCTCCTGGAGCAGGCCCGCTTCGGCGACCGGCTGACGGTGCGGCTGGCCGTGGCGCCGGAGGTGCTGCCCGTGGCCGTGCCGTTCCTCTGCATCCAGCCCCTGGTCGAGAACGCCGTGCGCCACGGGCTCGAGCGCACCGAGGGCGCCGGGACGATCACCATCGCGGCCCACGACCGGCTGGGCGAGTGCGTCATCGAGGTGGAGGACGACGGCGCCGGTGAGGACCCCGAGCGGGTGCGCCGAGCCCTGGCCGGCGACACCACCCTCGACAGCGTGGGCCTGGGCAACGTCGACGCGCGCCTGCGCACGACGTACGGCGACGAGTACGGCTTGGTGGTCGAGACGGCGCCCGGCGCCGGCACGCGGGTGACCGTGCGGGTGCCGAAGTTCGCGCCCGGGGTGAGCGCGTGAGCGCGCCGCGGGAGGCCGGCCCGCTGCGCGTCCTGGTGGTCGACGACGAGCGCCCGGCCCTCGACGAGCTCGGCTACCTCCTGGCCCAGGACCCACGGGTGGGCGAGGTGGTGTCCTGCGGCTCCGCCACCGAGGCGCTCCGCACGCTGCACGACCGCGAGGTCGACGCGGTCTTCCTCGACATCCAGATGCCCGGGCTCACGGGGCTGGAGCTGGCCCAGGTCCTCAAGCGCTTCGCCCACCCGCCGCCGGTCGTCTTCGTGACCGCCCACGAGGCGCACGCCGTCGACGCCTTCGACCTGCACGCGGTCGACTACGTCCTCAAGCCCGTGCGCGAGGAGCGGCTGGCCGAGGCCGTGCGCCGGGTCATCGACGGCGGCGACCGGGCCCCGGCACCGGTGGAGGACGTCCACATCCCGGTGGAGCTGGGCGGCGTCACCCGGTTCGTCGACCGCAAGGACGTCACCCACGTGGAGGCGCACGGCGACTACGCCCGGCTGCACACCGCGGGCGGCAGCCACCTGATCCGGGTGCCGCTCACCACGCTGGAGGAGGAGTGGGCCGGGGCCGGCTTCGTGCGGATCCACCGCTCGCTGCTGGTGGCCCTGGGCCACGTCACCGAGGTGCGGATGGAGGCGGGCCGCTGCACGGTCGCGGTCGGCCCGCGGGACGCGGCCACCGACCTGGTGGTGAGCCGCCGGCACACCCGCGAGCTCCGCGAGCTGCTCGGCAAGCGCCAGTGAGCACGCCGCGGAGGGGCCGGTGAGCGACCACCGCCCGGCCCGCGTCCGCGTGACCGGTCCGTCCCGCCGGGCGCACGCGCCGCGGGCGCGCACCGGGGACATCGACGAGCAGACGGCGCTGGGCGAGGTCTACCTCGGCAGCCTGCTGCGCGAGCAGCTGGCGCTGGCGGCGCGCATCCTCGGCCTGCTCGTGGTCACCGTCGGTTCGCTGCCGCTGCTGTTCCACCTCTTCCCCCGGCTCTCCGAGCTGGCCGTCGCGGGCGTCCCGCTGGCCTGGCTGCTGCTCGGCGTCCTGGTCTACCCGTGGCTGCTCGTGCTCGGCTTCCGCTTCGTGCGCCGGGCCGAGCGCAACGAGCGCGACTTCGTGCTGCTGCTCCAGGTCCTGGACGACGAGTGAGCACCGACGGGGTGCCCGGGCTGGTCGCCCTGGTGGTGGTCAGCCTGGCCACGCTGGCCATCGGCACCTACGGGCTGCGGATCTCCCGGACCACCAGCGACTTCTACGTGGCCTCCCGCAGCGTCGGGCCCGGGCTCAACGCCAGCGCCATCGGCGGTGAGTACCTCTCGGCCGCGTCCTTCCTCGGGGTCGCCGCACTGGTGCTGACCGCCGGCGCGCAGATGCTCTGGTACCCGGTCGGCTGGACCGCCGGCTACCTGGTCCTGCTCGTGCTCGTCGCCGCGCCCCTGCGGCGCAGCGGCGCCTACACGCTGCCCGACTTCGCCGAGGCGCGGCTGGGCTCGCCGCGGGTCCGGGCGCTCTGCTCGTTGCTGGTCGTGACCATCGGGTGGCTCTACCTCCTGCCGCAGTTCCAGGGCGCCGGCCTGACCCTGACGGCGGCCGTCGATGCCCCGGAGTGGGTCGGCGCGGTGGTGGTCGGCGCGGTGGTGGTGGTCAACGTCGGCAGCGGCGGCATGCGCAGCATCACCTTCGTCCAGGCCTTCCAGTACTGGCTCAAGCTCACCGCGCTGCTCGTGCCCGCGGCGGTCCTGCTGGTGGTGTGGGCCGGCGACGGCAGCCCGCGTCCGCACGGTGGCGGCGCCGGCTGGTCCATGCCGCTCGGGGACGGCAGCCAGGGCCTCTACACGACGTACTCCCTGGTGCTGGCCACGTTCCTCGGCACCATGGGGCTGCCCCACGTGGTGGTGCGCTTCTACACCAACCCCGACGGACGGGCCGCCCGGCGGACCACGCTCGCGGTGCTGGCGCTGCTCGGCACCTTCTACCTGCTGCCGCCGGTCTACGCCGCCCTCGGGAGCGCGTACGGCGCCGACGCCGACGACACCGTGGTGCTCGAGCTGCCGCGGCTGATGCTCGACGGGCTGGGCGGCGACGTGTTGACCGGGCTGGTGACCGGTGGCGCGTTCGCGGCGTTCCTCTCCACGTCCTCAGGCCTGGCCATCGCGGTCTCGGGCGTCCTGGCCCAGGACGTGCTCAAGGACCGCTTCTCCGGGGTCACGGCGTTCCGGGTGGGCGCCACCGTCGCCGCCGGCGTCCCCTTGGCGGCCGCGGTGCTCGCGCCGGACCTCTCGGTGGCCCGGGCGGTCGGCCTGGCCTTCGCGGTGGCCGCCTCGACGTTCTGCCCGCTGCTGGTGCTGGGCATCTGGTGGCCGGGGCTCACCCCGGCCGGGGCGGTGGCGGGCCTGCTCACCGGCGGCCTGGGGGCCAGCGCCGGCGTGGCCTGGACGCTGTACGACGGCGCGCCGGAGAGCTGGCGCGACACCCTGCTCGGGCAGCCGGCGGCCTGGAGCGTGCCGCTGGCCTTCGCCACGATGGTGGCCGTCTCGCTGGCCACCCGCAGCGCGGTGCCGGCCCACACCCGCCGGTTCATGGTCCGCCTGCACACTCCCGAGGTGGTCCCGCTCGACCGCGGCTGACCCCGCGGCAGGGTGGGCAAACCATCGGGCGTGGCGACCGCTCGTCGCGCCGCACCGACCGCTCACCGAGGGCGCCGACCCACCGGGCGCACCCTGCGCGCGCACCGATTCCGGCGGCGCGGCGGCGTCCCTAACGTGACGGCCATCACCATCTCGGGCGCTCGACGCCCCCGTCAGAGAGGTCGACCGCGATGACACACGACGTGTCGCCGGAGCAGGCGCACCGGCACGACCCCGTCTACGACCGGCTGGCCGAGTCGGCGGACTTCATCGAGCTGCGCCGCCGCTACCGCAGCTTCGTCTTCCCGGCCACCGTGGCCTTCCTGTCCTGGTACCTGCTGTTCGTGGTCCTCTCGAACTGGGCCCACGACTTCATGAGCAAGGACCTGGTCGGCAACATCAACGTCGCCCTGGTCTTCGGGCTGCTCCAGTTCGTCACCACCTTCGTGCTGGCCTACCTCTACAGCCGCTACTCCAACGCCAAGCTGGACCCGCTCGCCCGCAAGCTGGACGAGGAGTACGGCGTGGGGAAGAGGGCCTGACATGGAGCACCAGACCCTCACCACCGTCCTGTTCCTCCTGGTCGTCGCGGTCACCGTCGGCATCACCGTCTGGGCCAGCCGCCAGACGCAGGGGGCCGCCGACTTCTACGCCGGTGGACGCTCCTTCTCGCCGGCCCAGAACGGCCTGGCCATCGGCGGCGACTACATGTCCGCCGCGTCCTTCCTCGGCATCTCCGGCATCATCGCGCTGAGCGGCTACGACGGCTTCCTCTACTCCATCGGCTTCCTGGTCGCCTGGCTCGTGGCCCTGCTGCTGGTGGCCGAGATGCTGCGTAACTCCGGCCGCTACACGATGGCCGACCAGCTGGCCTACCGGATGCGCCAGCGGCCGGTCCGCCAGGCCGCCGCCACCTCCACCGTGGTGGTCTCGATCTTCTACCTGCTGGCCCAGATGGTCGGCGCCGGAGCGCTCGTCTCGCTGCTCCTCGACGCGACCGGCGACGCCGCCAAGAACATCACCATCGCCGGTGTCGGCCTGCTGATGATCTTCTACGTCACCGTCGGCGGCATGAAGGGCACGACGTACGTCCAGATCGTGAAGGCCTTCCTGCTCATGGCCGGATCGGCGCTGATCGTGGTGCTGGTGCTGGCGAAGTTCAACTTCAACATCTCCGACATGCTCGGCACCGCTGCCTCCAACAGCGGCAAGGGCGACGCGTTCCTCCAGCCCGGCCTGAAGTACGGCATCAACACCACCAGCAAGCTGGACTTCCTCAGTCTGGGCATCGCGCTGGTGCTCGGCACCGCGGGCCTGCCGCACATCCTGATCCGCTTCTACACCGTCCCGACGGCGCGCGACGCCCGCAAGTCGGTGCTCTGGGCGATCGGGCTGATCGGCACCTTCTACCTCTTCACGCTGGTCCTCGGCTTCGGTGCCGCGGCCCTGCTGAAGAGCGACAAGTACGCCGACGTGGCGGCCTCCGGCGGCAACCTAGCCTCGCCGCTCCTGGCCGAGGCTGTCGGAGGTGGTGACGGGTCCACCGGGGGCGCGGTCCTGCTGGCCCTCATCTCAGCGGTCGCCTTCGCCACCATCCTGGCCGTCGTGGCCGGGCTGACCCTGGCCTCGTCGACCTCGGTGGCCCACGACATCTACAACAGCGTGATCCGGCGCGGCGAGGCCAAGGAGGCCGACGAGCTCCGGGTGGCCCGCATCGCCGCCGTCTGCATCGGCGTGGTCGCGATCGCCCTGGCCATCCCGGCCAAGAACCTGAACGTCGCCTTCCTCGTCGGGCTGGCGTTCGCCGTCGCGGCCTCGGCCAACCTGCCGGCGATCCTGTTCAACATGTTCTGGCGCCGCTTCAACACCCGGGGCGCGCTGTGGTCGATCTACGGCGGCCTGATCTCGTCGGTCGGCCTGGTGATCTTCAGCCCGGTCGTCTCCGGCAAGGGCGTCGACCCCACCGGCAAGAACCTGTCGCTGCTGCCCACCAGCGTCGACATCTCCTGGTTCCCGCTGGAGAACCCGGGCATCGTCTCGATCCCGCTGGGCTTCCTGCTCGGCTACCTCGGGACGATCACCTCCCGCGAGCCCGCGGCCGAGGAGCGGTTCACCGAGCTCGAGGTCCGCGCCCTCACCGGCGCCGGGGCCGAGCAGGCGGTCAGCCACTGAGGGGATCCCTCAGATCTCGGGGGGCCGAGTGCCGGAGGACGTGCCGTGGGGGCCGTTCTCCGGCACTCGACCCTGTCGCGGGGACCCGGGGCAACCCTTCGGCAACCAGCCGTGGCGACGCTGACGGTCCCGGACTAGCGTGACGAACAGACCGCCCAGCTCTGAGCCAGCACTGAGCCAGCACCCAGGCCACCACGAGGAGTGACTGTGACCAGCACCGAGGAGACCCTCTCCAACCTGTCCAAGGAGGACCGGCGCTTCGAGCCCCCGCAGGAGCTGGCGGCGCACGCCAACCTCGGGGAGGAGGCCTACGCGCGGGCCGACGCGGACCGCGAGGCGTTCTGGGCCGAGCAGGCCGAGCGGCTGCACTGGGACCGCAAGTGGGACCGGGTCCTGGACTGGGACGACCCGCCCTTCGCCAAGTGGTTCGTCGGCGGCACCCTCAACGCGGCGTACAACTGCCTGGACCGGCACGTCGAGGAGGGCCGCGGCGACCGGGTCGCCATCCACTGGGTCGGGGAGCCGGAGGACGACGCCCGCTCGGTGACCTATGCCGAGCTCAAGGACGAGGTCTGCCGGGCGGCCAACGCCCTCACCGACCTCGGCGTGGAGAAGGGCGACCGGGTCGCCATCTACATGCCGATGATCCTCGAGACCGTGGTGGCCATGCTGGCCTGCGCCCGGATCGGGGCGCCGCACACCGTGGTCTTCGGCGGCTTCTCCTCCGACGCCCTGGCCACGCGGGTCGTCGACTGCGGCGTGAAGGTGGTCATCACCTCCGACGGCGGCTACCGCCGCGGCTCGGCGTCGGCGCTGAAGCCGGCGGTCGACGAGGCGCGGGCCAAGGTCGAGGAGCAGGGCGGCAAGGTCGAGAAGGTGCTGGTGGTCAAGCGCACCGGCCAGGATGTCGACTGGGACGACGAGGTCGATGTCTGGTGGCACGACGCGGTGGACGAGGCGTCGGCCGAGCACCAGGCCGAGTTCTTCGACTCCGAGCACCCGCTCTACGTCATGTACACCTCCGGCTCGACCGGCAAGCCCAAGGGCATCCTGCACACCACGGGCGGCTACCTGACCGGCGCGGCGTACACCCACTGGGCCGTCTTCGACCTCAAGCCCGAGACCGACGTCTACTGGTGCACCGCCGACGTCGGCTGGGTCACCGGCCACTCCTACCTCGTCTACGGCCCGCTGGCCAACGGCACCACCCAGGTGCTCTACGAGGGCACGCCCGACACCCCGGAGAAGGGCCGCTGGTGGAAGATCATCCAGGACCACAAGGTCTCGATCTTCTACACCGCACCCACCGCGATCCGGTCCTTCATGAAGCAGGGCCGGGAGATCCCGGACCGCTACGACATGTCCTCGCTGCGCGTCCTCGGCTCGGTGGGTGAGCCCATCAACCCCGAGGCCTACGTGTGGTACCGCCACGTCATCGGCGGCGACCGGACGCCCGTGGTCGACACCTGGTGGCAGACCGAGACCGGCTCGATCATGATCAGCCCGCTGCCGGGCGTGACCGCCGGCAAGCCAGGCTCGGCCATGATCCCGATCCCGGGGGTCTCCGCCGACGTGGTGACCGAGGAGGGCGAGTCGGTGCCGAACGGCTCCGGCGGCTACCTGGTGCTCACCGAGCCGTGGCCCTCGATGCTGCGCACCATCTGGGGCGACGACGAGCGGTTCAAGGACACCTACTGGTCGAAGTACAAGAGCCAGGGCTGGTACTTCGCCGGCGACGGCGCCAAGAAGGACGACGACGGCGACCTCTGGGTCCTGGGCCGGGTCGACGACGTCATGAACGTCTCCGGCCACCGGCTCTCCACCACCGAGATCGAGTCCGCCCTGGTCTCCCACCCCAAGGTGGCCGAGGCGGCCGTCGTGGGCGCCAAGGACGAGGACACCGGCCAAGCGGTGTGCGCCTTCGTGATCCTCAAGGACGAGGCCGGTGACGGCGGCGAGGACATCGTCGAGGAGCTGCGCAAGCACGTGCGCAAGGAGATCGGCCCGATCGCCACCCCGCGCCAGATCATGATCGTCCCCGAGCTGCCCAAGACCCGCTCGGGCAAGATCATGCGCCGGCTGCTCAAGGACGTGGCCGAGAACCGCGAGATCGGCGACGTCACCACGCTGGCCGACAGCTCGGTGATGGAGCTGATCTCCGACGGCCTGAACTCCGGCAAGGCCGAGGACTGATCTCGCGAACCAGAGCGACGCGCGCTGCATCGGAAGAGGCATGCGAATCCTTCTGCTCGCGGCGACCGTCGTCACCGGGTTGGTGCTGCCGGCTGACGCGCCGGCCTCGGCCTCATCCGTCTGCTCCGTGTTCACCCCCACGATCTCGGCCAGCAGCGGTGCCGTCGCCGGCACGTCCGGCGACGACGTCGTGGTCGTCAGCGGATCCGTGACCCAGGTCGACACGCTCGAAGGTGATGACGTGGTCTGCCTGGCCGACACGACGGCCCTGGTGACCGTCCACACGGGGTCTGGCAACGACGAGGTCACCGCGGCCGCGAGCAGCCGAACCTCGATCTCGACCGGAGCTGGCGACGACTACGTCAACGCCGGTCGGACCGGGGTGGACACGGGCTCAGGAGACGACACCATCGACTTCTTCGTCCCGTACGGCGAACCCTCGGACCTCAACCTGGGGAAGGGTGACGACACGATCCGGGCCGGGGCCTTCCGCACCGCGATCGTGGACCTGGCCGCCCGCGAGATCACGCTGGACGGCGTGAGCTCGCCGCTGCACCACGCCGAGGACGTCGAGGTGGTCGCGCGCCGCGTCGTGGTGGAGGGGGACGGCGACGACAACAGCATCAGGGCCGGCGGCTGCCGGGTCGACCTCTCGGGTGGCGCGGGGAACGACAGCCTCGCGATGGTCGACATGAGCATCAGCGGCCCCAGCCACTGCGGCACCCGCCGAGCGCAGGAGACCGGCGGTCCCGGCAGCGACCAGCTCCGCGGCTACGGAGGCGACGACCTCTTGGTCGGAGGGCCCGGACGCGACTACGCCTACGGCGCCGGCGGTCGCGACCACTGCGTCGCCGAGCGCCGCGTGAAGTGCGAGTCGTGATGATCCGCCGCGCTCTCCCCCTCGCCGCGCTCGTCGTGTCGTCGCTCGCATGCCTGCCTGCGCCACCTGCCTCGGCGTACGCCGCCGCCACCTGCCTCGGGCAGCCCGCCACCATCGAGGCCAGCGCTGGGGTGGTGACGGGGACGCCCGGTCCCGACGTCATCGTGGCGACCGGCGCGGTCACCGAGGTCGACAGCGGCACCGGCGACGACGCGGTCTGCGTGGTCGACGCCACCGTGCCGGTGATGGTGGTGACGCGGGCGGGCGACGACCGGGTCGACGCCTCGGCCGCACACATCCGGATCGAGGCCTACCTCGGCTTCGGTGCCGACACCTACCTCGGCGGCGAGCAGAGCGACGTCGTCTCCACCAACGGTGAGGAGGGCCCCGACACGATCGCCACCGGGGCCGGGCGCGACTTCGTCGTGACCTCGGGGCAGGTCGCGCTCGACCTGGGCGCGGACGACGACGACGTCCTCCTCACCGGGGTCGGGCCGGGCAGCACCGTGGACCTCGGCGACGGGCGCGACCAGCTCGAGGCGGCCGGGCGCCGTACGGTGCGCGTCGACCTCGGCACGGGCAGGGTCAGCATCGACGGCAGCGCCGCTCCGGTGCTGCACGCCGAGGACGTGCGGGTCATCGCCCGGAGGGCCCGCGTCGTCGGTGACGACGGCCCGAACCGGGTCCTGGCCGCCACCTGCGAGGCGGACCTGGCCGGCGAGGGCGGCGACGACACCCTCCGGGACATCAGCGACAGCGTCCGGGTCCCGGGCCGGTGCCTGCACCACCGCGTCCGGGTCGACGGCGGTGCGGGCGACGACTTCCTCAGGGGGTCCCGCGGCGACGACGTCCTGCTGGGCGGCGCCGGGGACGACACGGCGGTCGGCGCCCGCGGCTCGGACCGTTGCGTGGCCGAGGACCGGACCAGCTGTGAGCGCTGACCCTCAGCGGCGGGGCTTCAGCACGCCGCCCTCGACCAGCTTCTGCCGGGCCTTGACCAGCCGGTAGACCCAGATCCCGACCCCGACCAGCACGCCGGTGTCGTCGACCAGCCCCAGCGGGCCCAGCAGGGCCTCGGGGACCACGTCGACAGGCAGCGCGAGGTAGGCCAGGGCGCCCAGAATGGCGACGAGCCCGCGCGGCGGGATCCTGAAGCGCCACATCAGGAAGGCCACGACGAGCAGCCCGAGGACCACCAGCACCCCGAGCGTCACCAGCACGGCGCGGAGCAGGTCGTCCATGCCTCCAGTCTGCGCCCCGGTGCGCCCGAGGACCGGGCGGGGAGATGGTCCGGGGGCCGATCGGTCGCGCTAGGGTCGACCGCGGTGCGCCGGGAAGACTGGTCGGCAACGACGCCCCCGACCCCTGAGGACCCGGATGGAAGACCTCCTGCCGTTCGCCCACGCCGTGCTGCTCGTCGCGGTCGTCGGCGTGCTCGCCGTCGGCTCGAGCCGGCTGGCCGAGCGGCTGCGGGTGCCCGCGCCGGCGCTGTTCCTCATCGTGGCCGCGGTGGCCTCCGACGTCGTGCCGCGGCTCGGGGAGGTGCCGCTGGTCACCGACCAGCGCATCGTCACGATCGCGCTGGTGCTGATCCTCTTCGACGGCGGCATGCACATCGGCTGGGACCGGATGCGGCCCGCGCTGGGCGGGGTGGCCTGGCTGGGGGTGGCCGGCACGGTGGTCACCACCGCGGCGCTGGCCGGGATCGCGCACACGGTCTTCGGCTTCGAGTGGGAGGCCTCGCTGCTGATCGGCGCCGCCCTGGCCCCCACCGACCCCGCCGTGGTCTTCTCGGTCCTGGGCCGCCGTGAGATCACCGGCCGGTCCGGCACGCTGCTCGAGGGCGAGTCGGGCGCCAACGACCCCGTCGGGATCGCGATCATGGTCAGCCTGCTGGCGGTCAGCGGTGGCGGCTGGGACGCGGTGGGTCAGGGGCTGTGGCACTTCGCGCTGCAGATGACCGTGGGCGCCGCCGTGGGCCTGCTCGGCGGCTGGCTGCTGCTGCAGCTGATGCGACGGGTGCCGCTGCCCAGCGCGGCCCTCTACCCCGTGCAGACCGTGGCCTTCGCGCTGGTCCTCTACGGCGTGGCGACCAGCCTGGAGGGCTCCGGCTTCCTGGCGGTCTTCGTGGCCGGGATCATGGTCGGCGACCAGCGCGCGCCGTACAAGCGGGAGATCGAGCACTTCGCGGGCGCCCTGGCCGGGCTGGCCGAGATCGTGGCCTTCCTCGTCCTGGGCCTGTCCATCGACCTCGGCGGCATCGTCACCGACGACCGCCTCTGGGTCGGCGTCGGCCTGGCCGCGCTCCTCATCCTGGTGGTCCGTCCGGTGGTGGTCGGGCTGGTGCTGCTGCCCATCCGGCTGTCGCGGGGCGAGCGCGCCTTCGTCCTGTTCAGCGGGCTCAAGGGCGCGGTCCCCATCCTCCTCGGCACCTACGTGCTCCTCGAGGGCGCCGACCGCGCCGGCGAGATCTACGACATCGTCTTCGTCGTGGTGCTCATCTCCGTCCTGGTGCAGGGCGGGCTGGTCCCGACGGCCGCCCGGGTCTTCGGGGTGCCGATGCGGGTGGCCGAGCCCGAGCCGTGGGCGCTCGGCATGCGCTTCCGCGACGAGCCGGAGGGCCTGCGCCGCTACGTCGTCGCCGCCTCCTCGCCCGCCGAGGGCTGCAGCCTGGCCGACCTCGACGTGGGCGAGAGCTTCTGGGTGAGCATGGTCAGCCGCGAGGGACGGCTGGTGCAGGTGCGCGGCGACACCGTGCTGCAGGCCGGTGACGAGGTGCTCGCCCTGGCCGAGGAGGGCGAGCGCCCGGACCACCTGTTCGAGCCCGCGGGTTGACCTCGGCCCGTTGCGGATACTGTCGGACCATGGCCACAGACGTGACGGGGACCAGCCGGACGCCGGCGCGCGGACCGTCGCCCGACGACCCCACGATCGGTCGGCTGGTCGCCGACGCCAGCCGGGACATATCCAGCCTGGTGTCCAAGGAGATCGCGCTGGCCAAGTCCGAGCTG
>CAZEPK010000089.1:0-15103 GCA_964514085.1 uncultured Nocardioides sp.
TGGCGCCGGGCCAGGTGCGGTCCGACCAGTGCATCGACGCGGGCCTCGTGCGCCGCCGCGCGGGCGCGCCACACGGGCTCCTCGAGCACGACGAGGTCGAGCTGCTGGCCGAGCGCGGACACGGGCCCACGATCTCACCCGCGCGACCGGCGGCCGAATCGCTCGCCCGACGGTGACTGAGGTGTGAGGAGCGCCAGCGACGAGCCTCGAAGCCAGGTGGACGGTGGCTGAGGTGCGAGGAGCGCCAGCGACGAGCCTCGAAGCCGGGGCGGGACGGTGGCTGAGGTGCGAGGAGCGCCAGCGACGAGCCTCGAAGCCGGGCGACCCGGTGCTCACACCTCACCACCACCGGCAACCTGCGGAGGCGCCGCACCCGTCAGGCAGGTGTGAGGACGTGGCTGGTCGCGGTGGCCGTGGCGGCGAGCGCCGCGGCGGTCAGCGGTCCGGTGCTGCTCGGCCGCGCCGCCGACCCGGCGCCTGACGCCGCCCGCGACCAGCGGCCGGTGGAGGCTGCCGGCGCCACCGGAGCCGCGACCGCCACCCCGTCCCAGGCCCACCCGAGGCGCGAGCTGGACCGCGACGCCCGCTCGACCACCGACCCGTCGAGCACCTGGGTCGTCGTCAACAAGACCCACCCGATCACGCCGTCCGACTTCCGGCCCGACATCACGCTCGTGCGCGGCTACCAGGTGGCCACGGCCGCCGCCGCGCCGCTGGAGCGTCTGCTGTCGGCCGGCGACCGGCGCGGCCTGGGCTTCAAGATCGCCAGCGCCTTCCGCTCCTACGACTACCAGGCGCACGTCCACGCCCAGACGGCCGCGGCCCGCGGCCAGGCGGTCGCCGACACGGTCTCGGCCCGGGCCGGCTACAGCGAGCACCAGACCGGCCTGGCCGTCGACCTCGTGACCCCGGCCGACCCCGGGTGCGACTTCGAGGCCTGCTTCGCCCGTACGCCGGGTGGCCGGTGGCTGGCGCGCAGCTCGTGGCGCTTCGGCTTCGTGGTCCGCTACCAGCCGGCGACCACCGCCGTCACCGGCTACGCCCCCGAGCCGTGGCACCTGCGCTACGTCGGCCACGGGCTGGCCGCCGCCCTGCACCACGACGGCGTGGCGACGCTGGAGGAGTTCTTCGGGATCGCGGGCGGCGACTACGCGAGCCCCTGACCGGCCGGCGCCGCGGACCTCCTCGATAGGCTCGTCGGGTGCGCATCGCCCGATTCACCACCGGTGAGGACCCCCAGTACGGCGTCGTCACCGGGGAGCTCGACGCCCAGGGCCAGCTCGGTGAGGACGCGGTCGTCGTCGCCCTGGCCGGCGACCCGCTCTACGTCGGGATCAAGCTGCTCGACCAGGAGCACCGGCTCGCCGACGTACGCCTCCTCGCGCCGGTGCTGCCGCGCAGCAAGGTGGTCGGCATCGGCCGCAACTACGCCGCGCACGCCGCCGAGATGGGCAACGACCTGCCGACCGAGCCGCTGATGTTCCTCAAGCCCAACACCAGCGTGGTCGGTCCCGGCGACCCGATCTTCTACCCGCCGCAGACCAGCGACCTGCACTACGAGGGCGAGCTCGCCGTCGTCATCGGCCGGATCTGCCGCGACGTGCCGCCCGAGCAGGCGACCGACGTGATCCACGGCTACACCATCGCCAACGACGTCACCGCCCGCGACCTGCAGAAGCAGGACGCGACCTGGACCCGCGGCAAGGGCTTCGACTCCTTCTGCCCGCTGGGCCCCTGGATCGAGACCGACCTCGACCCCGCCGACTTCGAGAAGGGCCGCAAGGTGCAGACCTTCCTCAACGGCGACCTGGTGCAGGACGGCAGCACCGCCGACCTGATCTTCGACATCCCGACGCTGATCGCCGCGGTCTCCAGCGTGATGACGCTGCTGCCCGGCGACGTGATCCTCACCGGCACCCCCGAGGGCGTCGGGCCGATGGAGGTGGGCGACGAGGTCGAGGTCGCGGTCGAGGGGCTCGGCTCGCTGACCAGCACGGTGGCCCGGCGATGAGCGGCCTCAAGGTCCGCTTCTGCCCCTCACCGACCGGGTCCCCGCACGTCGGGCTGGTCCGCACCGCGTTGTTCAACTGGGCCTTCGCGCGCCACCACGGCGGCACCATCGTGTTCCGGATGGAGGACACCGACAAGGAGCGCAGCACCCAGGAGTCCTACGACGCGATCCTGGACCTGTGGCGCTGGCTCGGCCTCACCTGGGACGAGGGCATCGAGGTCGGCGGCCCGCACGGTCCCTACAAGCAGAGCGAGCGCGGCCAGATCTACGCCGACGCCCTGGCCCGGCTGCGCGAGTCGTCGTTCACCTACGAGTGCTTCTGCACCAACGAGGAGGTCGAGGCGCGCCGCAAGGCGGCCGGTTCCAAGGTGATGGGCTACGACGGCTTCTGCCGCGACCTCTCCGCCGACCAGCGTGCGGCGTTCGAGGCCGAGGGGCGTCGTCCGGTCGTGCGGTTCCGGATGCCCGACGGGCCGATCACGTGGACGGACCTCGTCCGTGGCGACATCACGTTCGAGAGCGAGAACGTCCCCGACTACGCCCTGTGCCGGGCCAACGGCGACCCGCTCTACACGCTGGTCAACCCGGTCGACGACGCGCTCATGGAGGTCACCCACGTCCTGCGTGGTGAGGACCTGCTGTCCAGCACCCCGCGCCAGATCGCGCTCTATCACGCGCTCGTCGAGCTCGGGATCGCCACGACCGTGCCGGAGTTCGGGCACCTGCCCTACGTGATGGGCGAGGGGAACAAGAAGCTCTCCAAGCGCGACCCGGAGGCGCACGCGCTCGCCTACCGCGACCAGGGCTTCCTGCCCGAAGGCCTGCTCAACTACCTGGCCCTGCTCGGCTGGTCGATCGCCGCCGACCGCGACGTCTTCACCGTGGCCGAGATGGTCGAGGCCTTCGACATCAAGGACGTCAACCCCAACCCCGCGCGCTTCGACCTCAAGAAGGCCGAGGCGATCAACGCCGACCACATGCGGCTGCTGTCGGTCGAGGAGCTCACCCACCGCGTGATCCCGTTCCTCAAGGCGGCCGGCGTGGTCGGCGACCCCGTGAGCGACGCGGACGCGCAGCTGCTCGAGCTGGCCATGCCCCTGGTGGCCGAGCGGATGAACAAGCTGACCGAGGCGCCGCCGATGCTCGGCTTCCTCTTCACCGACGACGTGGAGCAGGTCGACGAGCTCGACGACGCGGGACGTGACGTCGTACGCGCGGCGCACGAGGCGCTTTCGGCCGTGGAGACCTGGTCCACCGCGGAGATCGAGCAGGCCCTGCGCGCCAAGCTGGTCGACGAGCTGGGGCTCAAGCCGCGCCTCGCCTTCGGGCCGGTCCGGATCGCGGTGACCGGGCGCAAGGTCTCGCCGCCGCTCTTCGAGTCCCTGGAGCTCCTCGGCCGCGACCGCTCGCTGGCGCGGCTCTCGGGCTGATGGAGCGGATCGAGTACCACCTGGTCCAGCGGTACGTCGGCCGCTGGGGCCAGACCGGCTGGTGGCGGCCGGTGGTGGGCCTGATCGTGGGCGTGCTGCTGATGCTGGTGGCCCAGCTGGTCTCGCTCGTCGGCTTCGCGGCGTACTTCCTGGCCAGCGGCAGCGACGACGTCGGCGGGCGGCTCGAGGCGCTGAGCGACACCGCCCACGTCAGCCCGAGCCTGCTGGCCTACCTGAACCTGTCGCTGGCGGCGGCCATCCCCGTCGCCCTGTTCCTCACCCGCGCGCTGCACGGGCTGCCGCCGGGCTGGGTCACCTCGGTGGCCGGGCGGATCAGGTGGCGCTGGATGCTGGTCACCTTCGGACTGGCCTTCGTGGCGCTGCTGGCCACCGTCGTGGTCGGCTCGTTCGTGCCGGCCGCCGGTGACCCAGCGGACTCCTCGGGCGGGCTCAACAGCTGGACCAGCACCACCCGCGACTTCGTCCTGGTCATCGTGCTCCTCACCCCGCTGCAGGCGGCGGGGGAGGAGTTCGCGTTCCGCGGCTACCTGACCCAGGCCTTCGGCGGCCTGTTCGCGCCGCTGGGCGCGAACGCCTCGCGGGCCTTCGCAGTCCTGCTGCCGTCGGTGCTGTTCGCCCTGGCGCACGGCGCCCAGGACGCGCCGGTCTTCTTCGACCGGCTGGCCTTCGGGCTGGTGGCCGGCGTCCTGGTGATCGCCACCGGCGGCCTGGAGGCCGGGATCGCCATGCACGTGCTCAACAACTTCTTGGCCTACGGCTTCGCCCTGGCCTTCAGCGACATGACCACCGCCCTGAACCCCACCGGCGGCAGCTGGTGGACGCTGCCCACCACCCTGACCCAGTCGCTGGTCTACCTCGGGCTCTCGATCTGGGCCGCCAGGAGGATGGGGATCTCCACCCAGGCCGACCACCGAGCGCCGAACGTTTTGGAGGCCTCCGAGCCGCGCGTGTAAGGTTTCTCCTCGGCTCGGCGCCGGTGGGAAACCATCCCGGTGGCCGGGCCGAACACCAGTAAGTCAGTGGGATATGGTGTAATTGGCAGCACGACTGGTTCTGGTCCAGTTAGTCTAGGTTCGAGTCCTAGTATCCCAGCGAACCACCAGCAGTCCCGCGGCCCTCGCCGGCCGCGATTGGTGCGTCTGAGGGGCTCTTAGTAGAGTTCTCCGGGTTGTGCCAAGTGCTTGCCCCCGTTGTGTAGCGGCCTAGCACGCCGCCCTCTCAAGGCGGTAGCGCCGGTTCGAATCCGGTCGGGGGTACCAAGTTCCACCAGTCGAGCGGCGACGTGCTGAGCACGCCGCCGCTCTGTCATTTCTCGGAAGGCGGTAGCGCCGGTTCGAATCCGGTCGGGGGTACCAAGTTCCAACGAGTCGAGCGGCGACGTGCTGAGCACGCCGCCGCTCTGTCATTTCTCGGAAGGCGGTAGCGCCGGTTCGAATCCGGTCGGGGGTACCAAGTTCCAACGAGTCGAGCGGCGACGTGCTGAGCACGCCGCCGCTCTGTCATTTCTCGGATGGTGGTAGCGCCGGTTCGGATCCGGTCGCTCTCGGTGCCCGGGTACAGCCCAAGAGCTGTGCCCTTGCGGTTGCTGACCACCACGTCGGGTACCGCACCGTGCGACGCACTCGCCGACGAGAAGGATGGACATGTCAGACGACAAGGCCGTGGCCAAGGAGCTGGTCGAGACGCTGAAGGACGGCGAGCGCGGCTACGCCAACGCTGCCGAGAAGGTCCGCGACGGCGACCGCTCCGAATGGGCCGCGACGCTGCAGCGGTTCTCGGAGCAGCGCAAGCACTTCCACCAGGAGATCGTCGACCTCGGTGAGGAGTACGGCGACGACGTGGACGAGAGCGGTACCGTCACCGCTGCTCTGCACCGCGGCTGGACCGCGGTGAAGGACGCTGTCTCCGGCGACGACCCTGAAGGCGTCCTCGCCGCCGCCGTGACGGGTGAGGACCACGCCGTCTCGGAGTACGAGAAGGCCCTCCAGGCTGACCTGAGCGCCGGGTTCCGAGAGGTCGTGACCCGGCAGCACGCCGCGGTCGTGGCCGCGCGCGACGAGGTCAAGGCCCTCCAGGACGCCAGCTGACTCCTCGGTGAGTCCTCGCTGCGGCGTCCTTCGATCGAGCTCAGGCGAGAGGGCGACGGACCCCGTCGCCACCCCACGGGTTTGGTCCCGCTATCGCGCAGTCGCCGGAGCCCTGTAGGCAACCAACGCGGGACTGGCCGCATCCGAAGGGCATGAAGCACCCCGGCCCAGCCGTCGTGATGGTCCTTGCGCTCGTCCTGGCCGCTGGGGGGCTGGCCGGATGTGGTCGCTCGGGCGTGGGCTCGGCCCGATCCACGGCCACCGCGGCTGGTCCGGACCCGTCGCAGCCTTCGAGCCCGGAGCAGGGCGGCCCCATGTCCTTCGCGGACTTCCCGCTGGACCGCGGCTGGGAGGAGCTCTACGGAGCCACCGCGGTCGTCGGCCCTGGCAGCGGCGCGGGTGGCATCTCGATGCCGGAGGGCCACTGCGAGGAAGGGGTGCTCTTCGAGTCCGGCTACCAGGACAAGCTCTCGACGTACGTCCTCACCGAGACATCGAGTCGCACCCGCGAGGTCCTGCGCTACGCGAGCGCCAGCGCCGCGCAGCGCGCCTTCCAGTCCCTCATCGACGCCGTGGCCGGCTGCCCCATCTCCTACGACGTCTACTCGGGGAAGGCGGCCTACTCCGCTGAGGTGTACGACGCGATCGACGAGGCGAACGCCCAGACCGGAGTCCGCACCCACACGTTCGCCTACACCTCGACCAGTTCGGCACCGTTCGGCGTCCTGTACCAGTTCGCCCTTGTCGATGACCTCGTGTACGGCAGCAACGAGTACGGCCAGTGGACGAAGGACACCGCGCCTGACGGTGTGGCCGCCATCGACCACGACGACGACGCGCTGGTCCCGCTGCTGTCTCGTGTCGCGAGGTAGGAGCTCGAGCGCTGGGTGCGATCGGGTCCTCTAGTCGGCGACCGCGGCCAGGTCCTCGACGAGGGGTGCAGGCGACGTGCGGGGCGTCATCCCGAGCGCGGTCACGGCGCCGATGATCCCGGCGGCAGCGCAGGCCCACCAGCCGGCGGCGAAGGCGTCGGCGGCCTCGGCGTAGGTCTGGGGGTCGCCGAGGACGGCGACGAAGACCGCGATGCCGAGCACCGAGCCGACCTGGCGGCTCATGGTCACCACGGCGCTGCCGGTGGCGCTGCGGTGGGCGGGCAGGTCGGCGGTGGCCGCGGAGAGGATGGTGGGCAGCGCCAGCCCGACGCCCGCCCCACCGATGAGCAGCCCTGGCAGCAGGTGTCCGGCGTACGCCGGCTCGGGGACGAGCCGGGTCAGCGTCACGACGAGGCCGGCCGAGAACAGCACGCAGCCCGCCGCGGTGATGCGACCGACCGCGACGCCACGGGCGACGAGGAGGCCGGCGACGACGGCGAAGAGCGGCACCATCAGCGGCCCGGGTGCGACGCCGAGGCCCGTGCGCAGCGCCGACCACCCCCACACCTGCTGCATCCACAGCACCATCGCCAGCAGGTTGGCGGCGAAGGCGGCCGAGAAGGCGATCGCCGTCAGGTTGGCCCAGCCGAAGGCGCGCACGGCGACCAGGTCGGGCTCGACCAGCGGGCTCGGGTGGTGCAGCGACCGGCGCACCAGCAGTACGCCGGCGAGCAGGCTGGCGGCGAACGACGCCACGACCGCGGTCGAGGTCCAGCCCCACTCCGGTCCCTGGACGAGCCCGAGGGACAGCGCGCCGATGGCCACGATCGTCAGCGCGGTGCCGAGCAGGTCGGGCAGGCGACCGACGGCGGGGTCGCGCGAGTCGGGCACGAGCGACCAGGCGGCCACCAAGGCCAGGACGCCGACGGGCAGGTTGACCAGGAACACCCAGCGCCACGAGGCCTCGACGAGCAGGCCTCCGACGACGGGCCCGGCGGCAGCGGCCAGCGCGCCGGACGCGGCCCAGATCCGGACCGCGCGGGCCCGGCCCTCGGGCGGGAAGACCGGCAGCAGGAGGCCGAGCGAGGTCGGCGTCAGGGCGGCGGCGCCGACGGCCTGCAGGACGCGGAAGGCCACGAGGGCCTCGAGGTTGCCGGCGACGGCGCAGCCCGCGCTGGCCAGGGTGAAGACCCCCAGGCCGAGCAGGAAGCCCGCCTTGCGCCCGTACCGGTCGGCGAGGCGGCCGAGCGGCACCAGCAGCGCGGCGTAGACGATCGCGTAGGCGTTGAGGACCCAGGAGAGGTCGTTGAGGGCCGCCCCCTCGAAGTCGCGGCCGATGGCCTCGAACGCCACGTTGACGATGAACAGGTCGAGGCTGGCGACGAACGCCGCCAGCGACAGCACCGCGAGGACGGCGCCGGGACGGACGGCCCGTGACTGACTTTGCTCAACCATAGCCAGGAACCTAGTGGCTGGCTTGCGTCAGCACAAGCCAGGTCTAGGATGCAGTCATGCCGTCCGACGTCGTCCGCCTCACCCCACGGCTCGCCGATCGCTCCACCTGGAGCGCGGACGGGTGCACGATGGCCGCCGCCCTCAGCGCGGTCGGCACCCGCGGCTCCATGCTCTGCCTGCGCGAGGCCTTCTACGGGACCCGTCGCTTCGAGGAGTTCGTCGCCCGCACGGGCTTCACCGAGGCGGTCGTCGCGGCGAGGCTCAAGGACCTGGTCGGTGCGGGGCTGCTGATCCGTGAGCCCTACCGCGAGCCGGGGCAGCGCGTGCGCCACGAGTACGTCCTGACCGAGTCGGGGCACGACCTCCTGCCGGCGCTCGTCGGGCTCATGCAGTGGGGCGACCGCTGGCTGACCGCCGACGGCACCGGCCCGATCGGACTGCGCCACGCCGACGACGACGGGGGCTGCGGAGAGCCGGTGCGGGCCGAGCTGCGCTGCGCCGCCGGGCACCAGGTCACCGTGACCGACGTCGAGGCGTTCCCCCAGCGGGGGAGGGTGGCGCACCGACGGGCCTGACGGACACCGACGCCAGCTCGACGCACCGCTGGGCGTGAGCCGTAGAGCAGTCCGCTGCGGAGATCAGGCGGGTGTCGTGGTGGTGGCCGAGGGGCTCTCGAGCGTGCGGTAGCGCATGACCGCGGCGCCGCTGTCGAAGATCCGGGCAGAGACCAGGGTCAGGGCCAGGTCGCGGGTGACGTGCTCGAACAGCCTCGGCCCCGCCGCCAGCACGGCGGGGTGGATCACCAGCAGGTACTCGTCGATGAGGCCGGGGGAGTCCGACAGCGGGCCGAGCGTCCGGGGACCGAAGGACGCGACGATGTCGGCGCCCTCCTCGCGCTTGAGCCCGCACAGGTGCTCGACCGCGTCTCCTGACCTGATCTCGCGACGGGTGCTGGGGTCCTCGGAGAGCGTGCGGGAGAGCACCACCTTGCGCATCGCCCCCAGCAGGTGGGCGAACTCGACGCTCGCGGGGCTGTCCATGACGCCCTCGTCCGAGGAGGTGCCGGCCGCGACCTGCTCCCAGTACGGGACCACGAACTCGTACAGCGTGCGGGACATGGCCCAGGTGTCCGCTCGCGCGAAGGTCTGGTTGAGGTGGGCCGTCTCCTCCTCGCCCCAGGCGAAGGGCTCCCAGAACAGTCCGTCGGCGCCGCTGATCCGGCCGTCGAGCGTGACCTGCATGAGGACGGTGATGGTGCGCACGGGTCTTCCTCTCGTCGTCGTGTGGTCAGCCGAGCGCGAGCGTCGCGACGGCCAGCGTGCAGATGCCGATGCCGAGCCGCTGCCCGCCACCGAGGCGCTCACCCAGCGCGACGGAGGCGAGCAGCACCGTCACGGCCGGGTAGAGCGAGGTCAGCACGGCGGCCACGCCGAGGTCGGTCGTGCGGGTGGACAGGAGGAACGTCAGGGTGGCGGCGGCACCGAGGGCGCCGGACACGCCACCCCAGGGCAGCACGGCCAGCCGGGGGCGCCACACCTGCCGGAGCGACGCGGCCACGACGACGGTCACCACCGCCCCGACGAGCTGGTTGGCCGCCAGCGGCAGGAAGCCCGCGTCGCTCGAGACCTGGCCCAGTGCGATGAACAGCACCCCGAAACCGGCACCTGCCGCGGCCCCGTCGACGAAGGCCCCGTGCCGTCCGGCTTCCGACGTCGTCGACCCGCGGGAGACGAGCCAGATCCCGGGCAGGGCGACGAGGACACCGAGCCAGGCCAGGAGGGCCGGGCGCTCGCCCAGGGCCACGCCGACCAGCACCGGCAGCACCGCGGCCCCGACCGCGGACACGGGTGCGACCAGGCCCATCTGGCCCCGGGAGAGCCCCCGGTAGAGGAAGATGCTGCCGGCCGCCGACCCGGCGCCGGCCAGCAGCGCCCAGGCGTAGTCAGCGGCCTGCGGATCCGCGGGTGCCAACGCCCCGCACACGACCATGAGGCCGGCGCCGCACGCCTGGCCGATGACGACCACCGCCCACGGGGAGTGCTGCCGGGAGCCGGTTCCTCCGATGAAGTCGGAGGCGCCGTACGCGATCGCCGCGGTGAGTGCCAAGACCAGTCCGATGCCCATGGCTCGATGCTCGTCGCTCGGCGGTCCTCTCTGAAGGTCCACTCGGAGACCGGGGCACTGGACCATTTGGTTGGATGGGCCCGTGCCCGCCGACTGGAGCCGCGACGCTCCGGACCTGATGATCGCCCTGGAGCGCAGCGGCGTCCCCCTCGCCCTGCAGATCCAGGAGCAGCTGCGCATCGCCATCCGCGAGGGCCGTCTGCTCGGCGGGGAGCGGCTGCCCTCCACCAGGCGGCTGGCCGACCACCTGGGCGTCTCGCGCGGCACCGTGGTGGAGGTCTACGAGCAGCTGGTGGCCGAGGGGTACGTCGACTCCGCGGTCGGCTCCGGCACCCGGGTGGCCCGGATCCCCGGTCTGGAGCGCCGCGACCGCGGCGCGGCCCCGCTGGCGGCGGCCGCCCGGCCGGCGTTCGAGATCGACTTCGAGTACGGCATCCCCGACCTCGGCTCGGTCCCGCTGCGCGACTGGGTCTGGGCCGTGGGAGAGGCGACCCGGACCCTCCCGACCGCCGAGCTGGGGGACGAGGCACCTGCCGGCTCTCCCCACCTGCGCGAGGTGGTCACCGCCTACCACCGCCGCGTGCGGGCCGGGTGCGCCACCGCGGACCACGCCGTCGTGGTCGGTGGCTTCCGCCAGGGGCTCGCCTTCACCCTCGCGGCACTGGCACGGTCGGGCATCGACACCCTGGCGCTGGAGGATCCTGGGCCCCGAGAGCACGACGTCATCGCGGAGCGCGCCGGGCTCAGCGTCGTACCGGTCCCGGTGGACCACGAGGGACTGGACACGTCCGCGCTCCGGGCCACCCGGGCGCGCGCCGTCCTGGTCACGCCGGCCCACCAGTGCCCGACCGGGGTGGCCCTCAGCCCGGCTCGCCGCCGGGAGCTCCTCGCGTGGGCCCACGAGGTCGACGGCGTGATCATCGAGGACGACTACGACGCCGAGTTCCGCTACGACCGGCAGGCCGTCGGGTCCCTCCAGGGCCTGGACCCCGAGCGGGTCTTCGCCCTCGGCTCGGTCAGCAAGACCATCGCGCCGGCGATCCGGATCGGCTGGGTCTTCGCCCCACTGCGCTTCGTCGGGCTCCTGACCGAGGAGAAACAGCTGAGCACCCGGGGCGCACCCGGGCTCGATCAGGAGGCGCTGGCCCTGCTGGTGGAGTCGGGGCGGTTCGACCGGCACCTGCGGCGGGTGCGCGAGGTCTACCGCTCGCGCCGCGATGCCCTGGCCCAGGAGGTGGCCACCGTCTTCGGTCCGGACCGGCTCCAGGGACTGGCCGCCGGCTGCCACTCCGTGCTCCTGCTGCCGCTCGACGTCGACGAGGACGCGGTCGTCGAGTCCGCCCGGTCTCTCGGCGTCCGCGTCGCCGGCCTGCGCCACTACCGGCTCACCGACACCCCGGCGCCACCGGCACTGCTGCTGTCGTTCGGCAACCTCACCGAGCACCAGCTGGTCCGTGGCGTCCGCGCCATCGCCGAGGCCGTCCGCATCTCCTGAGCGCGCCGTCACGGAGGGTCGGCGCTGCCGACGTCGATAGGGCGTTCTGCCGATGGCGCCGGCCCGCGGACGCGGGTTGCATGAGAGGACCGGGCGGTCCGCCAGATCGCCGGGTCGCGCGTCCGCATCGGTGCACAGGAGGGGAGACCATGAACCGGTACGACTCGTCAGGCGGCGGGACCACAGGTCATCAGCGCCTGAGCAGGCTGAGGATCCAGCGCTTCGTCGGCTCGAGCATGTGGCTGCTGCCGATCGCCTGCCTGGTCGTGGGCGTCCTCCTCGCCGTCGGAGCGCTCGCCGTGGACCGGGCGACGGACTACGGGCTCGTCCCGCAGAGCCTGACCGGGACGCCGTCCGACGCCCAGACGATCCTGTCGTCGTTCGCCACCGCGCTGGTGTCGCTGACGAGCCTCGTCCTGACGGTCACCCTGGTGGCGGTCCAGCTGGCGATGGGCCAGTTCTCGCCCCGCATCGTCGGGGCGCTGCTGGCCGACCGGTTCAGCCAGCTGGCGGTCGGTCTGTTCGGCGCGAGCTTCCTGGTGGTGGTGCTGACCCTCCGCGAGGTCCGGGGGTCCGACAAGGGCACGGTGCCCGGAGTGTCGATGCTCCTGTCGTACGGGCTGATGCTCGCCAGCCTCGTGGTGCTCGTCCTGTTCGTGCACCACGCCGGCCAGGGTCTGCGGGCCTCCGGGCTGATCGACCTCGTCGGCGACCGCAGCCGCGAGCTCATCGTGCGCGAGCACGGGCAGGAGCCGGTCCTCACCGGCGGCCCGGACGCGATCGTCGCCGCGGAGCCCGGCAACGTGATCCGCGTCGACCGTGCCGCCCTCGTCGCCGCGGCCCGGGAGTCGGGCTGCGTGCTGGAGCTGGTCCCCGTCGTCGGCGACTTCGTGGTCGGCGGCGCACCGCTGCTCCGGGTGCACCCGGTCGATGGGTCGGCGGCGGGCGGGGCCGGAGACGCTGCGGATCGGCTCCGGTCCGGCGGGGTCACCCGCCACGTGCTGCTCGGCGCGGAGCGCGTGCACACCGAGGATCTGGCCTACGGCTTCCGCAAGCTGGTCGACATCGCCGTGCGGTCGATCGCGCAGCCCTTCGACGACCCCACGACGACGGTCCAGGCGCTGCACCGGCTGCACGACCTCCTGCGGCAGCTCGCGGCGCGGCCCCTGCCCTCCGGCGAGCACCGCGACGAGGACGGCGTGGTGCGGCTGGTCGAGCGGACCGTCAGCTGGGACGGCTACGTCCGGCTGGCCTTCGACGAGATCCGCCTGGCTGGCGCGTCGGAGCCGCAGGTGACCCGGAAGATGTGCGCGGCCCTGGCCGACCTCAAGTCGGTCGCACCGCCCGACCGGCAGGAGCCGCTGGACCGCCAGCTCCGGCTGCTGACCGCCGCTGTCCGACGCTCCCTGGACGACGAGGAGGACGTCGTCGCCGCGCTCACGCCGGACACCGAGGGCATCGGGTCCGGTGCCGACGTCACCGCCGCACCCGCCCTCGGTCAGGTCGCCGACCGTCGCGAGCTGGCCGAGAGCCGGTCCGCTCCCGGACGGAGGGGCTGAAGCCCCGCACCTCCGGGGGCGTCGGTCCCGCCGGACCGGCGTACGTCGGCTGAGGAGGGCGGGTCATCGCCGCATCACGTCGCTGGGCGCCGGGGATAGAGTCCGCCGCCATGGACATGCTCAGAGGTGCTCAGATCGCCGAGGCCGAGCTGACCGACTGGCGCAAGCTGGCTCAGGGTCTGCACGCGCGGTACCTGATCGACGACTTCTCCGCTGGGGCCCGCTTCCTCGTGGCGGTGGGCGGCGCCGGTGACGTGCTCGGGCACCACCCGCGCCTGACCATGGGGCAGGGTCACCTCGACCTCAAGCTGGTCAGCGACGACGCGATCTACCGTGAGGACGACGGCACCGAGCACGTCGTCCAGTGGGTCACCCAGCAGGACGTCGACCTCGCGCGACGGATCAGCGAGCTCGCCGTCGAGCACGGCCTGCGCGCCGATCCCGCGGCGGTCAGCGACATCGAGCTCGGCCTCGACACCCCGAGCTCGTCGACCATCGCCCCGGTGTGGGCCGCTCTCCTGACCGGGACGGCAGATGCCCAGGGTCGCGGCACTCCGGGCGACGAGATCCGGGACGCGACCGGACGCGTGCCCAACCTCTGGTTCGGAGAGCTGGGCGACTCTGAGACGTCAGGTCAACGGGTCCACATCGAGGTCTACGTACCCCTCGAGGTCCTCGAGCAGCGCCTCGCCGCGGTGGTCGCCGCGGGTGGCGTCGTCGTCGACACCAGCGAGGCGCCCTCGCTGACCGTGGTCGCCGACCAGGACGGCAACACCGGAGTCATCTGCGTCGACGCCGCGGCCGCCAAGGTGGACTAATGCGGGTCGGGCGGCGCCGGCCACGACGGCACGTGGGGCGGCACGGAGGTACGGCGACCTCCCACCGCCCGTGACTGCAGGATCACTCCGTGCCCACGTCGTGTCTCGTGCCGCGAACGTCAGGGCTGCACCAGGGTGATCGAGTTGCCGTCGGGGTCGATCACCTGGGCGACCGCCGTGACCACCTCCCCTTCCGAGACGTCCAGGTTCATGCCACGGCCCCGTACCGCCTCGGCAGCCGAGGCGAGATCCTCGAACATCAGCGTCACCAGACCCCCGCCCGCACGGTCGGGGTCGACCACGACCTGGAGCACCCCGTCGCCCAGGTTCCACTGGGCAAGCCCGGGCATGGGCGACGCGTGGGGCGGGGCCCCGAGCAGTCGCTCGTAGAACGTCCGGGCGGCGTCGGCGTCGTGCACCGGGACTGCCGCCAGCACAGCAGTCACGGGCAGCGTGGTGTCGTGGCTCATGCTGAGTACCGACTCGTCGAACGACGCCTGCTCATCGCTGGGCCCTCGACTCACCTTCACGAGGATCCGCCGCTGGCGGCCGGGCCAGACTGCTCTGGACCGTCAGTCGACGCCCCCGTCGCCCCACCGGCCGAGTGCGACGATCGCCTCCCGTAGGGCGAGGCCGCGATCGGTCAGTGCGTAGGCCCGGGTGTTGTGCTTCAGGGGCAGGCGGGTCAGCACCCCGGCCGCCTCGAGCTCGCGCAGGCGGGTGGCGAGCATGTTCGTCGGCACCCCGAGGTCGCGCTGCAGGTCGCCGTACCGCTGCGGCCCGTCGAGCAACCGCTCCACGACGAGCAGGGCCCACCGCGCTCCGACGACGTCGAGCGCCGTACGGAGGCCGCTCACGTGGTCGGTGCGGCGTCCGGCTTCATCCAGAACGGCGAGTAGTGGTAGCCGTCGGGGTCGTCGAACTGCCGCTGGTACATGAAGGGGTAGTCGTCGGTGTCACCGATGCGCCCGCCGGCGGCGCCGGCGCGCTCGACGAGCTCGTCGACCGCCTCGCGGCTGCCGAGGTCGAAGGAGACCGTGACCTTCGACGGGGTGCCGGGTCCGCCGACCAGCTCCTCGGCGCCGCCGACGCCGGCGTACATCTCGTGGCTGCCGAGCATGACGTACTGCTCGGGCGCGATGGCGAAGCACGACACGTTGTGGTCGGACATCTCGGCGTTGAGGGTCCAGCCCAGGGCGGTGTAGAAGGCGGTCGCGCGCTCGACGCTGTC
>CAZEPK010000090.1:0-13057 GCA_964514085.1 uncultured Nocardioides sp.
CGGCGACCGGCTCTTCGACGACGTGTGGGGGGCCAAGAACGCCGGCCTCAGGGCGATCCACCTCCCGCACAGCGTGATCCCGGCCGAGCAGGTCGGGCACACCGAGGGTGAGCCGGACGCGGTCGTGCAGGGGCTCGAGGAGATCGTGGACCTGGTCCGTTCCTGGTCCTGACCTGCGCCGACGCAGTGACACGCAGGCGAGGCGGCCGAGCCGCGCCGAGGGGTACGCGGGCACCGTTTTTGCAAGAACTTGCAATGCAGACTTGTGCAGATGCCGCTGCCTCGCTCTAGCCCTCACCAGCGGGGCATAGTCGTGCTCAGGACGAAGCAGGTGGGGACGACCAAGCCAGGGGGTCCCGCGTTCTCCTCAGCGGTCCGCGTACTCGTCGGCTCCGGGGAATATCTCGGGAGTTCCCCGGAACGACAGTGCGGGGATCGCTGACTCCTCCAGGAGCCTGATCGCCTCCGCACGGCGAGCGCCTGTCGTGGCGCCCACCAGCGCGGCGTACGTCGAGGCGCAGGCCTGCTCGAGCGCCAGGGCCGCCGCGTAGCGGCCCTCGCTCGTGTCCAGTCCCGCCGGCGGGGTGTACGCCGGCGCAGCGGCGACCGGCGTGGCCCCCAGCGCCGCGACCTCGCCGACCAGGGTGTCGCGGAGCTCCCGGTGGGTCTCGTAGGCGGCGCGCAGGGCGGTGTACAGCTCCGGCTCGGCGGCCTGGGAGGTGCGCGAGCCCAGCAGGCCGAGGACGTAGACCGCGGCGTGCTCGGCGGCCAGCGTGGTCTGCAGGGCGTCGACCTCGGTCATCCGCCGACCTCCCGCGGCAGGACCGCGAGGTGCTGGCCCACCGACGCCGACATCGAGGCCAGCAGCTTGGCCAGCGCGCCGCTCTGGGCCCGGGTGGCGGCGTCGACCAGCGCCGCCTGCAGCTGCTGCTCGCCCCGCCGCAGCGCGCGCAGGGAGGTGGCCGCGTCGGGAGGTGGACCCGGCGGCGCGGTGGGCGGCAGCTCGCCCTCGAGCACCCGCACGTGACGCCGGTGGGCCTTCACCAGCGGCGCCACGGCCCGACGCAGCCCGGGTGCCTTGGCGCTGGCGGTCGCCAGCGACAGGGCGGTGACCAGCTGGGCGGTGACCTGGTCCACCAGCAGCTCGTCGGGGGTCTGCTCCGCAGCGGCCGACGCGCTGGACGAGGCCGGCCCCGTGGACGGTGTCCCGGTCGACGGCGCCTCCCCGATGTCGTCGCCGTGGTCGCACCCGGCGACCAGCACGGTGGCCGCCGCCCCGAGGAGCGCCGCGCGGCGGTGGAGCACGGGACCGAGGGGCACGGCGCGACCATATCCGCCGTCCTCCACCGGGCCGCTATGGTGACGGGACCAGCCAGTCGTTCCTCAGCTCCACCCACAACAGCACACAGGAGGTCGCCCCCGTGGCCAGGCAGTTGGACGCCGTCCGGGACCGCATCGAGCAGGAGCTCGCGACCCCCTTGCGTGCCCTCGGCCTCGACGTCGAGGCGGTGGAGCTCACCGCGGCCGGCAAGCGCAGCGTCCTGCGCATCGCGGTCGACGGCGACGACGGCGTGACCCTCGACGACATCGCGGACGCGGCCAAGAAGGTCTCCGAGGCGCTCGACGCCAGCGACGTGATGGGCGAGCAGGCCTACACCCTCGAGGTGACCTCCCGCGGCGTGGACCGACCGCTCACCCTGCCGCGCCACTGGCGCCGCAACGCCGACCGGCTGGTCAAGGTGACCACCACCGGGGGCGAGACCGTCACCGGCCGGATCACCGGCTCCGGAGAGGACAGCGCCACCCTCGACGTCGACGGCGCCGAGCGCGAGGTGCCCTACGGCGAGGTCGCCAAGGCGCTGGTCCAGGTGGAGTTCAACCGCAAGACCAGCGCGACCAGCCACGAGGACAGTGAGGACTGACCCATGGACATCGACCTGAACATCCTGCGCAGCCTGGAGCGCGAGAAGGAGATCTCCTTCGACGTGCTCGTGGAGGCGATCGAGCAGGCCCTCCTCACGGCGTACCAGAAGACGCCGGGTGCGGCCGACCACGCGCGCGTGCTGCTGGACCGCAAGACCGGTCACGTCACCGTGCTGGCCGACGAGGTCGACGACGAGGGCACCAAGGTCGGCGAGTTCGACGACACGCCCGAGGGCTTCGGCCGGATCGCGGCGACGACGGCGAAGCAGATCATGCTGCAGCGGCTCCGCGACGCCGAGGACGACATCCGGTACGGCGAGTTCTCCGGCAAGGAGGGCGACATCATCTCCGGCGTCATCCAGCAGGGCCGCAACCCCGACGACGTGCTGGTCGACCTGGGCAAGCTCGAGGCGCTGCTGCCCGTGGCCGAACGGGTGCCGGGAGAGAAGTACGTGCACGGGACCCGCATCAAGTGCCTGGTGTTCTCGGTGCGCAAGGGCATGCGCGGCCCGCAGATCACCCTCTCGCGCTCCCACCCCAACCTGGTCAAGAAGCTCTTCGCGCTCGAGGTCCCCGAGATCGCCGACGGCACGGTGGAGATCACCGCCATCGCCCGCGAGGCCGGCCACCGCACCAAGATCGCGGTCCGGTCGACCACCTCCGGCGTCAACCCCAAGGGCGCCTGCATCGGCCCCATGGGCCAGCGGGTCCGCAACGTGATGGCCGAGCTGCACGGCGAGAAGATCGACATCGTCGACTGGTCCGAGGACCCCGCCGAGATGGTGGCCCACGCCCTGTCCCCGGCCCGCGTCACCGCCGTCGAGGTGGTCGACCTCGAGGCCCGCTCGGCCCGCGTCATCGTCCCGGACTTCCAGCTGTCGCTGGCCATCGGCAAGGAGGGCCAGAACGCCCGCCTCGCCGCCCGCCTGACCGGCTGGCGCATCGACATCCGCTCGGACGAGGCTCCGGCGGAGTAGCCACCGCCGCGCGGCGGTGGCTGAGGTGCGAGGCCGGCCACGGCCGAGCCTCGAAGCCGCGCGCTCGGGGGACTGGTGGCACGGTGGCTGAGGTGCGAGGCCGGCCACGGCCGAGCCTCGAAGCCTCTGCAGGCGGTGCTGGGTCCTGCTCACCACTCGGCACCGGGTCACCTGGCTTCGAGGCTCAGGCGCAGGACGCCTTCGCACCTCAGCCACCGCGGGACGCGCGCTCGCGGTGGACCCGTTCTCAGGACGACGGCTCCAGGCACACCGCGGGCAGGTCGAACCAGCGGAGCTGCTCGAAGTCGGGGCTGACCAGGTCGCCGACGCCGTCCTCGCTGGTCACCTCGGGGAGCGAGTCGAAGAGCGCCACGGCCTCCTCCAAGTAGCCGGCCAGGGCCGACTCGGGGGCGCGGTCGTGCTCGCGGGGGTAGGTCAGCACGCCGTCGTCGCCGTAGGTGAGCGAGGTGAGGCGCATCGGCGGCTCGACCGGCCCGGCGCGGTGCTGCCAGAGGCCGGTCATGGGGTCGAAGCGGTACGCCGGCGCCAGCTTGTGGCCGTGGTCGGCGACCAGGGCGACCGCGCGGACGACGTACTCGAAGACCGGCTCGCTGAGGAAGTAGTTGAAGTTGATCCGCACCCAGCCCGGCTTGATGCCCTCGCACCCGCCGGTGATCTCGCGCTCGAACTCGTGGGACCGCTCCACGTCGATGCCGAGCAGGCGGTGGCCGTAGGGGCCGGCGCAGGAGCAGCCGCCGCGGCTCTGGATGCCGAAGAGGTCGTTGAGCACCGAGACCACGAGGTTGTGGTGCAGGTAGCGGCCGCCGGGTCGCCGGACCACGAAGGACACGATCGAGAGCCGCTCGGCGTCGGGGTTCCCGAGGACGTCGATGGCCGGGTGGTCGCGCCAGGCGGTGACGGCGCGGCGGAGGAAGTCCTCCTCGTGCGCCCGGATCGTGGCCACGCCGACCGCCTCCTTGAGCCCGAAGACCAGCCCGGCCCTGATCGACTCGACGATCGCGGGCGTGCCGCCCTCCTCGCGGTGGGCGGGGTCGCTGATGTAGCGGTGCTCCTGCGGGTTGACGTAGGACACGGTGCCGCCGCCGACCACGTCGGGCACCGAGTTGGTCAGCAGCCGGCGGCTGACCACCAGCACGCCCGGGGTCCCCGGGCCGCCGATGAACTTGTGCGGCGAGAGGAAGATCGCGTCCTTGCGGGCGGCGTGGTCGCCGTCGTGGGGGTTCATCTCGATCTCGACGTACGGCGCGCAGGCGGCGAAGTCCCACAGGGCCAGGGCGCCGTGCTCGTGGAGGAGCCGGGTGATCGCGTGGGTGTCGGTGACGATCCCGGTCACGTTGGAGGCGGCGCTGAACGACCCGATCAGCAGGCTACGGTCGGCGTGGGCCACCAGCTCGGCCCGCAGCCGGTCGACGTCGATGTGCCCGTCGGCGTCCTCGGGGATCGTCACCACGTCGGCGATCGACTCCCGCCAGGGCAGCTCGTTGCTGTGGTGCTCGTAGGGGCCGATGAAGACGACCGGGCGCTGGTCCGCGGGGATCCGCGCCGCGAGCCCGTGCCGCTGGTCGAGGTCGGCCGGGATCCGGATGCCGAGGATCCCGACCAGCTTGTCGATGGCGGCGGTGGTGCCGCTGCCGCAGAAGATCACCACCGTGTCGTCGTCGCCGTGGACCGACCGGTGCACCTGGTCGCGCGCGTCCTCGCGCAGCCGGGTGGTCTGCAGTCCGGTGCCGCTGCTCTCGGTGTGGGTGTTGGCGTAGCGGGGGAGCACCTCGTCGCGGACGAAGTCCTCGATGAAGCCGAGGGCCCGGCCGCTGGCGGTGTAGTCGGCGTAGGTCACCCGCCGCGGTCCGAACGGGCCGTGCATGAGCTGGTCGTCGCCGATCACGGAGTCGCGGATCCGGCGCAGGATCGGGGGGTCGGCCAGACCGGCGTCGCGCGCCGGGATGGCGCACCAGTCCGCGGCACCCGCACCCATGGGCTGGACCCTATGCCGCTCCCCACCGCGTGCACACCCACGCGTCGGCGTCCGCCAGGACCTCCACGGTGTCGCAGTTGCCGAGCCGCTGCGGTGACACGTCCATCCGGGCCACCGCGGGCACGCCGAGGCCGATCGCGCCGCCGTGCGAGACCACCAGCACGGTCTCACCGGGGTGGGCGTCGACCACCTCGTGCAGCACCGCGCCGACCCGCTGCCCGATCTCCCGGCCGGTCTCGGCGCCGGGGATCCGCTCGTCCAGCTGACCGGCCAGCCACAACCCGTAGACGTCGACGAAGGGGTCCTCCTCCAGCGGCACCCCGCGGTGGACGCCGACGTCGAACTCGCGCAGGCCCAGACGGGTGGTGACGCCCACCCCCAGCCGGGCCGCCACGATCTCGCCGGTCTGCACCGCGCGGGCCAGGGTGCTGGTCCACACGTGCGCCACCCGGCGCCCGGCCAGCTGCTCGGCCAGCGCCGCGGCCTGGCGTCGCCCGAGCGCGGTCAGCGAGCCACCCTCCTCGGCCCAGGTCGGGGCTTCGTACTCCGCCTCGCCGTGCCGGGCGACCACCAGGGTGGTGGCGCACTGCAGCGCGGTCACGGGCGGGTCCCGGCGATGCGGTCGACCACGAGCCGCGGCACCAGGTCGTCGTCGTCGCCGGTCGACCAGGCGGGGAAGTCGAAGACGCCGAGCATGAGCTGGAGCGGGTACGCCGGCGGGCGCGGGCAGCGCCGCAGGGCGACCCCGTCCACGCTGAACACGGCCGCCTCCTCGTCCCAGTCGACGGCGTAGAGGTGCGGCTCGATGACGTCGATCGGGACGCGGGGCGCCGCGAAGTCCTGCGTCAGCGCCGGGTCGCGGAACGCCTTGATCCCCACCCCGACCTCGGCCGACGGCTCGACGGCAGGGCCGAGGTCCTTGCCGAACACCTCGAACACGCACAGCTCGCCGCAGCGCTCCTGCGCCTCGTCGTCCTCGAAGCCGCTCATCCACAGCGCCGCCATGGACCGCGGCGAGAGCTCCATCCGGGCCGAGACCTCCACCCGCGCGGCGCCGTGCCGGGCGGAGGGCAGCCAGCCCTCAAAACGCTCCTGCTCCTCGAGCACCACCTGCCCCTCGCGGAAGCGCTGCTGGCCACGGGTCGTGCCGGCCGGCCCCGACCAGTTGCCGGTCTGCACGACCGAGACCCGCAGCGGCGGGTCGTGGTCGCCCTCGCACCAGACCGGGTAGTCGACCGGGACGTCGAGGGTCAACCCGGAGGCGTCGACGCGGTGGCTGGCCCGGGACGCCTCGCGGGAGGACCACGCCGGGAGGTAGCTGGTGAACCAGGTGTCGGTGTCGAGGTCGGGAGCGCTGAAGCGGTCCTCGAACCACCCGTCACGGATGGGGAGGCCCTCGGCCGGGGGTGCCATGTGGCGACGCTAGTTCTGTGCGCCCCCATTCGGGAACAGCGGCGGTGGGCGGTAGTGTTGAGCCTTGGTGGCGAGCGAACCGGTCCGGACCTGTGTCGGATGTCGTGCGCGAGCCGCCAAGCGTGAGCTGGTGCGGGTGACCGTCGGCTCGGACACGCATGGCCAGCCGGCCGTCGTACCCGATCCGCAGGGCACCGCACCCGGCCGCGGGGCGCACCTGCACCCCACGTCCGCGTGCTACGAGCTCGCCGTGCGCAAGAAGGCCTTCGGCCGAGCCCTCCGCCACACGGGAGGTCCGGGCAGGCTCGACAGCGCGGCGGTCGAGGCCTACGTGGCCCGACTCGCACCCGAAGACACACGAGCACAGACCGAAGACCGACCAGAAGGCTGGAGCAGCAGCTCATGAGCACTCGATGAGTACTTCCCGATGAGTTTGCAACACCCCTAACGGTCCCAGCAACGCCCGAACCCGGGTCTGGGGCCATAGAAGGAGAATTGTGGCCAAGACCCGCGTTCATGAGCTCGCGAAGCTCTACAACGTCGAGAGCAAGTTCGTTCTCGAAAAGCTGAAAGAGATGGGCGAGTTCGTCAAGTCGCCCTCCTCGACGATCGAGCTCCCCGTCGAGATGAAGTTCAAGAAGGAGTACGGCGACCAGCTGAAGGCTGCCGCCGAGACCTCCGCCCCGGCCGCACCGGCCGAGGACAAGCCGGCCACCCCGAGGGCGCCGGGCAAGAAGGCTGCCGCCAAGAAGGTCGCCGAGCCCGAGCCCGAGGTCGTCGAGGCCCCGGCCGCACCCGCGCCCGTCGCGGAGGCACCGGCCCCCGCCGAGGTCGTCGAGGCCGAGCGCCCCACGCCCCCGGCCGAGCCCGAGGCCCCTGCCGCCGACGCCGGTGACACCAAGGCCCCGGCGCCCCGTCCGGTCGGCCGTCCCGGCGCCCCGCGCCCGGGCAACAACCCGTTCGCCTCCAGCCAGGGAATGGGCCGGCGTCCTGCGCCGCGTCCCGGCACCGAGGCCGCCGGCACCGACGCGGTCCCGGACGCGCAGCGCCCGCCCCGTCCGCCGGCTCCCGGCGGCCGTCCCGGCATGCCGCGCCCCAACCCGGCGATGATGCCCAAGTCCCCGGCCGCCTTCGGCGCCGGTCCCGGTGGCCGTGGCCCCGGCGGCCCCGGCCGCGGAGGCCCTGGTGGCCCTGGTGCCGGTCGTCCGGGTGCTCCCGGCCGCGGTGGCCCTCCGGGCCGCGGTGGCGCTCCGGCTGGTGCCGGTGCTCCGGGTCGTCCCGGTGGCTTCGCCGGCGGGGGTCGCCCCGGTGGCGGCAACCGTCCCGGTCAGCGTGGTCAGACCCAGGGTGCCTTCGGGCGTCCCGGTGGTCCGTCGCGCCGAGGCCGCAAGTCGAAGCGCGCTCGTCGTCAAGAGTTCGAGGCCATGGAGGCCCCGTCGATCGGCGGCGTGCGCGTCCGCAAGGGCAGCGGCGAGACCGTCAGGCTGCCCCGCGGGGCCTCGCTGACCGACTTCGCCGAGCGCATCGGCGTCGATGCGGCCCAGCTCGTCCAGATGCTGTTCAGCCTGGGCGAGATGGTCACCGCCACCGAGTCGGTCAACGACGCGGTGCTCGAGCTGCTCGGCGAGGAGCTCAACTACGTCGTCGAGGTCGTCTCCCCCGAGGACGAGGACCGCGAGCTGCTCGAGTCCTTCGACATCGACTTCGGTGAGAACGAGGGCGACGAGACCGACCTGGCCTTCCGGCCCCCGGTGGTCACCGTCATGGGTCACGTCGACCACGGCAAGACCAAGCTCCTCGACGCCCTCCGCGACGCCAACGTGGTCGACAAGGAGGCCGGTGGGATCACCCAGCACATCGGTGCCTACCAGGTCACCGCCGACGTCGACGGCAACGAGCGCCGCATCACCTTCATCGACACCCCCGGTCACGAGGCGTTCACCGCCATGCGTGCCCGCGGCTCGCAGCAGTCCGACATCGCGGTCCTCGTGGTCGCGGCGGACGACGGCGTGATGCCGCAGACGGTCGAGGCGCTCAACCACGCCAAGGCCGCCGGGGTGCCGATCGTGGTCGCGGTCAACAAGATCGACAAGCCCGACTCCGACCCGACCAAGGTCCGTGGCCAGCTGGCCGAGTACGGCCTGGTGCCCGAGGAGTACGGCGGCGACGCCATGTTCGTCGACGTGTCGGCCAAGTCCGCGCTCAACCTCGACAAGCTGCTCGAGGCCATCGTGCTGACCGCTGACGCGTCGCTGGACCTGCGGGCCAACCCGAACCAGGACGCCCAGGGCATCGTGATCGAGGCACACCTCGACCGCGGTCGTGGCCCCGTGGCCACCGTCCTGGTCCAGCGCGGCACGCTGCGCGTCGGTGACTCGATCGTCGCCGGCGCCGGTCACGGTCGGGTGCGGGCGATGCTCGACGAGCACGGCGCCAACATCGAGGAGGCCGACCCGGGTCGCCCGGCGATGGTCCTCGGTCTGACCGCGGTCCCCGGAGCCGGCCAGACCTTCCTCGCGGTCGAGGACGACCGGATGGCGCGCCAGATCGCCGAGAAGCGCGAGTCGCGCGAGAGGGCGGCCATGCAGGCCAAGCGTCGCGTGCGTCGCACGCTCGAGGACTTCATGGCCTCCATGGAGAAGGGCGCCGAGAGCCAGGAGCTCAACCTGATCCTCAAGGGCGACGTGTCCGGCTCGGTCGAGGCGCTCGAGGACGCCCTGGCCCAGATCGACGTGGGCGACAGCGTGGGCATCCGCGTCATCGACCGCGGTGTCGGTGCGATCACCGAGACCAACGTCGACCTGGCTGCGGCCTCCGACGCGATCATCATCGGCTTCAACGTCCGCCCGCAGGGCAAGGCGACGGAGCTGGCCGATCGCGAGGGCGTGGAGATCCGGTACTACTCGGTGATCTACCAGGCCATCGACGAGATCGAGGCTGCGCTCAAGGGCCTGCTCAAGCCGGAGTACGAGGAGTCGACCCTGGGTCAGGCGGAGATCCGTGCGATCTTCCGCTCGTCCAAGCTCGGCAACATCGCCGGCTGCATGGTCACCAGCGGCCTGATCCGCCGCAACGCCAAGGTGCGGGTGATCCGCGACGGTCAGGTCGTGGCCGACAACCTCGACCTCGCTTCGCTGAAGCGTGAGAGGGATGACGCCTCCGAGGTCCGCGAGGGCTTCGAGTGCGGCCTGGTCCTGCGCAACTTCCAGGACATCAAGGAGGGCGACATCGTCGAGGCCTTCGAGATGCGCGAGATCCCGCGCGCCTGAGTGGTGCGCACGGCGCAGGGGTCACCGGACATCCGGTGACTCCTGCGCTTCTGCACCGAGATCTCGGTGCAGAAGTGAATGGGTCACCGGATATCCGGTGACCCGTTCAGCAGGAGAGGATGTGGAGAGATGACAAGCCCCCGGATCAGGAAGATCGCGGACCGCATCCAGCAGATCGTCGCGGAGATGCTCGAGCGACGGCTCAAGGACCCGCGGCTGGGGTTCGTGACGGTGACCGACGTCCGCGTGACCGGCGACAGCCAGAACGCCACGATCTTCTACACCGTCCTGCCGGACGCCTCCATCGACCAGAGCGACGAGGCGGCGCTCGCCGCCACGGCGGCCGCTCTGGAGTCCGCCAAGGGCATGATCCGCTCCGAGGTGGCCAAGCAGCTCGGGATGCGGCACGCGCCGGTCCTGGAGTTCGTGGCCGACGCGCTCCCCGAGACCGCGCGCCACCTCGACGAGGTGCTGGCCAAGGCCCGCGCGCTCGACGAGGAGGTCGCGGCCCGGCGCGGCGCGGCGTACGCCGGCGAGGAGGACCCGTACAAGAAGCCGCGCGAGGTCCTCGACGACGAGGACGACACCGACGACACCGAGGGCATCGCCGACACCGAGCGCACCGAGGGCACCGACGGCGAGGCTGTCCTCGACGGCGAGGATGACTGAGCCCGGCCTGGTCGTCGTCGACAAGCCGGCCGGCATCACCTCGCACGACGTCGTCGCGCGCGTGCGGCGGCTGGCGGGCACGCGCAAGGTCGGCCACGCCGGCACCCTGGACCCCATGGCCACCGGGGTGCTGGTGCTCGGCGTTGACCGCGCCACCCGGCTGCTGGGTCACCTGATGCTGACCGACAAGGCCTACGACGCCACGCTGCGGCTCGGGGTGGCCACCACCACCGACGACGCGGAGGGCGAGGTCGTCGCGACGGCGCCCGCCGCGCACCTGGACGAGGCGATGGTCCGCGAGGTGCTGACCGGCTTCACCGGTGACCTCCTGCAGGTCCCGACCGCGGTCTCCGCCATCAAGGTGGACGGCAAGCGCGCCTACCAGCGCGTCCGCGACGGCGAGCAGGTGGAGCTGGCGGCGCGACCCGTCACCGTGCACGAGCTCGTGGTGCACGAGGTCCGCCCGGTCGACGACGTGCTGGACGTCGACCTCTCGCTGCGCTGCAGCAGCGGCACCTACGTGCGGGCCATCGCCCGCGACGCGGGGGAGCGGCTCGGCGTCGGCGGTCACCTGACCGCCCTCCGGCGCACCGCCGTCGGGCCCTACGGCCTCGACGTCGCCCGCACCCTCGACGAGCTGGCCGAGTCCTTCGAGCTGCTGCCCATCGCGGCGGCCGCGCGGGCGGCGTTCCCCAGCCTCGACCTCGACGACGCGGCGGCCGCCGACGTGCGCGTGGGTCGTGGTCTCGACCTCGCGCTGAGCGGGCTGACCGCGGTGTTCGCCCCCGACGGTGGCTTCTTGGCCCTCTACGAGCCGCGCGAGGGTCGGGCCCGTGCGGTGGCGGTGTTCGTGTGAGCCCTAGGCTTCCCCGCGTGGAGATCTGGCGCTCGCTCGCCGAGGTGCCGGCCGACCTCGGCCCGACCGTGGCCGTGATCGGCAACTTCGACGGCGTCCACCTCGGCCACCAGCACGTGCTGCGCCGGGCCCGCGAGCTCGCCGACCAGCGCGGCCTGGCCGTGGTGGCCGTGACCTTCCACCCGCACCCCATGGCGGTGCTGCGACCGGAGCACACCCCGACCCAGCTGACCTCGATCGAGCGCCGCGCCGAGCTGCTGGCCGAGGCGGGGGCCGACGAGGTCCTGGCGCTGCCCTTCGACCGCGACATGGCCTCGTGGACCCCCGACGAGTTCATGCAGCGGGTCCTGGTCGACACCGTGCACGCGTCGGCCGTGGTGGTGGGCGCCAACTTCCGCTTCGGCAGGAGAGCCGCGGGGGACGTCGCGGCGCTGCAGGAGTTCGGCCGCGAGCACGGCTTCGTGGCCGAGGGCATCCCGCTCGACGGCGGCCCGATGGTCTGGTCCTCGACGTACGTCCGCACCTGCCTGGCCACCGGTGACGTGGCCGGCGCCGCCGAGGCGCTCGGGCACCCCTACGCCGTGCGCGGCGTCGTGGTGCAGGGCGACCAGCGCGGCCGCGAGCTGGGCTACCCGACCGCCAACGTGCCCACCGACGGCATGACCGCCGCGCCGGCCGACGGCGTCTACGCCGGCTGGCTCCGGCGGCTCGACACCGGTGAGACCCTCCCGGCCGCGATCAGCGTCGGCACCAACCCGACCTTCGACGGCGTCCGCGAACGCCGGGTCGAGAGCTACGTCCTCGACCGCACCGACCTCGAGCTCTACGGCGTGGAGGTGGAGGTCTCCTTCGTCGAGCGGCTGCGCGGGATGGTGGCCTTCGACTCGGTCGACGCGCTGGTGGTGCAGATGGCCGCCGACGTCGAAAACGCTCGCGAGCTGCTCGGCGCCTGAGGGCAGGTTGCCTGTTGACCGCCGCGCGGGCGTCGGCGCGGGGGAGCGGTCAGCCAGCAACCGGGACGTCGGTCCCAGCGCCTGGTGGAGGTTGCCCACGGACCGCTGCACCGGCGAGCCCCGGGGGAGCGGTCAGCCAGCAACCCGGCTGACCGCCTCACGGCTCGGTCGAGGTTGCCTGCAGACCGCCGCGCGGGCGTCGGCGTGGGGGAGCGGTCAGCCAGCACCCTGGCCGTCGGTCCCAGAGCCTGGTGCGGGTTGCCCACTGACCGCTGCACCGGCGAGCCCCGGGGGAGCGGTCAGCCAGCAACCCGGCTGACCGTCCGGAGCCTGGTCGAGGTTGCCTGCTGACCGCTGTGGGCTCCGACCTCAGCGCCGCCGGGCCACGGTCACGCCGTCGCGCACGGGAAGCATCACCACGTCCACCCGCTCGTCGCCGGCGACGCGGTCGTTGACCGCGCGCATCGCGGTGACCCGCTCGCCCTGCTCGGCCTGGTCGAAGACCCGGCCGCCGAGCAGGACGTTGTCGAGGACGACCACACCTCCCGGACGCAAGCGGCTCACCAGCTCCTCGTAGTACGTCGGGTAGCCCTCCTTGTCCGCGTCGATGAAGGCGAAGTCGATCTCGGGCTCGGGCGGCAGCGCCGCCAGCGTCTCCGCGGCGGGCGCCAGCACCAGGTCGATCCGGTCGGCCACGCCGGCCTCGGCCCAGTAGCGCCGGGCCAGGTCGGTCCACTCGCCGCTCACGTCGCAGGCCAGCAGGCGCCCGCCCTCACCGAGGCCCCGGGCGATGCAGATCGAGGAGTAGCCGGTGAACGTGCCCACCTCCACCGCTCGCCGCGTCCCCGTGAGCCGGACCAGCATCGTGAGCAGCGCCCCCTCGTCGGCCGTGACCTGCATGCCGGAGGCGTCACCGAAGCGCTGGTGCGTCTCCTCGACAAGCTGGGCCAGCACGTCGTCGTGGGCGGTGCTGTGCTCGAGGAGGTAGTCGCTGACGGTCT
>CAZEPK010000090.1:13067-15053 GCA_964514085.1 uncultured Nocardioides sp.
GCTATGGCCTCATCGGTACTGTGCCCGCGTGCCGCCCTCCGCCGACCCTCGCGCACGGGCGGAGGCGTGGTTCTTGGAGCACGGGCTGCCGTACTTCGTCGACGACCTGCGCGCCGACGTACGCCGCCGCCTGCACCGCTCGCGGGTGACGGTGGTCCTCGTGGTCGCCACGGTGCTCGGGGTGGTGGCCGGTGTGGTGGTCGGGCTGCAGGCCGAGGACGACCAGGGCACCAACGGGTTCACCACCGGGGCCACGGTGGGGCTGGCCGTGGTCGGGGCGTATGCGCTGAGGGCCCTGAAGACCGGGATGATCACGCGGTGGGCGGCCGGACGGGCCCTGAACAGCCTCGGCCTGCTGATCCCGCTGGCCACCCGGGCCCTGCCGATGCTGCTGCTGTTCATCACTTTCCTGTTCATCAACACCGAGGTGTGGCAGGTCTCCGACGCCCTCAGCCCCGGCGTGCTGGGCGGGTCGGTGCTCTTCTTCGCCCTGGCCGCGGTGTTCTTCCTGGTCTCGCGGCTCGGCGAGGAGCTCGACGACGTCGACGACCTCGAGGACTCGGCGGCTGTGGTCGGCGCCTGCCGCGGCACCCCGGTCGAGGACGACGCCCGCACCCTGGCCGACCGCGGCGACCGGCTGGCCCTGGACTCGCAGGTCGTGGGGCTGGAGAAGGCCAACCTGGTCCTGGCCCTGGTGGTCGCCCAGGCGGTGCAGGTCTTCCTGCTGGCGGTCGCGGTGTCGGCTTTCTTCATCGTCTTCGGCGCGGTGGCCATCGACGACCACGTGATCGAGAGCTGGATCGGCGGCCCGCCCAGCTACCCGGCCTTCGAGCACGTGGTGAGCGTGCAGCTGCTCAAGGTGGCGATCTTCCTCGGCTCGTTCAGCGGCCTGTACTTCACCGTCTACGCGATCACCGACGCGACTTACCGCCAGCAGTTCTTCACCGAGATCCTGCGCGAGCTCGAGCGGGCCGTCGGCGTGCGCGCGGTCTACCGCGACCTGCAGGACCGCCCGCAGGACCGGCCGCAGGACCGGCCCGTCACAGACGGAGGTAGGCCAGCACCGCCTGCACCCGCCGGTTGACCTCGAGGTCCACCGGCAGGTCCAGCTTCGCGAAGATGCTGTTGATGTGCTTGGCCACGGCCTTCTCGGTGACGTGCAGCGCCACGCCCACCGACGCGTTCGACCGGCCCTCGGCCATGAGGGCGAGGACCTCCTTCTCCCGCCCGGTCAGCCGGTCCAGCGGCTCGTCGCGCCGGCGGGCCATCACCGTCGCGACCACCTCGGGGTCCAGGACGGTGCCGCCGTCGAGCACCCGGCGTACGCCGTCGACGAACTGCCGCACGTCGGAGACGCGGTCCTTGAGCAGGTAGCCGACCGCCCCCTCGCCACTGGCCAGGAGCTCGCGGGCGTAGAGCTGCTCGACGTACTGCGAGAGCACCAGCACGGGGAAGCCGGGCCGGGCGGCGCGGACCGTGATCGCCGCGCGCAGGCCCTCGTCGGTGAAGGTCGGCGGCATCCGCACGTCGAGGACCGCGCCCTCGACCTCGGGGTCGAGCAGCGCCTCGTCGAGCTCGACGGCGTTGTCGACCTCGCGGGCGACCACGAAGCCCGAGCCCTCCAGCAGCTGCTTCAGCCCGGCGCGGAGGAGGGCGTTGTCCTCGGCGAGGACCAGACGGGAGCGAGCTGGCACGGCACCTCCAGGGTCACGATCGTGGGTCCCCCGTCGGGGCTGGACACCGCCATCGTGCCGTCGAACGCCGCCAGCCGCCGCATGACACCCCGCATCCCGGTCCCGGCCTCCGGGTCCGCGCCACCGGCGCCGTCGTCGCCGACCACCACCTGGAGCACCCCGTCGGCGTGCCCGGGCCCGGCGGCCGCGTGGGCGTGACCGGAGTGCTTGGCCGAGTTTGCCAGGCGCTCGGCGACGTCGAAGTAGACCGCGGACTCGATCGGCGCGGGCGGGCGGCCGGCCACCTCGCCGG
>CAZEPK010000091.1:0-14976 GCA_964514085.1 uncultured Nocardioides sp.
GGCCCTGCTGTCCTTCCTGGCCTTCGGGCTGGTCGCCCTGGCCGTCGTGCAGGGGTGGGGACCGGTCGCCCAGTTCGACGACCGCGGGTCGCCGGCCGCGAAGTACGCCGTCGACTCGGGCTGGCTGATCCGGCCGCTGCGCGCCGTCGAGGTGGCCTTCCAGACCATCGGCATGACGATCATGACGCTCGTCGTCGCGGGCCTCATGCTGCTGCGCCGCCACCGCCGGGCGGCCCTGTTCACCGTCGGCGTGATGGTCGTGACCACGGTGACGTACTCCCTCGTCAAGCTGCTGGTCGGGCGGGCCCGGCCGGAGTGGCAGCTGGACCAGGCGCTGCTCTCCTCGAAGTCCTTCCCGTCCGGGCACGCGGCCTCCATCACGGCGTTCGGCGGGGTCCTGGTGGTCCTGGTCGTGATGCTGGTGCGCCGGGGCAGCGTGCGCCGCCTCCTCTACGCGCTGATCGGCGTCATGGTGGTCGCGGTCTGCCTGGACCGGGTCTTCCTCGGCCGCCACTACCCCTCCGACGTGGTGGGCGGCTTCCTGCTCGGGATGGGGATGGTGGCGCTGGGGCTGGCGGTCTACTCGCCGCTCCCGCGCTCGCACGCCCAGCTCCTGCCGGCCCTTCCGGAGGTCTTCAGCACCGAGCGCAGCCTGGCGGTGGTGCTGAACCCCTCGAAGGTCGAGGACGTCGAGGCCTTCCGCACCATGGTGGGCTCCCTGGCCGCGGACGCCGGCTGGTCCCCGCCGGTGTGGCACTACACGACGATCGAGGACCCGGGCACCGGCATGGCCGCGGCGGCCGCGGTGGCCGGCGCCGACCTGGTCATGGTCTGCGGTGGCGACGGCACCGTCCGCGAGGTGTGCGCCGAGCTGGCCGGCACCGGCATCCCGATCGGGATCATCCCGGCCGGCACGGGCAACCTGCTGGCCCGCAACCTCGACATCCCCCTCTTCCTCCGGGCCGCCATCGACATCGCGCTCACCGGGCAGGACCGGGCCATCGACATGGTCAAGGTGTCCGGCGACGGCGTCGAGGAGGGCACCCACTTCATGGTCATGGCCGGCATGGGCTTCGACGCCGCGATCATGGAGGGCGTCAACGAGGAGATCAAGGCCAAGGTCGGCTGGATCGCCTACGTCCTCTCGGCCCTGAAGTCGCTGATGTTCCCGGCGGTGCGGATCGAGATCTCGGTCGACGGCGCCGACTACACCAGCCACCAGGCGCGCACGATCGTGGTGGGCAACGTCGGCTACCTCCAGGCCGGCATGCCGCTGCTCCCTGACGCCTCCATCGACGACGGCCTCCTCGACGTCGTCCTGCTGCACCCGCGCAAGTTCCTGTCCTGGATCCCGCTGGCCTTCCGGGTCCTGGCCAAGCGCCCGCGGACCGACGAGCTGGTGGACCGGATGACCGGGCGGACCGTGGTGGTCCGGGCCAGCGCCGACACGCCCCGCCAGCTCGACGGCGACTCCATCGGCCCGGGCCGCGAGCTGCACATGGAGTGCGTGCACGGCCGGGTGCTGGTCCGCGTCCCGCGCTAGTCGCCGGCCGGCGGGCCACCCTGCTGGACGAAGTCCTGCTGGCGGATCAGCACGAAGCAGCAGGCGGCCGCCACGAAGGCGAGCACCATCGCGATCAGGGTGATGTGGTTCAGGGCGTCGACGAAGCTCGACGTCGTCACCGCGGTGAGCTGGTCGCGCACACCGGCCGGCGCCGCCTTGATCACGGCGTCCGCCTGGCCGCCGGTGACCGCCGTGGCGATCGAGCCCGACTGGTCGGCGACGGGTGTGCCGGCCAGGCCGTCGCGGATCCCGTCGGCGACCTGGTGGCTGAAGATCGTGCCCAGGACGGCGATGCCGGTGGCCACGCCGACCTGGCGGAGCGTGGAGTTGATGCCCGAGGCCATGCCGGAGCGGTCGACGCTCACCACGCCGACCGCGGTCGAGGCCAGCGGGGTGTTGATCATGCCGACCGCCACGCCGCACACCAGCAGCCCGGGGATCAGGTGGGTCCACGACGAGTCGGGCTGGATGCCGTGGATGAGGAGCAGCCCGACGCCGAGCACGACGAAGCCGGGCGCGATCAGCCACTTGGCCGGCACCTTCTCGGTCAAGCGGCCGGCGATGGCCGCCGCGACGAACGAGGCCCCGGAGAGGAAGAGGAAGCGCACGCCGGCGCCGACCGCGGAGTAGCCGAGCACGTTCTGCACGTAGATGACGAGGTAGGTCAGCAGCGAGAAGATCGAGGCCGAGACCCCGAAGGCGGCGATCAGGCCGCCGGTGAAGGTCGGCTTGCGCAGGAGACCGAGGTCGAACATCGGGTCGCTGCCGCGCAGCTGGAGCAGCACGAAGAGCGCCAGCAGCACCACGGCGGCGACCAGACACAGGACCACCCGGCCGTTGGCCCACTCGGTCTGGCCGGCGTGGATCAGCCCGTAGACCAGCGCGCCGAGGCCCAGGCTGAAGGTGACGAAGCCGAGCCAGTCGGGGCTGCCCGCGCGCGGGTCGTGCGACTCCTTGACCCGGACCACCGCGATGACGATCGCCAGCAGGCAGATCGGGATGTTGACGAAGAAGATCCAGCGCCACGAGAGGCCGCTGGTCAGGACGCCGCCCAGCACCGGCCCGACCGCGACGGCCACGCCGGTCGTCGCGCCGAAGGCACCGAAGGCCACCCCGCGGTCACGACCCTGGAAGGCCGAGGCGATGAGCGCCAGGGCGGTGGCGAACATGGCGGCGCCGCCGATGCCCTGGAAGGCCCGTGCGAGCTGGAGGAAGAAGATGTCCTGCGCCGCTCCGCAGGCGATGGAGCCCAGCATGAACAGCGCCGTGCCGATGACGAAGACCTTGCGCCGGCCGTAGAGGTCGGCCAGCGAGCCCGCCGTCAGCAGCAGCGCGGCCAGGCTGAGCGCGTAGGCGTCGATGACCCACTGCAGGTCGGAGAGGCTCGCGTGGAGCTCGTCCTGGATGTCGGCCAGCGCCACGTTCACGATCGTGATGTCCAGCAGCAGGATGAACACGCCGAGGCAGACCGCCACCAGCGTCCACCACTTCGGGTCGCGCCCGGTGCTGACCGGCGTGCTGCCCGGCGTGCTGTCCGGCGCTGTCCTGCTGCCCTGGCTCAGGGTCTCCTCGGCCATCTCGGCTCCGTTCGGGGAAGATCGTCAATCACCTAACGATTACCTTCGGTACGATACTCCTGAGCGGGCATCCGTCAAGTGCCTAATGATTATGTCGAGGAGGGTCATGGGCGAGCTCGACCCCGCCGCCACCGTCCTGACCCCCGAGCTGGCGGTGCTGCCCGGCCACCTCATCTGGCGGGCCTCCGCCAAGGTCACCGCCGCCCTCGCCGAGACGTTGCCCCCCGGTGTGGACATCCATGCCTACGCCGCGCTGCTCGCGCTGGCGGCGGGCCAGGCCCGGTCGCAGCAGTGGCTGGCCGACACCGTGGCGGTGAGCCGGACCACCATGGCCAAGGTGGTCGCTGCGCTGGTCGACCAGGGCCTGGTCGAGCGGGTGCGCAACGAGTCGGACCGGCGTTCCTACCTCCTCACCCGGACCGCCGAGGGAGCCGTGGCCGCCCGGCACTGGCGGCGTCACGCCGAGGACCTCGAGGAGGCCGTGACCGCCGGCTTCTCCACCTCGGACCGGGAGGAGCTGCGGCGGCTGCTGCTCGGCGTGGCCCGGCCGGGCCTGTCACCCGAGACACCGGACGCCCTGCTCGACAGCATCGGCTTCCTGGTCACCCGGATCCACCAGCGGATGTACGCCGACATGTCGGCGGCGCTCGACGACCTGCACATCGAGCCGCGGCACATGGGCTCGTTGGTCGCCCTGGGGGCGGGTGGCCCCATGTCGCAGGCCACGCTGGCCCGCAGGCTGGGCATCAGCGGGCCGAGCGTGGTCGAGCTGGTCGACCACCTCGAGGAGCACGGGCTGGTGGAGCGTCGCCGCCTCGACACCGACCGCCGCTCCCAGATGCTGCACGTGCTGCCCCGGGCCGCGGACGTGGTGCCGGACGCGATGACCCGCGGTCAGGCGGTGACCGACGAGCTGCTGGCGGTGCTCTCGGCCACCGCGCGGCAGCGACTCGTCCGCCTGCTGCGGCGCTTCGTCACCGGCGAGTGAGCACCATCCGCCACAGCGGCTGCACCCGGCCCTCCGGCAGCATCTCGTCGAGCGAGTCCAGGACGACGCCGTCGCCGGCGACCGCCTCCATCTCCGCCCGGTCCAGGGTCCACGGCGGCTCCGCCGTGACGGGCTCGTCGTCGCGCCGCACCATCTGGACGACGAGCGCCTGACCGCCCGGCGCCAGCAGGCGGCGTACGCCGGTGACCGCGGCCGCGCGCAGCGAGGGGTGCAGCGCCTGCAGCGTGTAGATCTCGACCACCAGCTCGAACGCGCCGACCAGGTCGTCCGCCAGGTCGAGGAGGTCGCCCGCGCGGTAGTCGACCTCGGAGTCGGGGTAGCGCCCGCGCACCGCGGCCACCGCAGCCGGTGAGATGTCGAAGGCGGTGGTCCGCCACCCCTGGCGGGCCAGGTGCTCGGAGTCCGCGCCCAGGCCGCAGCCGACCACCACGGCGCGGCGCCCTCCTCCGGCACCTGCCGAGCCCAGCCAGTCGGCCAGCACGGGGTGCGGGTCGGTGTGGTCCCAGGGCAGCCCGACCTCGCCCCGCCCGGCGGCCGACCACAGCTCGTCGTACCACCGCGTCGGCTCGCCGTCGGCGACCGCGCTCCGGCCCAGGCGGTCGGCCAGGTCGTCCCAGTCGCGGCTCATGGCTTCGCGGACGCCACGGCGTCCTGCTCCTCCGGCGACATCGGCTGGTCGCAGCTCCAGCCGGCGATGCTCTTGGCGTAGCTGCGCGCCTCGCTGCGCCCGTGGATCGCGGTCAGGACGACTCCGTCGCCCTGGTCGTCGAGCAGGGCCAGCGACCACGAGAGCCGCCCGCCGACGCTCTGGGTCCCTCCTGGCCCGGTGCCGGTGAACGCGTCGTAGCGGACCAGCCCGAGGTGCCTCAGCGCGCCCCGGGCCTCCTCGCGCAGCGCGGCGACCTCCTGCCGCAGGCCGACCACGTCGCTGGGCAGCGAGTCGACGTCCCCGGCCCGCGACGGCGTACGCCGGAGGACGCCGACGACCACGGCCACCGCGGCGCCCACCAGCAGGATGACCACGAGGAGGAGCAGGACCAGGAGCACCACGTCTCCCAAACTACGATGCGTCGGTGACCGAACCGCGCCGCATCGCCTACCAGGGCGAGCCGGGGGCCAACTCCCACCAGGTGTGCCGCGAGCACTACCCGGAGCTGGAGGCCGTGCCCTGCGCGTCGTTCGAGGACGTCTTCGCCGCGGTCGAGGGAGGTGACGCGGACCTGGCCATGATCCCGATCGACAACTCCATCGCCGGCCGGGTGGCCGACATCCACCACTTCCTGCCCGACTCCGGCCTGCACATCGTGGCCGAGCACTTCCTCCGGATCCGCTTCCACCTGCTCGGCATCCCCGGGGCCAGGCTGGACCGGGTGACCACGGTGCACAGCCACGTCCACGCACTGGGCCAGTGCCGCAAGGTGATCCGCGCCCACCACCTCAAGACGGTCATCTCCGGCGACACCGCGGGCGCGGCCCGCGAGGTGGTGGAGGCGGGCGACCCCACGCAGGCGGCCATCTCCCCGCCGCTCGCCGCGGAGATCTACGGCCTGGAGGTGCTGGCCGAGGACGTCGAGGACGAGGACCACAACACCACCCGCTTCGTGGTCCTCTCCCGCGAGCTGGACGAGGCACCGCCGGGGAACGGCTCGGTCGTGACGTCGTTCATCTTCAACGTCCGCAACCTCCCCGCCGCGCTCTACAAGGCGCTCGGCGGCTTCGCCACCAACGGCGTGAACATGACCAAGCTGGAGAGCTACATGGTCGGCGGGGAGTTCACCGCCACCCAGTTCCTGGCCGAGGTCGACGGCCACCCCGCCGACGCGGGCCTGGCCCGCGCGCTGGAGGAGCTGGCCTTCTTCACCACCGACGTGAAGATCCTCGGCGTCTACCTGGCGGACCCGTTCCGGGAGTCCTGACCGGCCTGACCCGCGCGCTGCGGCGCCGACTAACCTGCTCGGGTGGATCAGGACCCCCGCGTCGAGGACCTCGGCTTCGCGCGCGTCGACGTCGACCGCGCCGAGCGGACCGGGGACGCGGAGGTGGTCTTCGGCCAGGGGAAGACCCCGGGCCAGATCATCGCGATCCTGCGCACGCTGCACGACAAGCACCCCGACCGGGCGGTGATGGCCACCCGGCTGTCGGAGGAGGCGCTGGCCCAGGTGGCCACCTCGCTGCCCGGCGCGAGCGTCGACGCGGTCGCGCGGGCGGCGACCCTCGGGCCGCTGCCGGAGCCGCGCGGCGCGGTCGCGGTGGTCTCCGCCGGCACCAGCGACGCGCCGGTCGCGGCCGAGGCGGCGCTGTCGATCCGGGTGCACGGCTCGGCGGTCGACCTGATCGAGGACGTCGGGGTGGCGGGCCTGCACCGCCTGCTGGCGGTCCGCGACCGGCTCGAGGCGGCCGACTGCCTGGTCGTGGTGGCCGGCATGGAGGGGGCGCTGCCGTCGGTGGTCGGCGGGCTGACCGGCGTCCCGCTCGTCGCCGTGCCGACCAGCGTCGGGTACGGCGCCTCGTTCGGCGGCCTGGCCGCCCTCCTCGCCATGCTCAACTCCTGCGCGCCCGGCGTGACGGTGGTCAACATCGACAACGGCTACGGCGCGGGGGTCTTCGCCGCACGGGTCGCCCGGGCGGCGCGGTGACCACGCTCTGGGTCGACGCGTCCTCGGGCGCGAGCGGCGACATGCTGCTGGGCGCGCTGGTCGGGGCCGGCGTGCCGCTCGACGTGGTCCGGGCCGCCGTCGACGCCGTCTCGCCCGAGCCGGTCGCGCTGCGCGTGGAGCCCGTCACGCGGCACGGCTTCGCGGCCACGCGCGTGCACGTCGAGGTGCCCGACTCGGCCCACCACCGGTCGTGGCGCGACATCCGCGCGCTGCTGCTCGGCGCACCGCTGGCCGACGAGGTCCGCGACCTGGCCCTGCGGGTCTTCGAGCGGCTGGCGGTCGCCGAGGGAGCGGTGCACGGGCACGACCCGCTCGACGTGCACTTCCACGAGGTCGGCGCGCTCGACGCCATCGCCGACGTGGTGGGGGCCTGCGCGGGCTTCGTCCACCTGGCCGCCACGGACGTCGTGGTCACGCCGGTGGCGGTCGGCTCCGGCACCGTCCGCGGCGCCCACGGCACGCTGCCGGTCCCCCCGCCCGCGGTGGCCGCGCTGCTGACCGGCGTCCCGTCGTACGCCGGCCCGGAGGGCGCGCCCGCGATGGAGCTCTGCACCCCGACCGGCGCGGCCCTGCTCACCACCGTGGCCACGGCGTGGGGGCCGCAGCCGGCCATGTCCACGACCGCGGTCGGCGTCGGCGCCGGGGGACGCGACCCCGAGGGACACGCCAACGTGCTCCGGCTGCTGGTCGGCACCGCCACGACCGCGGCCGGCGGCGGTGACGGCGCCGACGACCTGCTGGTGCTCGAGACCAACGTCGACGACCTGGACCCGCGGCTGTGGCCCGGCGCGATCACGGCGGTCCTGGCCGCGGGCGCGCTCGACGCCTGGCTCACCCCCATCGTGATGAAGAAGGGCCGGCCCGCCCACACCTTCCGGGCGCTGGTGCCGCCGGCCCGCGCGGCCGAGGTGCGCGCAGCGGTCTTCCGGGAGACCACGACGATCGGCATCCGCGAGTACGCCGTCGCGCGCCACGCGCTCCCCCGCGAGACCACCGAGGTCACCGTCGGCGGCTTGGCGATCAGCGTGAAGCTGGCCCGGCTCGACGGCGTGGTGGTGACGGCCCAGCCGGAGTTCGACGACGTGGTCCGCGTGGCCCGCGCGCTGGACCGGCCCGCGCGCGAGGTGCTGGCCGAGGCCGCCGCCGCGGCCCGGGCGGAGCTGGGCGCCTGATGGACCTGGCCGCCCTCGTCCTGACCTTCGGCGCCATCTTCGTGGTGGAGCTCCCGGACAAGACGTTCCTCGCCACGCTGGTGCTCGCCACCAAGTACCGCCCGGTCCTGGTCTGGATCGGAGTGGGCGCGGCCTTCGCCGTGCAGACCACGGTGGCGGTGCTGCTCGGCAGCGCGGCCGGCTTCCTGCCCGAGGACGTCGTCCATCTCGTGGCCATGGCCATGTTCGCGATCGGGGCGGTGGTGCTGCTCCGCGAGGGGCTGAGCCACCACCGGGCCTCGATGGCCGAGGGCGAGGAGGAGTTCGGCGCCGAGGCCGCGCCGGCCACGGGCTTCCGGGCGGTGCTGGCCTCCTTCCTGGTCCTGTTCGCGGCGGAGTGGGGAGACCTCTCGCAGCTGCTCACCATCTCGCTGGTCGCCCGCTACGACGCACCGGTGGAGGTCTTCCTCGGCGCGCTGGGTGCCCTGCTCCTGGTCAGCGGCCTGGCCGTGGTGGCCGGGCGCACGCTGCTGCGCTACGTCGCGCTGCACTGGCTGCACTACGTCGGGGCGGCCATCTGCGCCGTGCTGGCCACCCTCACGCTGGTCGAGCTCGTCCGCTGACCGGCCCGGCCCGAGCCTGACTAGAGTTCCGGGCATGACGGAGGGAACCGGGCAGGCACCGCACGGGGCGGACAGCGAGGTCGGCCGGCTGCGGACGGTGATGCTGCACCGGCCCGGGCCGGAGCTCAAGCGGCTGACGCCCCGCAACAACGACAAGCTGCTCTTCGACGGCATCCCGTGGGTGGCCCGGGCCCAGGACGAGCACGACGCGTTCGCGGACCAGCTGCGCGGCCGCGGGGTGGAGGTCCTCTACCTCACCGACCTGCTGACCGAGACGCTCGAGGACGCCGACGCCCGCGCGGCCGCCGTCGAGGAGGCCCTGCGCGACCTCGACCTCGGCGACACGATGCGCGGCTACCTCGAGGGGCTGCTGGCCGAGGCCTCGCCGACCGAGCTCACGACGTACCTCACCGCCGGCATCCGCAACGACGAGGTCCGCGGCGGCTTCGGCCTGGTCACCTCGCTGCTGGCCTTCGACGACTTCCTCATCGACCCGCTCCCCAACCTGCTCTTCACCCGCGACTCCTCGGTGTGGGTGCAGGACCGCGTCGCGATCACCTCGCTGGCGATGCCGGCGCGCAAGCGGGAGACCGAGCTCACCGAGCTGATCTACACCCGCCACCCGCGCTTCGTCGGCACGCCCCGCATGCACGGCGCCCACCTCGAGCACGTCGAGGGCGGCGACGTCCTGCTGCTGGCCCCCGGTGTGATCGCGGTCGGCGTGGGCGAGCGGACCACGCCCGCCGGGGCCGAGCGGCTGGCCCGGCAGTGCTTCCAGGCCGGGCTGGCCCACACGGTGCTCGCGGTGCCGATCGCGCAGGAGCGCGCCACCATGCACCTCGACACGATCTGCACCCTGGTCGACGTCGACAAGATGGTGGTCTACCCCAACGTCGCGGACTCGCTCGTGGCCTACACCGTGCGCGCCACCGGCGACGCCGAGCCCGACGGCGACCTGGTGCTCGAGGTGGGCAAGGCCGAGCCGTTCCTGGTCGCCGCGGCGGCCGCGATGGGCATCGACCGGATGCACCAGATCGACACGGGCCTGGACCCGGTCACCGCCGAGCGCGAGCAGTGGGACGACGGCAACAACACCCTGGCGCTGGCGCCGCGGGTGGCCGTGGCCTACGAGCGCAACGACGAGACCAACGACCGCTTGGAGGACGCCGGCATCGAGGTGGTCCGGATCGCCGGCTCCGAGCTGGGCTCGGGCCGCGGCGGGCCGCGCTGCATGAGCTGCCCGGTCTCGCGCGAGCCCTTGGGCTGAGCGTGCCCTCCGCGGCCCTGCGTCGTTGTCCCTGACAGCACCTCGACGACCGAAAGGCTGGGCCATGCCCGACACCTTCTTCTCGAAGTTCAGCCCCGGGGAGATCGCGCTCATCAGCGCGTCCGGCACGCGCGTGACCCTGCCCGAGGGCTGGGCGCCGATCTCGGAGCGGACGGGAGCCGACAAGGCCTACGTCATCCTCAGCGGCACGGTCTCGGTCCGCTCGCACGGCCAGGAGGTGGCCCAGCTCGGGCCCGGCGACATCGTCGGCGAGGCGGCGATCCTCAACCACTCGCTGCGCACGGCGACCATCGTCGCGCTCACGCCGCTGGAGCTCATCCACTTCAGCAAGGAGCAGCTGGAGCGGCTGAACGTCGAGATGCCCAAGTTCCACGAGGCGCTGGAGAGCACGGCGGCCGATCGGTTCCCGCAAGAATCCTGAGGTGACCGACGAACCCGACCTCTCCCAGGCCCTCGACACCGTCGAGCGCTACCTGCTCGGCGACACCCCGACCCTGACCCGGGTCCAAGTCTCCGAGCAGGCCGGGGTCCCCCTCGAGGTCGCGACCGAGCTGTGGCGCCTCCTCGGCTTCGCCCACCAGCCCGACGACGCGGTCGCGTTCACCGAGGCCGACGTGCAGGCGCTGCGCTACACCCACGACCTCGTGGGTCTCGGCGTCCTCAGCCCCGAGCGGCAGGCCGCGCTGGTCCGCACCTGGGGCCGCAGCTTCGCCCGGCTGGCGGAGTGGCAGACCCGGCTGCTCACCGACGTGGCCCTGGAGAGCGCCGACCCCGCGGCCCAGGTGACCGAGCTGGCCGCCGAGGTCCTGCCCCGGGTCGAGGCCCTCCAGAACTACGTGTGGCGCCGGCACCTGGCCAGCGCGGGCGCCCGGCTGATGGCCAGCGACTCGGCGGGCTCGGACACCTCGCGGCTCGCGGTCGTCTTCGTCGACATCGTCGGCTTCACCTCGCGCAGCAAGGAGCTGACCGAGGTCGAGCTGGTCCAGTGGATCGAGTACTTCGAGGCCGAGTGCTCCGGGCTGGTCGTCGACCACGGCGGCCGGGTCATCAAGAACATCGGCGACGAGGTCCTCTTCGTCGTCGACGACCTGGTCGGCGCGGTCGACGCGGCGCTGACCATGACCGCGCGAGGCGCCGACCCCGGCGACGACTTCCCCGAGGTGCGCGCCGGCGTGGCGTACGGCGACGTGGTCTCCCGCCTCGGCGACGTCTTCGGCCCGACCGTCAACGTGGCCTCGCGGCTCACCTCCATCGCCCGGCCCGGCTCGGTGCTGGTCGACCGGGGCGCGCACGACGCGCTGACCGGCGACCTCGAGGACCAGCACCACGACGTGCGCGAGGCGGCCGGGCTCTCCTTCAGGCGGATGCGACGCACCTCGGTGAAGGGCTACTCACGGCTCCAGTCGTGGGTGGTCCGCCGCGCGGTCTGAGGCCGCTGGGTGGGTACTGAGCCCACGTCTCGCTGTGTCACCGACGGCCCGAGGCCGCGCTGCTACCGCGACCTCGGGCTCCTCAGCGGATGGTGACCTGACGGTTGGCCAGCCCGGAGCGGGCGGCGCGCTGGTCGGCGTCGAGGGCGGAGTCGTCGGCCAGGGCCTCGGCCAGGTCGGCGGCGAAGGTGGACGCCGGGTCCTCCAGCGCCTCGGCGCCGGTGCCGAGCGGCAGGTCCCAGACCGGTGCCAGCAGACCGTGGGCACGGAACATGCCGACCAGGCGGGCGCCCTCGACGATGACGTCCTTGCCGGAGGCATGCAGCCGGGCCAGCGCGTCGAGGAGCTGGTCCTCCGGCTCGGGCATCACCCAGCGCAGGTGCTCCTTGGAGCCCACGTCGGTCCAGTAGGCCGCCTCGACCTGGGTGAGCCGCGCGGTCGGGGTGGCGGCGGCGTTGGCCTGCTCGAGCGCCGCGGCCAGGTCGTCCTTCTGCTCGACGTCCGCGATCCAGAAGTCGAAGCCGTCGTGGACCGTCACGTCCAGGTGCGTGCTGGTCACCAGGTCCTGGAGGCGCGGTCCGGGTCCGGGCGGCTCGGTCAGCCCGATCACCCCGGGCTCCTCGGCGTCGATGGCCAGCTGCAGCACGGCCGCCAGGTCGCGCGAGGGGTCGCCGAAGCCGTGCTGCACCTGCAGCCCCAGCCAGAGCTGGCCGCTGTCGCGCGACATCGCCGGCGCGGCCATCGGCAGCAGCGAGCACAGCGTCACCGGCTTGTCGGTCCCCTTGACCTCCAGCGCCGCGGTCGCGGCGGGCACCAGCTCGCGCATGGCCACGATGTCGCACTCCGAGGGCAGCCCCTCGAAGGGGCGCCCGACGTAGACCGCCGCTCCACCGTCGGCGGCACCGTGGCAGGCCTTGTACCTCTTGCCCGAACCGCACGGGCACGGCTGCCGGGGTCCGACCTCACCCGGCGTCCTGTTGCCGGCTGCAGCGTCCCTGGCCTTGGTGCGCGACTTCTTCGCCATGGCGCCGAACCTACTTGCCGAGCAGCTCCAGCACGTACGCCGGGCGGTCGGTGATCACCGCGCGCACCCCGAGGTCCACGCACAGCCGGAGGTCCGACTCGGTGTTGACCGTCCAGACGTGCACCTCGTGCCCCGACGTGGCGATCCGCTGCGCCAGCTGCGGGTGCTCCCGGAGCATCCCGATGCCGGGGCCGACCAGCCAGTCGCGGCCGATCACCCGGTGCAGCATCGTCCACTCCCGGGGCTTGTCGATGAGCTGCACCAGCCGGACGGCGGGCGCCAGCCGCTCCATCCGCTGGAGCGCGGTGAAGCTGAAGCTCATCACCCGGACCGGGCTCGGCTCGGGCCCGGCCGGCGCGGCCCAGCCGAAGTCGTGCAGCATCTCGCAGACCCGCTTCTCCACCAGGCCGCCGTAGCGCGTGGGGTGCTTGGTCTCGATGGCCACCTCGACCCGCCGGTCGTAGTCGGCCACCGTCTCCAGCAGCTTGCGCAGGGTCAGCACCCCGTCCAGGCTCCGGTCGGCCTCAGGGGCCTCGTCGTCCAGGTCGGCCCAGGGGTTCTTCCAGCTGGCGAAGTCCAGCGCCTCGAGGTCCTCGAGGTTGGAGGTCGACACCAGCGAGCGGCGGCTCGCCGTACGCCGCAGGTCGCGGTCGTGCACGCAGACCAGGTGCCCGTCGGCGGTGAGCCGGACGTCGCACTCCAGCCCCTCGGCGCCCGCGTCGAGCGCCTTCACGTACGCCCGGAGGGTGTGCTCGGCGTTCTCGCGGCTCGCCCCCCGGTGCGCGACCACCTGGGGTGGTGGAGCCGTGCCCATGCCACCAGTGTGGCGCGCGACCGCCCGTTCGGGCGAGCAGGCGCGCGGTCAGGCCTGGGCGCGCAGGTAGCGACCGAAGTGCGGCACCGTGAAGGCGATGCGGCCGCGCTCGCCGGAGTAGATCAGCCCCTTCTTCAGCAGCGAGTCGCGCGCCGGCGACAGCGACTGCGGCTTCTTGCCGAGCACGCCGGCCACGTCGGCGGTGGCCACCGAGCCCACCGGGTCCGCCGGGTCGGTGCCGGCAGCGTCCGCCATCGCACGCAGGTAGTCACGCTCCCCCGGCGTCGCGCGCTCGTAGCGGCTGCCGAAGAAGCCGACCGCCAGCTCGTGCTCGGCCTCGGGTGCGGCCACCGCGACGTCGGCCACGGTGATCGGCGAGCGCGGGGCCAGGTCCCACACTGTCTTGCCGTAGGCCTGGATGAAGTAGGGGTAGCCGCCGGTGGCGTCGTACATCGCCGCGAGCGCGTCCTCGTCGTACGCCGCGTCCTCGTCGGCGGCCGGCGCGCTCAGGGCCCGGTCGGCCTCGGCGCGGGAGAGCCGGTCGATGCGCTGGTAGGAGAAGAGCCGCTCGGAGTAGGACTTCGAGGCGCTCAGCACCGCCGGCAGGTGCGGCAGCCCGGCGCCGACCACGATGACCGGCAGCCCCGACTGGCTGACCTCGTGGCAGGCCGCGCACAGCGCGGAGACGTCGGCGGCGCCGACGTCCTGCATCTCGTCGACGAAGACGGCGACGCCCTTGCCCAGGTCGGCGGCCAGCCCGCCCACGTCATCCATCAGCTCGACCAGGTCGATCTCCACGTCGCCCGAGTCGGCCCGGCCGCGGACGGCGGGCACGTCGATGCCCGGGCTCCAGCGGTCGCGCAGCTTGGCGTCGGTCCCGGCCTGGCGCTCGGCGAAGGAGCGGACCACGCCGAGCACCTGGTCGGCGTCGGGGTGCCCGAGCTCGCGCACGGCCTGGTGCAGCGCGCTGGCCAGCGGCCGGCGCAGCGACTGGTCAGGACGGGCCTCGAGCTTGCCGGTCCCCCACCCCTTGCGCACCGCTTGGCCGCGCAGGGCGTTGAGCAGGACGGTCTTGCCCACCCCCCGCAGCCCGGTGAGCACCAGAGACCGCTCGGGCCGGTGCCGGGCCACCCGCTCCAGCACCACGTCGAACGCGCCGACCTGCTCGTCGCGCCCCGCCAGCTCGGGCGGGCGCTGCCCGGCGCCGGGCGCGTACGGGTTCCTCACCGGGTCCACGGCTACGACGGTATGGGGCCGTCTAGCGGATTCCGTAGATCTGCGGCGTCTGGCGATTCGTCTGAGCGGCTGAGCGGGCGGCAGCCGGCCGATCCGCAGACGGGACGTCGAGCGTCAGGCGGGCTCGCGTGTCGGCGCGTGGCGGTAGGCCCGGTCCAGGCCCGTCCGGAGCATGTCGATCAGCTCGGGCACCTCCTCGATCCCGAGCCGGAACGACGCGGCGCACACGTTGTCGCGCCACAGCGACAGCACCACGATGTCGGCCTCGGAATGCCAGGAGACGCGGAGCGCACGCTCGCTGCCGCGGGCGTCGAGGAAGATCGACCCCAGCGACGGCAGCGGCCGGGCGGCACTCATCAACACATCATGCCCCCGGGCTTGGGGACCTGTCACCGGTACGCCGGGGTAGTCCGTGACGTTTCGGCCCCTGCCCGCGGCGACCAGGGCCAGTACGTCACGGACTACCGCGGCGGGCGGGGCGACCTAGACTCAGCGGGTGCCCGAGCTGCCCGAGGTGGAAGCCCTGGCCCTCGACCTCAAGGGCCGGCTGGACGGCCACGCCATCGCGACCGTCCACGTGGCGGCGTTCAGCGCCCTGAAGAC
>CAZEPK010000092.1:0-14896 GCA_964514085.1 uncultured Nocardioides sp.
CCCGGCGTCAGCGTGATCGAATTGGCATACGCCACCTGGCCGACCTGCGTCTTCAGCGGCGTCGGCGGGATGGTCCGGTCCGAGGCCGGGCCCGCGACCTCGAGCCCGTCGAGGTAGCCCGCCAAGGTGCCGACCGTCGGGTGCTCGTAGACGTCGCCCACCACCACCTCGGGGAAGCGGGTCCGCAGCCGGGACACCAGCTGGGCCGCGGGCAGGCTGCCTCCGCCGAGGTCGAAGAAGTCGTCGGCCGGGGTGCGGACGTCGGCGCCCAGCAGCTCCAGCCAGAGCTCGGCCAGCCAGGCCATGGTGCCGTGCAGGCCGCGGCTCTCAGGCGCCTGGTCGGCTCCCGGAAGCGGCCAGGGCAGGGCGTCCCTGTCCACCTTCCCCGAGGTCCTGGTCGGCAGCACGTCGACCACCGCCAGCCGGGGGACCAGCGCCGCGGGCAGCGAGTGCCGGAGCAGCTCCAGCGCCTGGGACTGGTCGTAGGTCGGACCGGTGGCCACGTAGCCCACCAGCAGCTGGTTGCCGGCGGTGGTCCGGCGCACGGCGGCGGCGGCGCCCACCACGCCCGGCACCGACAGCAGCGCCGAGTCGACCTCGCCCAGCTCGATGCGGCGGCCGCCGAGCTTGACCTGGTCGTCGGCCCGGCCACCGAAGAGCAGGCCGGCCGGGTCGTTCACCACCAGGTCGCCGCTGCGGTAGGCGCGGTCCCAGCCCAGGGTGGGCATCGCGGCGTACTTCTCGACGTCCTTGGCCGGGTCGAGGTAGCGGGCCAGCCCGACCCCGCCGATGATCAGCTCGCCGGTGGCGCCCTCCGCGACGGGCTGCCCCGCGCCGTCGACCACCGCGAGGTCCCACCCGTCGAGCGGGAGGCCGATCCGGACCGGGCCCTCGCCGGTCAGTCGCGCGCCGCACGCCACGACCGTGGCCTCCGTCGGGCCGTAGGTGTTCCAGACCTCGCGCCCGGGGCCGACCAGGCGGGCGGCGAGCTCGGGCGGGCAGGCCTCGCCCCCCATGATCAGGAGGCGGACGGCGGCCAGGGACTCGGTCGGCCACAGGGCGACCAGGGTCGGGACGGTCGAGACCACGGTGACGTCGTTGGCCACCAGCCACGGGCCCACGTCGAGGCCGCTCCTGACCAGGGCCCGCGGCGCCGGCACCAGGCAGCCGCCGTACCGCCAGGCCAGCCACATCTCCTCGCAGCTGGCGTCGAAGGCCACCGAGAGCCCGGCCATCACCCGGTCGCCGACCCCGAGCGGCTCCGACTGCAGGAACATCCGCGACTCCGCGTCGACGAACGCGGCGGCGCTCCGGTGGGTGACCGCGACGCCCTTCGGCGTCCCCGTCGAGCCGGAGGTGAAGATGACCCAGGCGTCGTCGCCGAGCCCGGGCTCCTCGGGGTCGCGCGGGGGGCCCTCGCGGCGCAGCACCACGGTCTGGTCGTTGCCGACGACCGCGGCGACGTCGGCCTCGTCGAAGACCACCCGTGCGCGCTCGTCGGGGTCGTCGACGTCCACCGGGACGTAGGCGGCGCCCGAGAGCAGGATGCCGAGGATCGCGACGTAGAGGTCCGTGGTGCCGCTGGCCACCCGCACACCGACCTTGTCGCCGGTGCCGACGCCGTGGGCGTTCAGCTCGGTGGCCAGCTCGTCGGCTGCCTCGGCCAGCTCGGCGTAGGTCAGGACGCCGTTGCCGGCGTCGACGGCCAGCTCGTCCGGAGCCTGCTCGACGGTGGCCCGGAAGGTGTCGGCCAGGGTGCGCGGAGCGGGGGCCAGCTCGCTCCTGCGCAGGGGATCCACGGTCGCAACGTGGTGGATCGAGGTGAACGGGAGGTGTCCGGACCGCGCCTCGGACGCCTGCGGTGTTCACCTCGTCGCCGTATCGTCCGGGGGTGATCCAGGACGTCCGCGAGTTCATCGACCGCCTCCAGATCGACGGCCACACCATCGGTGAGGACCACGACGACGACCCGGTGCTCATCGACCCGCAGGGCCGCGCCGTCGACACCTGGCGGGAGAACTACCCCTACGACGAGCGGCTGCCGCGCGAGGAGTACGACGAGACCAAGTACCTCCTCCAGGTCGAGCTGCTGAAGTTCCAGGCCTGGGCGGCCGACTCGGGGACCAAGCACGTGCTGCTCTTCGAGGGCCGCGACGCCGCCGGGAAGGGCGGCACGATCAAGCGGTTCATGGAGCACCTCAACCCGCGGTACGCGCGGACGGTCGCGCTCGGGAAGCCCAGCGACCGCGAGCAGGGGCAGTGGTACTTCCAGCGCTACGTGCAGTACCTGCCCACCGACGGCGAGATGGTCCTCTTCGACCGGTCCTGGTACAACCGCGCCGGCGTCGAGCGGGTGATGGGGTTCGCCGACGCGCCGGAGTACGCCCAGTTCATGACCCAGGCGCCGCTGTTCGAGCGGATGCTCGTCGACAGCGGGATCTCGCTGACGAAGTTCTGGTTCTCGGTCACCCAGGCCGAGCAGCGGACGCGCTTCATCATCCGCCAGGTGGACCCGGTCCGGCAGTGGAAGCTCTCGCCCATCGACCTCGAGTCCCTGGACAAGTGGGACGACTACACCGAGGCCAAGGAGGAGATGATCCGGCGCACGGACACCGAGTGGGCGCCCTGGACCACCATCAAGAGCAACGACAAGAAGCGGGCCCGGATCAACGCGATGCGCGCCTTCCTGTCCCGCTTCGACTACACCGGCAAGGACGCCGCCGTCGTCGGCGTCCCTGACCCGCGCATCGTCCAGCGGGGCATCGAGGCCGTCGGCGACTGAGCCCGTGCGGCGCCGCGGCGGTGCCGGGTGAACTCTGGGCGAACTCCGGTGCGCAGGGGTGCCGCTGGGGGCCGGTCGAGGCGCAGTCTCGACCCGTGACCGAAGCGACCCTCATCCTGGTCCTGGTGATCGGGACCGCACTGGCCTTCGACTTCACCAACGGCTTCCACGACACCGGCAACGCGATGGCGACCTCGATCGCCACGGGAGCGCTGCGGCCCAAGGTCGCGGTGGCCCTCTCGGCGGTGCTGAACCTGGTCGGCGCCTTCCTCTCGGTCGAGGTGGCGCTGACGGTGACGAACGCCGTGGTGAAGGTGCAGGACAAGAGCGGTGCCCCCATCCCCGCGCTGACCGACGACCACGGCTACGCGCTGCTGCTGATCATCCTGGCCGGGCTGGTCGGCGGGGTCCTCTGGAACCTGCTCACCTGGCTGGTCGGCCTGCCCTCGTCGTCCTCGCACGCGCTCTTCGGCGGCATCATCGGCGCCACGATCGCCGGCCTGGGGACCAGCGGGGTCAACTGGAACGGCGACGGCAGCAAGCTGGACGGCGTGGTGGGCAAGGTGATCCTCCCCGCGCTGGTCTCGCCGGTGATCGCCGGGCTGGTGGCGGCGGTCGGCACCTGGTTCATCTTCCGCATCACCGCGGGCGTCGCCGAGCGCTTCACCGAGAACGGCTTCCGGTGGGGCCAGATCGGCTCGGCCTCCCTGGTCTCGCTGGCGCACGGCACCAACGACGCCCAGAAGACGATGGGCGTGATCACGCTGGCCCTCATCGCCAGCGGCCACTGGAGCGACACCGGTGCGGTGCCGTTCTGGGTCAAGCTGGTCTGCGCCGCGGCGATCGCGCTCGGCACCTACCTGGGCGGCTGGCGGATCATCCGCACCCTGGGCAAGGGTCTGGTGGAGATCTCCTCGCCGCAGGGCATGGCCGCCGAGTCGTCCTCGGCCGCGGTCATCCTGGCCTCCAGCCATCTCGGGTTCGCACTGTCGACCACGCACGTGGCGACAGGCTCGATCCTCGGCAGCGGGGTGGGCCGACCAGGGGCACAGGTGCGGTGGGGGATCGCCGGCCGCATGGTGCTCGCCTGGTTGATCACCCTCCCCGCTGCCGGGCTGGTCGGGGCCGCGATGTGGGTGGTCGGCGACGCGCTCGGCGGGTACGCCGGTCCCGTGGTCGTCTTCCTCGTGCTCGCCGCCCTGGCCGGCTACATGTTCGTGCGCTCGCAGCGCCAGCCGGTGCACCCGGGCAACGTCAACGACGAGTGGAGCGGTACGCCCGGCTCGTCGGTCAAGCAGGAGGTGCTCGCGTGATCGACAACCTGCACTTCGCCGCGGAGGCGGCGTGGAAGGTGCTCCTGGTGGGGCTGGTCCTCGGGGCCGGGCTGCCGGCGGTCTTCGCCGCAGGTGTGCGCTCGCTGGCCTGGGGCACCGGAGGTGCCGCGGAGGTGCAGTCGGACGCCCGGCCGAGCCCGCTCGGCCGCCCGGTCGCCGCGCTGTGCTTCCTGGTGGTGCTGGCCGGCATCGCGCTCGGGCTGACGATCATCATCGCCGCGGGGCAGGGCAAGGTGGTCTCCTTCGACCACGTCTACCCGACGATCGTCGACAAGCCGAAGTGAACCCGCGGCAGGACCTGCGAGAGGGGAAGTGGACATGGCACTGAACAGCCGCCTGTCGGCGGTCCTGGACTGGCTGCGCGAGGGCTACCCGGCCGGCGTACCGCCCAAGGACTACATCCCGCTGCTGGCCCTGCTGCGGCGCACGCTGACCGAGGAGGAGGTCCGCGACATCGCCGAGGCGGTGGCGGCCCTCGGCGACGGCAGCCCGGGCGGCCCCGCCGAGATCGGCGTCCAGATCACCAAGCTGACCGACGCCATGCCCACGCCCGAGGACATCGCGCGCGTCGAGGCCAGGCTGGCCAGCCACCACGACCTGCCCTCGGAGTAGCGCCCGCTGGACCCCGGCTGCGACTGGCGCCCTCCACCGGGGAGCGGTGGCTGGGCAACCGTCCTCCACAGCCCCGCACTGAGGGGCGGTGGGCTACGCACCGCTGTCCCCGTGGACGACGGTTGGCCACCCACCGCTCCTGGTCGTAGCCAGCGACTCAGCCGACGGGCAGCGGCCGGATCCGGCCGGAGGCCTCCTCGGGGGGATCGACCCTGGCGGCCAGGGCGCGCTCGGCCACGTCCTCGGGGAAGGGCGCCGAGCCGGACCCGGCCACGTGGACCCCGAGCACCTCCTCGGTGGCCCGCAGGCGGCCGTCGACCCAGAGCTCGTGCCAGATCCACAGGAGCTTGGCCGTCGCCCCGATGACCGAGGAGCGCACCTCCAGGTCGCTGCCCGCCGAGACCTCGTCGAGGTAGCGCACGTGCGCCTCGACCGTGTACAGCGAGGCGTCGTGGGCCTCGCGGTAGTCGGGCCCCAGCCCCACCGAGTCCATCACGACGTCCGTCGCGTGCCCGAAGACGAGCACGTAGTAGGGCTCGGACAGGTGGCCGTTGTAGTCGATCCACTCGTCGCGGACGGGCTCGCGCCAGACGACCGGCTCGGTGCCCACCGGCTCAGGCCCGGCCCAGGGCGCGCAGGATCGCGATCACCCCGCGGTCCCGCTCGGCCACCAGGTCGTCGATGCTGCGACCGTCCGCCTCGCGCTCGCAGCCCTCGACCACGGCGTCCCTCAGCTCCGGGGTGAGCTCCGGTGCTTCGAGCCGGGTCCAGGGCGAGAGCAGCGAGGGGCCGAAGTGGTCGAGCATGTGCGCCATCCCGCCCTGGCCGCCGGCCAGGTGGAAGGTGAGCATCGGCCCCTGCAGGGCCCAGCGCAGACCGGGGCCGTCGGTGATCGACAGGTCGATCTCCTCGACCGTCGCCTCGCCGGCCTCGACCATGTGCAGCGCCTCGCGCCAGAGCGCCTCCTGGAGCCGGTTGGCGACGAAGCCAGGCACCTCGCGCTGCATCGTGATCACCGACTTGCCGGCGTGCTTGAAGAACGCCGCGGTCCACTCCACGACGTCGGCCGAGGTCTCGCTGCCGCCCACCACCTCCACGAGCGGGATGAGGTACGGCGGGTTGAACGGGTGCCCGACCACCAGCCGGTCGGCGTGGTCGGCCCGCGTGGCCATCTCGCTCATCCCGTAGCCGGACGTCGAGGAGGAGATCACCACGCCCTCCGGTGTCGCTGCGCTGATGTCGGCCAGCAGCGTGCGCTTGAGCTCGAGGTCCTCGGGCGCCGACTCCTGCACGAAGTCGGCCTGGGCGCAGGCGGTGGCCAGGTCGTGCTCCACCGTGAGGTTCTCGAGGCTGGCGCCCTCGGCCAGGCCGAGCTCGGTCAGCGCCGGCCAGGCCGCTCCCACGAGGTGGCGCAGCCGGGTCTCGGCGTCCTCGGCCGGGTCCCAGGCGACCACGCGGTAGCCGCGGGCCAGGAAGTAGGCCACCCAGCCGCCGCCGATGACGCCGGCGCCGACGCAGGTGACGGTCCGGACGTCCTCCGGTGCAGGCCGGGTCATCGGGGCTTCAGTGCGAGGATCTCGCGTCCCTCGTCAGGGGTGGCCACCTTGGCGCCCATGCCCTCCACGATCGACTTGGCGCGCTCGACCAGCTGCGCGTTGGTCGCCTTGACGCCCTTGGCCAGGTAGAGGTTGTCCTCCAGTCCGACGCGGACGTGGCCGCCGAGCAGGATGGACTGCGCGACCCACGGCATCTGCATGGGGCCGAGGGCGAACGAGGCCCACACCGCCCCCTCGGGGATCTGGCTGACCATGGCCTGCAGCGTGGCCGGGTCGGCGGGGGCGCCGTACGGGATGCCCATGCAGAGCTGGTACATCGCGGGGGCGTCGATCAGGCCCTCCTCGACGAGCGTGTTGGCGAACCAGAGGTGGCCGGTGTCGAAGACCTCCATCTCGACGCGGACGCCGAGCTCCTGGATCTTCTTGGCGCCCTCGCGGAGCATGTCGGGCGTGCTGACGTAGACCAGCGAGCCCTCGCCGAAGTTGAGGCTGCCGCAGTCGAGGGTGCAGATGTCCGGCAGCAGCTCCTCGACGTGGGGGAGCCGGTCGGCCCCGCTGACCAGGTCGGTCTCGGGGAGGAACGTCGTGGGGTTCTGCGGGTCGAGGAACAGGTCGCCGCCCATGCCGGCGGTGGTGTTGATGATGACGTCGACGTCCGAGGCGCGGATGCGCTCGACCACATCGCGGTAGAGGGCGACGTCGCGGGAGCCCTTGCCGGTCTGCGGGTCGCGGACGTGGATGTGGACGATGGTGGCGCCGGCGCGGGCGGCGGCGATGCCGGACTCGGCGATCTGCTCGGGCGTCACCGGCACGTGCTCGGAGCGGCCGACGGTGTCGCCGGCTCCGGTCAGTGCGCAGGTGATCATGACGTTGCGGTTCACGGGGCGGACTCCTTGGTCCTGGGAGGGATGGTGTCGAGCAGGGCGTGCAGGCCGAGGTAGCTGAGGTCGCGGGCCTGGCGGTCGACGAGGACGTCGTCGTAGGGCCACTGCGAGGTCTTGACCACGACGGCGCCCGTATGTCGGTCGGCGCACGCGAACTGCCCACGGCTCCCGTCGGCGGTGAGCCGGGTGCCCTCGGCGTCCATGGGCCACCAGTGGAGGCCGAAGCCGGCGAAGGAGGTGATGCTGCTGGGCAGCCGCCCCGGCGCCAGGAAGGGGTACGCCGGCCGGGCGGCGGCCTCCACCCAGTCGGCGTCGAGCAGGTCCGCGCCGTCGACCGCGAGGAGGGCGACCCGCGCCCAGTCGCGGGAGGTGGCGGCCAGCCCGCCGCCGGCCAGCGCGACCCCCGCGCCGTCGACCGCCACGGCTGCCTCGTGGGTGCAGCCGAGGTCGCGCCAGAGGCGGGCCACGTCGTCGGCGTACGCGCGGCCGGTGGCCCGCTCGCGGACCCAGTCGAGCACCTGGGAGTCGGCGGTGCAGTAGGTGAAGCGGGTGCCGGGGGAGGCGCCGGGCCGGACCTGGCCCAGCAGCGCCCGTGAGTCGCCGGCGGCGGCGAAGCAGCCGAGCAGCCGGGAGGCCAGGCTGTCGGGGTCGCGGTGGTCCTCGACCCAGTCCACGCCCGTGGTCATGGTGAGGACGTCGTGGAGCGAGGTGCCGTCGTAGCCGGTGCCGCGCAGCTCGGGCACGTGCGTCGTCACGGCGTCGGTCAGCGCCAGGTCACCGTCGCGGACCGCGCGTCCGACCAGGTGCGCGAGCACCGACTTGGTCATGGAGGCGCCCAGGAAGAGGGTGCCGGCGTCCAACCCGTCGGCGTACCACTCGTGCACCACGGTGTTGCCGTCCAGGACGAGCAGCGAGGTCGCCCAGGTCTCCGCCAGCCACTCCTCGAGGCCCCGCTCCCGCCCGGCCCCGACCACCTCCACGTCGAGCCGACGCGGGGCCGAGGGCAGCTCCGCGCCGCCCCCGGCAGACACGACGGCGTGGGCCCACGCCGGCTCCCGTTGGGGGTCGGTGAACCTGAGTCCCGAGAGCCGGGACCCTGTGGAGGTGGGCACCAGCTAGTCGATCCTGGGACTGTTGGACAGCAGCTTCTTGGTGTAGTCCTCGCGCGGCGTCTCCATGACCGTGACCACCGGGCCGGCCTCCACGACCTTGCCGGCCTGGAGGATCTCCACGCGGGTGGAGATCGAGCGGACCAGCGCCAGGTTGTGGGTCACGAAGAGCATGCTGATCCCGCGCGACTTCCGCAGCCCCTCGAGCAGCTCGACGATCGACCCCTGCACCGAGACGTCGAGGGCCGAGGTGATCTCGTCGCAGATCATCACGTCGGGCTCGGCGGCCAGGGCCCGGGCGATGGCGACGCGCTGGCGCTCGCCACCGGAGAGCCGGCTGGCCTGGTAGCGCAGCATCTGCGAGCCCAGAGCCACCTGGTCCATCAGCTCGAGCACCCGGTCGGTGGCGTCCTTGCCCCTGGCCAGCCCGAACAGCTCCATCGGGCGCTTGATGATCTGCTCGATGGTCAGGCGGGGGTTCAGCGAGAGGTAGGGGTTCTGGAAGATGTACTGGATCCGCCGACGGTCCTCGGCGGCGCGCTGCCGGGCGCTCTTGGCCAGCTCGCGCCCCTCGAAGGTCAGGGACCCGGTCCACTCCTTGTGCAGCCCGCCGACCGAGCGGGAGATGGTGGTCTTGCCGCTGCCGGACTCGCCGACCAGCGCCACCACCTCGCCCTTGCCCAGGTCGAAGCTCACGTCGTGCACGACCTGCTTGCGGCCGTAGAACACGTTGAGCCCCTCGACGCTCAGGATGACGTCGCGCGCCTTGTCCGGGTCGGAGTCGGGCACCGTGCCGATGTTGATGTCCCAAGAGCCGATCTCGTCGACCCGGATGCAGCGCACCTCGTGGTCGGGCGCGATGGTGCGGAGCTCGGGCACCTGCTGGCGGCACTCGTCGATGGCGAAGGCGCAGCGGTCGTTGAACCGGCAGCCGTCGGGCCGGGACCCCGGCGACGGCGTGCGGCCCGGGATGCCCTTGAGGGCGCGGGCCTGGCTCAGGTGGGGGATCGAGTCGAGCAGCGCCCGGGTGTAGGGGTGCGAGGGGTTGGCGAAGATCGTGTCGCGCGGCCCGAGCTCGGCGATCTGCCCGGCGTACATCACCGCGACCCGGTCGGCGATGTTGGCCACCACGGCGAGGTCGTGGGTGACGTAGAGGGCGCTGACGCCGTGGGTGCGGCAGAGCTCCGCCATGGTGTCGAGCACCATCTTCTGGGTCGTGACGTCGAGACCGGTGGTCGGCTCGTCGAGGACCAGCACCTTGGGCTTGGGCAGGAAGGCCATGGCCAGCGCCACCCGCTGCACCTGGCCGCCGGAGAGCTGGTGGGCGTAGCGCTTTAAGAACTCGTCGTCGTTGGGCAGGCCCACCTCGGCCAGCCCGTCGCGCGCGCCCTGGAGCCGGGACTCGGAGGTGCCGATGCCGCGGAGCTCGAGCAGCTCGACGATCTGCTTGCCGATGCGGATGCTCGGGTTGAGCGCGGAGGCCGGGTCCTGCGGGACGTAGGCGATCTCCTCGCCGCGCAGCTGGCGGACCTCCTTCCAGGGCAGCTTGAGCACGTCGCGCACGGCGCCGGGCTTGGAGCGGTCCTCGATCAGCACCTTGCCGGAGGAGATGACAGCACCGGCGCGGGAGTAGCCCAGCAGCGAGGTGCCCACCGTGGTCTTGCCGGAGCCGGACTCGCCGACCAGGCCGACGACCTCGCCGGGTCGCAGGACCAGGTCGATGTCGTCGACCACGTCGACGGGGCGGGCGGTGAGCGTGACGCCGAGGTCCTCGACGACCAGGCCACCCGTGGGGGCGACCTGGTGCGCGTCGGTGGCGGGGGTGGTGGTGGCCATCAGTCGCCCTTCTGGCTGGCTTGTGCAGGGCCGTCGGCCCACGGGCTGAGTGTGGCGATGGTGAAGGGCATGGTCAGTCGCCCTTCTGGCTGGCTTGTGCCAGACCGTCTGCCATCAGATTGGTGGCGATGGTGAAGATGGCGATCACCAGGACCGGGGCCACGACGGCCCAGGGCTGGGTCTGGAGGCCGAGCCGGTTCTCGTTCATCATCTGGCCCCAGTTGGCCGCGCCCGGGTCGGCCGCGAAGCCCAGGAAGCCCAGGGCGGCGACCAGGCCGATCGAGTAGGTGAGCCGCAGGCCGGCCTCCGCGAGCAGCGGACCGGTCATGTTGGGCAGCACCTCGGCCACGATCACGCGCGAGCGCTTCTCACCGAGCGCTTCGGCGGCGACCACGAAGTCGCGCGAGACGATGCCCAGCGCGACGCCTCGGGAGACCCGCGCCACGCGTGGAGCGTGCGAGGCGCCCACCAGGACGATGATCACCAGGTTGGAGGGGTTCTGCAGCGCGGTCAGCACCACCAGCGCGAGCAGGATCTGCGGGAAGGCGAGCAGCACGTCGTTGAGGCGCATGATCACCTCGTCCCACAGGCCGCCGCTGTAGGCCGCGACGACGCCGATGAGGACGCCCACCACCATGCCGAGCAGCGTGGCGAGCACGGAGATCAGCAGGATGCCCTGGCCGCCGTGCATCACCCGGCTCAGCACGTCCTGGCCGAGGTAGTCGGTGCCGAACAGGCCCTTCTTGGCGTACGGCGGACCGGCGGTCTCGTTCTCGCTGTACGGCGAGAGGAACGGCGCGACGATCGCGAACACCACGATGATCAGCGTCACCACGAAGCCGAAGGTGAACCGCTTCTGGGCCAGCGCCTTGCGGAAGAAGCCCGGGGTGGTCGCCGGGGTGGCGCCGGAGGCGCTCGCCGGGGTGGTCGGTGCACTCATGACGAGATCGCCGTCCTCGCTCGGGGGGTCAGCAGGATGGAGAGCAGGTCGGCCACGAGGTTCACCACGACGTAGACGCCGGCGATGATCATGCTGAGCAGCTGCACCATCGGGACGTCGTGGTTGCGGACCGAGTCGACGAGCTGCCGTCCGACTCCGGGGTAGGAGAACAGCGTCTCCACCAGGACCACGCCGCCGGCCAACCAGGCCAGCTGCAGCGCGATGACCTGGATGCCCGGGACGATCGCGTTGAGCAGCGCGTGCTTGCGCATCACGACGTTCTCGGGGATGCCCTTGAGCCTGGCCAGCTCGACGTAGTCGCTGTCGAGGACCTCCAGCAGGGTGGCCCGCACGATGCGCGAGACGTAGGGCGAGACGGCGATCACCAGCGTGGCGACCGGCAGCACCATCGACTTCGGGGTGTCCCAGGGGTGCCCGTCCGGGGTGCTCAGCGTCACCGCGGGGAACCAGTGGAAGACCGACGTCGAGAAGACCGAGACCAGCAGGATGCCCGTGACGAACTCGGGGACGCCGGCCAGGGCCAGCAGGATCGTCTGGATGACGGTGTCGGGCCGCTTGCGCCGGAAGTGCGAGGAGATCATCGCGATGCCGAAGGCCAGCGGGATCATCACCAGGGCCGAGAGCAGGACCAGCGCCAGGGTGTTGATGACGCTGTCGGAGACCTGCCCCCACACCGGCTGCTGGTTGGCCAGCGAGGTCCCGGGATCACCCGTGACCAGGCCGCCGAGCCAGTCGAAGTAGCGGGTGACGATGTTGTCGCCGACGCCGAGCTGCGCCTCGAGCTGCTCGCGCCGGGCGACGTTGGAGTTGTAGTCGCGCCCGAGGATGGCGCGGACCGGGTCACCGAGGGCCGCCGTGGCGAGGTACACCAGGATCGAGACCAACCACAGGGTGAGGGCCGCCAGGCCGAGGCGGCGCAGGAGCCAGAGGCCCCACGCCGCCCCGCCGGAGTGACCACGAGGAGGTGCGACCTCCTCGAGCGGGTCAGGGAGTGTCGCGACCTGGGTCATGTCAGGAGACCGACACCTTGTTGAACTTGTAGTTCCCGAGTGGGAGGTACTTGCTCTCCTCGAGACCCTGGACGTTGGCGCCGTAGGCGTCGACCTGCTGGCGGAAGCCCCAGATGATCAGGCCGCCCTCGTTGTACTCGATCTCCTGGGCCTGGTGGAGCAGGTCCTTGCGCTTGGCCTCGTCGAGCTCCTGGGCCGCCGCGTTGACCAGCCCGCGGTGCTCCTCGTTGTCCCAGTGGGTCTCGTTGTAGGTGCCGCCCAGCGCCTCCGGGAAGGTGCCCACCACGGCCTGCGGGATGTAGTTGCGGGTGTTCCAGAAGTCCTGGGCGAACGTGTAGGACAGGTAGTCGTCGTCGTAGAAGGGGTTCTTCTTCGTGACCTTGACCTCCACGCCGGCCGCCTTGGCCTGCTCGGCGAAGAGGTTGGCGGCCGCCGGGGCCACCGACCCGATGTCGTCACCGGTGAAGAGCTCGACCTGCAGCCCGTCCACGCCGGCCGAGGCCAGGAGCGACTTGGCCTGGTCGATGTCCTGCTCGCGCTGGGGCAGGTCGCTGGCGAAGTTGACGTCCAGCGGGGCGTACATGTCGTTGCCCAGGCTGCCGTAGCCGCTCAGGGTCTGGTCGATCATGGCCTGCCGGTCGACGATCAGCCGCATGGCCTGGCGGACCTTCACGTCGTTGAACGGCGCCTGGTCGACCCGCATGGTGAAGGGCACCCACGCACCGGAGTCGGCGATCAGCACGCCGCCGCCGGCACCCTTGATGGTGTCGACCAGGTTGTAGGGCAGGTTGTCCAGCGTCTGGATCTGGTTGGCCTGCAGTGCGTTGACCTTGGCGTTGTCGTCGGCGAAGTCCTGGATCGTGAGCGTGTCGACGAAGGCCGCGTCGCCCCAGTAGTCGGCGTACTTCTTGAACGTCGAGGTCTTGCCGGCCTCGAAGGACTCGTAGGCGAAGGCGCCGGTGCCGATCGGGTTGCTCGGGTCGAACTCCCCGCCGGGGATGATGCCCAAGGTGTACTCGGCCAGCAGCGTGTCGAGGATCGCGTAGGGCGTGTTGAGGACCAGCTGCAGCGTCGAGTCGTCGACCACCTTGGTGGACGCGAAGTCGATGATCTGGGAGAGCTGGCCGCCCGCCGAGAGCGGCTTCTTCGGGTCGGCCACACGCTGGATGCTCTTGAGCGCGTCGTCGGCGGTGACCGGCTGGCCGTTGTGGAACGTCGCACCCTGACGCATCTTGATGGTCCAGGTGATGGCGTCCGCGGAGGCCTCGACCGACTCGGCCAGCGCGGGCTCGAGCTCGTAGTTGTTGTTCCAGAACAGCAGCGGCTCGTAGAGGTTGTTGACGCGGGCGATGTCGGCCGCGGTCACCGGCTGGTGCGGGTCGAGGGTGTCCTTGCTGCCGCCACCGGTGGCGCCGTGGATCAGGACGCCGCCGCTCTTCTGCGGACCCTTGGCCCCACCGCCACCTCCGCCACCGTCGTCACCTCCGCACGCGGCCAGGAAGCTGCTGCCTGCGACGGCGGCTGCGCCGATTCCGGAGTACTTCAGCAGCTGGCGCCTGGAGAGACCCATGCTGTTGCGAGGCTGGTTCACTTGGTGACTCCTCTGTTTCACTATCCGAACATCGGCGTTAGTGCTGCACGGAACATAAAGTCGTCCGGAGGTGTGGTCAATGGCTCAGAGTGACGGTTCCGTATCAATGCGTCATGCGCAACACGCCGTGCAGCGCGCAACGGACCCCTCGCCGGAGTCGAAGTACGTGCAATCGGTGGAGCGCGCGGCCGCCCTGCTCCGCGCCGTGGCGGGCGCGAGCGGTCCCCAGGCGACGGCCACCGCGCTGGCGAGCACCGTCGGTCTCAACCGGACCACCACCTGGCGGATCCTGGCGACCCTGGAGCAGCAGCAGCTCGTGAGCCTGGACCGGCGCACCGGCTGGTACACCCTGGGCTTCGGCCTCATCGACCTGGCCGGCCAGGCCGGCGGGGCGTCGCTGGCCCGGGCGGCGCGCTCGGTGCTCCAGCGGATCGCGGGGCGGACAGGGGAGACGGCCGCCCTGGCGGTCATGCGCGACGGCGCCCTGACCTACGTGGCCGAGGCGCTGGCCGGCGCCATCGTCGCGGTCACGGTGCAGGGCCGACCGGTCTCGCTGCACGCGACCTCGACCGGCAAGGCGCTGCTGGCCTTCTCCGCGCCCGAGGAGGTCCCCGAGCTCCTGCAGCTGCCGCGCGGCGGGCGGCTCCAGCGCTTCACGTCCACGACCATCACCTCCCGCGCCACGCTCCACCAGGAGCTGGCGCGCACCCGCGACCGCGGCTTCTCCGTGTGCCACGGCGAGTTCGACGAGTCGGCCTGGGGCGTCTCCGCCCCGGTGCTCGACGCCGTCGGCCGGCCCGTGGCCGTCCTGAGCATCTGGGGCCCGCCCGAGCGGGTCACCGCGAAGCGGTTCGAGGCCCTGGGCCAGATGGTCGTCGCCGGCGCCCACGAGCTGGCCGGCCGGCACCCGCCGGCTCCAGCCTGAGCGCCTCCTCCCCACGGTGGCTGAGGTGCGAGGCCGGCCACGGCCGAGCCTCGAAGCCTCCGGGGCGCGCGCTCGGGGGGCCAGTGCCGACGGTGGCTGAGGTGCGAGGCCGGCCACGGCCGAGCCTCAAAGCCTCCGCAGCCCGTGCTGGTAGCTGCTCACCACCCAGCACCGGGTCACCTGGCTTCGAGGCTCAGGCGCAGAACGCCTTCGCACCTCAGCCACCGTCGGGGCCGGTCTCCGGTGGCTGAGGTGCGAGGCCGGCCACGGCCGAGCCTCGAAGCCCCCGCAGCCCG
>CAZEPK010000093.1:0-14593 GCA_964514085.1 uncultured Nocardioides sp.
GCCTGCTGACCCGACCCCCCGCCTGACCAGCCCGAACGGGCGGTCCGCAATGGTCAATTCGGGCGCTGCCGGGCACGGGTTCTGCGGGTCTAGGGTCACAAACCCGAGAACCGCAGGAAGAGAGACCCGCATGCGTCCGAACCGAGCCGTCGCCGTCGTCACGGCGATCCTCATGGCCCTGACCCTGTCCGCCACCCTCGTCTCGTCCGCCGAGGCGTTGAAGCCGACCCCGTCCACCCACGCCGCCAAGGGACTGACTCCCCTGCGGGCGAACATGGTGGAGGCCGGCAACGACCACTTCGTCATCTACGGGGTGGCGGGGGTGACCAAGATCGGCATCTTCCGCAACGCCAACGGTGGGAACTTCGTCCTGTACCGCAAGCTCAACGTCAACAGGAACACCGGCAAGTTCCGCACCCGCGTCTACCAGTACAAGAACACCCGCACGTGCTACCGCGTGCTGGCTCCGGCCACGGCCAACACCAGCCAGCACATCGTCCCGGTCGGGTGCATCGTCACCACCGGCGGCAAGCAGGTCTGGCAGCCCGCCAAGTAGGGCGCAGCGCGCCGTCACCACCCGCAACGACGACGGCCCCCACCGCGAGGTGGGGGCCGTCGTCGTGCTGTGGTCGTGGCGACCGGGTGAGGCTCAGACGACCGTCCAGGTGTCCCCGCCGCCGATGAGCGCAGCGAGGCGCTCGGTCGGGGTGCCGGTGACGGCGTCGCGGGCGGTGCTGACCTGGGCGCGGGCCTGGTCGTCGTACGTCGGCCGCTCGACCTGGCGGAAGATGCCGATCGGCGACTGGTTGAGGTAACCGGAGTCGGTCAGCCGCGAGATGGAGAAGGCCAGGGTCGGGTCGGGGTTGTGGGCGTCGTGGACCAGGAGCGCGTCCTCGCCCACATCGGCCACCAGCGCGACCTTGACCCCGCCGGTCTCGGTGTCGCGCACCAGGCCCTTGGCACCTTCCACGCCGAAGCGGATCGGCTGGCCGTGCTCGAGGGGGATGATCGCGTCGGCCTTGGTGTCCTGGCCCTTGATGGCGTCGAAGGCGCCGTCGTTGAAGATCGGGCAGTTCTGGTAGATCTCCACGAACGACGTGCCGCGGTGGGCGGCCGCGGCCGAGAGCACCGCGGTGAGGTGCTTGCGGTCGGAGTCGATGGTGCGGGCCACGAACGAGGCCTCGGCGCCGAGCGCCAGCGACACGGGGTTGAACGGGTGGTCGACCGAGCCCATCGGGGTGGACTTGGTGACCTTGCCGGGCTCGCTGGTGGGGGAGTACTGCCCCTTGGTCAACCCGTAGATCCGGTTGTTGAACAGCAGGATCGTCATGTTCACGTTGCGGCGCAGGGCGTGGATGAGGTGGTTGCCGCCGATCGACAGCGCGTCGCCGTCGCCGGTCACCACCCAGACCGAGAGGTCCTCGCGGGCGGTGGCGATGCCGGTGGCGATCGACGGCGCCCGGCCGTGGATCGAGTGCATGCCGTAGGTGTCGAGGTAGTAGGGGAACCTCGAGGAGCAGCCGATGCCGGAGACGAAGACGATGTTCTCGCGGCGCAGGCCGAGCTGGGGCAGGAAGCCCTGCACGGCCTTGAGCACGGCGTAGTCGCCGCAGCCCGGGCACCAGCGGACCTCCTGGTCGGAGGTGTACTCCTTGGCGGTCTGGCTCTGTCCGTCGCTGGCTTCAAAGGTGGGGACGCCGTCGATGCCGGAGTGCAGGCCGGGCAGGCCCAGGTCGGTGGTGCTCATCGGGAGACCTCCTGGGGGGTCGTGAGGCCGTGGACGCCGAGGTCGACCTCGATGCCCTCGGCCTCGGAGACGAGGTGGCCGATGGCCTCGGCCAGCTCGGCCGCCTTGAGGGGCAGGCCGCGGACGTGGTTGTAGCCGATCGCGTCGACGAGGTACTTGCCGCGCAGCAGCAGGGAGAGCTGGCCGAGGTTCATCTCGGGGACCAGCACCTTGTCGTAGCGCTTGAGGATCTCGCCGAGGTCCTTGGGGAAGGGGTTGAGGTGGCGCAGGTGGGTCTGGGCGACCTGGTAGCCCGCCTTGCGGACCCGACGCACGCCGGCGCCGATCGGACCGTAGGTGGAGCCCCACCCGATGACCAGGACCTTGGCCGTCTGCCCGTCCGGGCCCGGCGGGTCGTCGACCACCAGGGGCGGCAGCGAGTCGGCGATCCGGTCGACCTTGGCCTGGCGGGTGCGGACCATGAAGTCGTGGTTGGCCGGGTCGTAGGAGATGTTGCCGTGCCCGTCGCCCTTCTCCAGGCCGCCGATGCGGTGCTCCAGACCCGGCGTGCCGGGGATGGCCCACGGGCGGGCCAGGGTCTCCTCGTCGCGCAGGTAGGGCCAGAACTCGCTGCCCCCGGGCGTCACCTCGCCGTCCTTGCCGACCTGGTCGGGCAGCTGGTGGTTCTTCTCGGTCGCGAAGGCCGGGTCGATGGTCGGGAGGTCGTCGACCTCGGGGATCCGCCACGGCTCGGAGCCGTTGGCCAGGTAGCCGTCGGAGAGCAGCATCACCGGGGTGCGGTAGGTGACCGCGATCCGGATGGCCTCCACGGCGGCGTCGAAGCAGTCGCCGGGTGACTGGGGCGCCACGATCGGCACCGGCGCCTCGCCGTTGCGTCCGAACATCGCCTGCAGCAGGTCGGCCTGCTCGGTCTTGGTCGGCAGGCCGGTCGAGGGGCCGCCGCGCTGGACGTCGATGACGATCAGCGGCAGCTCGGTCATCACCGCCAGCCCGATGGCCTCGGACTTCAGCGCGACGCCGGGCCCGGACGTCGAGGTCACGCCGAGCCGGCCGGAGAACGAGGCGCCGATGGCCGCGCCGATGCCGGCGATCTCGTCCTCGGCCTGGAACGTCGTGACGCCGAAGGCCTTGTGCTTGCTGAGCTCGTGGAGGATGTCGGAGGCCGGGGTGATCGGGTAGGTGCCGAGCAGCAGGTCCAGCCCCGACTGCACCCCACCGGCGACCAGGCCGTAGGCCAGGGCCAGGTTGCCCGAGATGTTGCGGTAGACCCCTGGCGCCATCGGCGCGGGCTTCACCTCGTACTGGACCACGAACGTCTCGGTGGTCTCCCCGAAGTTCCAGCCGGCCTTGAACGCCGTGATGTTGGCGTCGCGGATGTCGGCGACCTTCGCGAACCGCTTCTGCAGGAACGCGATGGTGGTCTCGGTCGGGCGGCCGTACATCCACGAGAGCAGGCCGAGGGCGAACATGTTCTTGGCGCGCGAGGCGTCCTTGCGCGAGAGCCCGAACTCCTTGACCGCCTCGACCGTCATGCCGGTCAGGTCGACCGGGAAGACCGCGAAGTCCCCGAGCTGGTCGTGGGCGTCACCCAGCGTCTCCAGCGGGTTGGTGGCGTAGCCGGCCTTGGTCAGGTTGCGCGCGGTGAAGTCGGCGGTGTCCACGATGATCGCCGCGCCCTTGGGCAGGTCGGCCAGGTTGGCCTTCAGCGCGGCCGGGTTCATCGCCACCAGCACGTCGGGGGCGTCACCGGCGGTGAGGATGTCGTGGTCGGCGAAGTGCACCTGGAACGACGAGACACCTGGCAGCGTGCCCTGGGGCGCGCGGATCTCGGCTGGGAAGTTGGGCAGGGTCACGAGGTCGTTGCCGAACGCCGCGGACTCCTGGGTGAACCGGTCGCCGGTCAGCTGCATCCCGTCGCCGGAGTCCCCCGCGAACCGGATGATGACCCGGTCGACCTGCTTGACCTGCTTGGGCACCTGTCGGCCCCTCCTGAGTGTGCACTGCCTGCGTTGCCTGGGCTGGTGCGCCGGCCCTCGATCGTACTCGCGGTATGCCAGGGCTGGAACACGTTCCAGTCCTGCCGTCAGGGCGCCCGGCGCACCCGCTCCACGATAGTGCGGCGACCCCCCGCACCCCACTCGTCTCTGCCCTCGGATGGGTGACACGCGCCACGCTGCGGGCATTTGCCACCAAGGCACCTAAGTCGAGTAGTCTGCTCGTAATAACTGAGCAACGCTGCGATCTCGGGCGCGGCTCAAGGGTGCAGCAGAGAGAGCAGAGGAAGAATGAACAAGACGATCAAGGTTGCGGCGACACTGAGCATCGCCGGGGTGCTGGCCTTGAGCGGGTGCGGTGACGACTCCGACTCCGACTCGGGCTCCGGCTCGGGTGGGACGACGCTGAACATCGTCGGCTACTCGGTGCTCGAGCAGGCCAACAAGGGCGTCATCTCCGCGTTCGAGAAGACCGACGAGGGCAAGGACGTCTCCTTCAAGGAGTCCTACGGTGCCTCCGGCGACCAGTCGCGTGCCGTCGTGGCCGGGGCCAAGGCCAGCGAGGTCCACCTGTCACTCGAGCCCGACGTGACCCGCCTGGTCGACGCCGGCCTCGTGGCCGACGACTGGAAGGACAACGACACCAAGGGCATCTGCACGAACTCCGTCGTGGTCTTCGTGGTCCAGAAGGGCAACCCCAAGGGCATCGAGTCCTGGAACGACCTGATCGAGTCCGGCGTGGGCATCGTGACGCCGAACCCGGCCTCCTCCGGCTCGGCCAAGTGGAACCTGCTCGCGGCGTACGGCGCGGCCAAGGACGAGGGCGGCAGCGACGAGGCGGCCCAGGACTACATGACCAAGTTCTTCGGCAACGTCGCCGCCCTGCCCGACAGCGGTCGCGACGCCACCACGGCGTTCACCAGCGGCACCGGCGACGTCCTCCTCTCCTACGAGAACGAGGCCATCCTCGCCCGCCAGAGCGGCCAGGACTTCGACTACGTGATCCCCGACGAGACCCTCTCGATCGACAACGCGTGCGCCGTGCTGAAGGACGCCCCCAAGGCGGCCCAGGACTTCCTGGACTTCCAGAAGAGCGAGGACGGCCAGAAGCTGTACGCCGAGACCGGCTACCGCCCGCTGACCGACGTCGGTGACCTCGAGGTCGAGGGCGCCAACGACCCGAGCGACCCCTTCCCGGCGCCGGGCACGCTGCTCACCATCGACGGTGACTTCGGCGGCTGGGCCGACGCCAACACGAAGTTCTTCGACGAGAACGACGGCATCCTGACCAAGATCCAGGCCGAGGCCGGGCAGTAGGACAGATGTCGACTGCGACCGCCAGTGTCGCGGGGGGCCGGCCGACGCGCGTGCGTCGGCCGGCCTCGCGGCACACCCTGACCAAGGGCTCTGCCCTGGGCCTGGGCGTCAACATGATCTGGTTCAGCCTGCTCGTGCTGATCCCGCTCACCGCGGTGGTGTGGACCGCCGGCGAGGACGGGTTCGGCACCTTCACGGACGCGCTGACCAACAAGCAGACGTTCAACGCCCTCAAGCTGACGGTGCTGAGCTCGCTCGGCGTCACGGCCGTCAACATCGTGATGGGCACGATCATCGCCTGGGTGCTGGTCCGCGACCGGTTCCCCGGCAAGAAGCTCATCGACCTCGTCATCGACATCCCCTTCGCGATGCCCACGATCGTGGCCGGCCTGGTGCTGCTCTCCCTGTACGGCGCGGAGAGCCCGCTGGGCCTGGAGTGGAACAACACCCGCAAGGCGGTGTTCCTGGCCCTGGCCTTCGTGACCGTGCCGTTCGTGGTGCGGACGGTGCAGCCGGTGCTGGAGGAGATGGACACCGACGTCGAGGACGCCGCGGCGTCCCTCGGCGCCTCCCGCGCCACGACGTTCCGCCGCATCGTGCTGCCCACGCTGGCCCCGGCCATCTTCGCGGGCGCGACGCTCTCCTTCGCCCGGGCCATCAGCGAGTACGGCTCGCTGGTGCTGCTCAGCGGCAACCTGCCGAACCGCACCGAGGTCGCCTCGGTGCGGGTCTACAGCTCGATCGAGGGCGGCAACCCCCAGTCGGCGGCCGCCGTCGCGACCATCCTGCTGCTCATCGCGCTGGTCGCCATCGTGGTCTTCGACCTGATCCAGAGGAGGTTGGCACGCCGTGGCTAGCTCCCAGTCCACCGTCGTCGGGGTGGGCAGCCCGGCCCTGAAGTGGGTGCTGCGGCTGCTGGTCGTCGGCTACCTGTTCTTCCTGGTCGGCTGGCCCAGCGCGCTGATCGTGCGGCGTACGTTCGAGGGCGGCACGCAGGCCTTCACCGACGCGCTCGGAGACCCCGACGTGACGCACGCGCTGCAGCTCTCGGCGACCATCGCGCTCTTCGCGGTGGTCATCAACCTGCTCTTCGGCGTGGGCATGTCGCTGCTGCTGGTCCGCTACGAGTTCCCGGGCAAGCGGGTGCTCTCGGCCCTCATCGACCTGCCGCTCGCGGTCTCGCCGATCGTGGTCGGGCTGGCGCTGATCCTGGTCTACAACCCGCGCTACGGCTGGTTCGGCCAGACCCTGGACGCCCACGGCATCCAGGTCATCTTCGCCAAGCCGGGCATGATCATGGCCACCACGTTCGTGGCCCTGCCCCTGGTGATCCGCGAGGTCGTGCCGGTCCTCGAGGACATGGGCAACGACCAGGAGCAGGCGGCCAACAGCCTCGGCGCCAACGCCTGGCAGACCTTCTGGCGGATCACCCTGCCCGGCATCAAGTGGGCCGTCGTCTACGGCGTCGTGCTCAGCATGGCCCGGTCGCTGGGTGAGTTCGGCGCGGTCAAGGTCGTGGCCGGCAACATCAGCGGCGAGACCACGACGGCACCGGTCCTGGTGCAGCAGAAGTACCAGAACTTCGAGCAGCAGACGGCCTACGCCGTCTCGTTCATGCTCGTGGCGGCCGCGGTCGTGTGCCTGATCATCGTGGCGCTGCTGCGCCCCAAGGACGAGAAGAAGGGCGGGGCCACCGCCACCGCCGCCCTCAAGAAGGAGAACCCATGAGCATCGACGTCTCCGGTCTGACCAAGACCTTCGGCGACTTCGTCGCGCTCGACGACGTCACCGTCTCGCTGCCCACCGGGCAGCTCACCGCCCTCCTGGGGCCCTCGGGTGGCGGCAAGTCGACGCTGCTGCGGATCATCGCCGGGCTGGACCAGGCCGACAGCGGCACGGTGACCATCGAGGGCCGGGAGGCCACGAACCTGCCCGCGCGCAAGCGCAACGTGGGCTTCGTCTTCCAGCACTACGCGGTGTTCAAGCACATGTCGGTGGCCAAGAACGTCGCGTTCGGCCTCGAGATCCGCAAGCGGCCCAGGGCCGAGATCGACAAGCGGGTCGCCGAGCTGCTGGAGCTGGTGCACCTCTCGCAGTTCCGTGACCGGATGCCCTCCCAGCTCTCGGGTGGCCAGCGCCAGCGCATGGCCCTGGCCCGCGCACTGGCTGTGGAGCCGAGCGTGCTGCTGCTCGACGAGCCGTTCGGCGCGCTCGACGCCAAGGTGCGCAAGGAGCTGCGCGACTGGCTGCGCCGGCTGCACGACGAGGTGCACACCACCACGATCTTCGTGACCCACGACCAGGAGGAGGCCCTCGAGGTCGCCGACGAGATCGTGGTCATCAACGACGGCCGGGTGGAGCAGGTCGGCAGCCCCGACACCCTCTACGACAAGCCTGCCAACGACTTCGTCATGCGCTTCCTCGGCGAGACGACCGACCTGGCCGGCCAGACCGTGCGCCCGCACGACATCGACGTGTCGATGAGCCCGGGCGTGCTCGGCTCGACCGCCGGCACCGTCACCCGGATCCTGCGGGTCGGCTTCGAGGTGCGGGTCACCGTCACCACCGAGGACGGCTCCGACGTGCTGGTCACCATGACCCGCACCCTGGCCCGCAACACCGGGGTCGAGGAGGGCGCTCGGGTCTGGCTCACCACCGCCAAGGGCGCCACGACGGTGCCGGTCATGGCTGCTGTCTGATACCCCGGCAAATTCGGCCTGGATGTCCCCGACGACGCGAGCTTCGCTCGCAACAGCCCCCGGTCGCTCGCTGACGCTCGCACCGGGGCTGTCGTCGGGGCAACCAGGCCGATCGCCGGGCGCCTCGCTGCGCTCGGACAAGCCGGGTCGCTCCGCTCCCACCACCAACTCCTGACCGACGCCGGGTTGGGAGCGCTACGTCACCCCGGTCGCCAGCCACGTGATGGGAGCGAAGCGACCCGGTCTTTGCGGGCGAAGCCCGCGCTCCCGGCGATCGGCCCCATGGCCGTGACGACTGCGCCGAGGCGAGTGCAGCGAGCCAGGCGCCCGCGATCGCAGGCGAGTCAGCGCACTTGCTCGGTCACGTGTGGATGTGGTGGGAGCGCAGCGACCCGGTCTTTCCTCGCGCAGCGAGGCGCCCGGCGATCGGTCTGGTGGCCACGACGACAGCCCCGGTGCGAGCGTCAGCGAGCGACCGGAGGCTGTTGCGAGCGAAGCTCGCGTCGTCGGGGACATCCAGGCCGAAGCTCGCCGGGGTAGAAAGACACCGTGGAGGAGTACGACGTCGCGGTGGTGGGCGCGGGACCGGCCGGGTCGTCCGCGGCGCGGGTGGCGGCGGCCGCCGGTGCGCGGGTCGTGGTGCTCGACCGGGCGGCGTTCCCGCGCTACAAGACCTGCGGCGGCGGGCTGATCGGCCCTTCGCTCGCGGCGCTCCCCGGGGCGCCGCCGACCCGGGCGGCCATCACGCGGATCTCGCTGTCGCTGCGGGGCGGCCGTCGGCGGACCCGCGTGGTGGCGGAGCCCTGCCTGCAGATGGTCACCCGGGCCGAGCTCGACACCTGGCTGCTCGAGCAGGCGGCGGCGGCCGGTGCCGAGGTGCGTGCGCCGTGCCAGGTCCGGTCGGTCAGCGACGACGTGGTCCAGACGGACGCCGGCCCGCTCCGCGCGGCGGTCGTCATCGCGGCGGACGGCACGTCGAGCCGGCTGGCCCGCGAGGTCGGCGTCCGGCTGGCGCACGTCGACCTGGGGCTGGAGCTCGAGCTGGAGGCCGGCGCGCTCGCTGAGGAGTGGGCCGACCGGGTGCACCTCGACTGGGGTCCGATCCCCGGCTCCTACGGGTGGGTCTTCCCCAAGGGCGACACCCTGACCGTGGGCGTGATCGCGGCCCGCGGCGCGGGCGAGGCGACCCGTCGCTACCTGCGCGACCTGGTGCGCTGGGTCGGGCTGGAGCGCCAGCGCGTCGTGCACGACTCCGGCCACCTGACCCGGTGCCGGACGCCGGACTCCCCGCTCGGCCGGGGTCGCGTCCTGCTGGCCGGTGACGCCGCCGGGCTCCTGGAACCCTGGACGCGCGAGGGCATCTCCTTCGCCACGCGCTCCGGCGCGTTGGCCGGCAAGGCTGCGGCGGCCGGTCCGTCCGGTGTCGTGGAGCGTTACCGCGCTGGCCTCGCGGAGGACCTGCTGCCCGAGATGGCCGCCGGTGAGCGCTGCCTGCGCGCCTTCGAGAAGCGGCCCTGGGCCTTCCACGAGCTGATCCGGTCCACGCCGCTCGGGTGGCAGCAGTTCGCCCGCATCACCGGCGGCCGGACCACGCTGGCGCGCGCCGTACGCCGGACGCCGGTGCGCGCGGGGCTGACCCTGCTCGGAGGCTGAATCGCTCCGAAGCGCCGCGCCGGTGGAAGGCGTGCTCGTACGGTGGGACCGGTCGCTCGTCCGGGGCGACCACGGGGGAAGAGGTCGTCCGGGGATGCACGCGCGCGACGAGGCACGGCTCGTCCGGGGTGCCGGCGGTGCCGGCGCGGCCTGGTACGAGCCCGCCGGCGACCGCCTCGTCCTCGTGCAGCGGCCGCTGGAGGAGCTGGACGCGCCGGCGGAGACCTTCCTGGTGCGGGCGCCCGCCGGCTTCGGCGCGACGACCCTGGTCAGGCTGTGGTCGGCCACCCGCGAGCGGGAGGTGGTGCACCTCGACGACGTGGTCCTGACCGACGAGCTCGTCGACGACCTGCTCGCCCGCACCGACGGGTCGCGGGTCGTGGTCTGTGCCCGGGTGGGCCTGGCGCCCGACCCGGTCCTGGACCGGCTCGCAGGGCACGCGCACTGCGTCGACGGCGAGGCGCTGCGTCTGGGCGAGGAGCAGGTCATCGACCTCTGGACCGGACTGGGACTGGCCCGGCGCGGGGACCGGCTCGAGGAGCTGGCCCGCGCCGTCGGCGGCTGGGCCCGGCTGGCCCGCCAGGTCGGCCGGGCGGTGCTCGCCGCTCCTGACGGGGAGGACCCGCTCGAGGTCGCGGTCGAGGTCGCGCGCGAGCTGCTGGTCGGCTGGGTGGCCGAGGAGCTCACCGGCGAGGAGCGCGCGCTGCTGGCCGGGCTGGTCCGCCCCGTCCTGCTGAGTGCGGGGTCCGCCGCGGTGGTGCTCCACCGCCCCGAGCCGGAGGTCGAGGACCTGCTCGAGCGGCTGGCCCGCCTCGGGTTCCTCGCGCGCGAGGACGAGGGCGGCGGGGCGGCGTACCGCTGGCCGGACGCCGTGCGGGCCGCGCTGCGCGACCTGCTGGCCACCGAGCACGACCGGGTGGCGGACGCCGAGCTGGCCAGGTGGTACGTGACCCGGCGCGAGCCGGACGTCGCGCTCGACCACGTGCTCGCCGCGGGCGACGAGGCCGTGGCCCGCGAGGTGCTCGGGCGGGCCTGGCTGCCCCTGATCGTCTACCGCCACGCGGCCCTGGCCGACTTCTTCCGCGCCGCGCCGCCCGGGTGGTTCGAGGACCCCGACGACTACCCGCACGGCGTGCGGCAGCTCGCCCTGATCCCGCCGGGCAAGACCGACGAGTGGGCCCGGCGCGCACCCGACCCGACGATCCCCGCTCACCTCCCGCGCGATGCCCGGACCGCCCTCAACCTCGCGCTGGTGCAGGTCTTCGGCCTGCGCCGGGCGCGCCGGATCGACGACGCGCTGGCGGCGGGGCGACGGCTCTGCGCCCTGGCCCGCCAGGCCCGGGCGGACGACCGGAGCGAGGTGGAGGACCTGCTCGCGACCAGCTTCCTGCTCAGCGGCCTGATGCACGAGCTGGCCGGCGACCTCTCCGGTGCGGTCGAGCCGTTCCGCTGGGCCGCCGAGACCGCCGACGTCTCGGGCAACATCGGCTCCGCCCGGCACTCCGCGGCCCACCTGGCCATGAACCTGGCCGTCCTCGGCGAGGTCGACGAGGCCGCGCAGTGGCTGGCCGCCGCCGCAGCCGCCCCGGCCACCGGCGGGTGGGTGTCACCGCGCGCCCGGATCTCGGTCTGGGTGGCCGAGGTGCTCGTGGCCGTCGCCCGCGCGGAGCAGGACGCCGCGAAGGTCGCGCTCCGCGGGCTGCTCACCGTGCGCGACCCCCTCGACGAGCTGTGGCCGTTCGTCCTCTACGCCCGGGCCTGCTACACGAGGTCGTGGGGGGACCGCCGGGCCGAGATGGAGGGAATGCTCGCCGAGCAGGTGGCCCCGGCCGGTTCCCAGCTCGACGGCCTCCTCCGCGGGGCCATGGGCCCGCGCACGGACCCCTAGCGCGTCAGCGGGGGGTCGAGCATCTCCAGATCGGCGCGGTTGACGGCGCCCGCGTCGGCTCTGTGCTTCAATAGTCCAGCAATTCGCTAGACAAACGTGACAAGCCGAAAGGAGGGTCGGGTGGCCGGCACCGTGATCGACGTGCACCAGCACCTGTGGCCCGACGAGCTCGTGGACCGGCTCCGGGCCCGCACGCGGGCGCCGTACCTCCGGGGGTGGACGCTGCACACCGAGGGCGAGCCGGCGTACGTCGTCGACCCCGCGGACCACGACGCGCAGGCCCGGGTCGCGCTCGACCGCGAGGCCGGCGTGGGCCTGGCCTGTCTCAGTCTGTCGGCGCCCCTGGGCATCGAGTCGCTGCCGCGACGCGACGCGGCCCCGCTGATCCGGGCCTGGCACCGCGGCGCGGCCGCACTGCCCGGGCATTTCCGGGCCTGGGCCTCGGTGCCTGCCGCCGAGCCCGACCTCGAGGAGCTGGCCACCCTCCTCGGCGACCCGCGCTTCATCGGCGTCCAGCTCCCGGCCACGCAGCTGCTGGCCCCGGCCGCCTGGGAGCGGCTCGGCCCGCTGCTCGCGGTGGCCGAGGCGGCGGGCGCGCCGGTCCTGGTCCACCCCGGACCGGTCCCGCGGACCGCCGCGGACCGCGACGTCCCGGGCTGGTGGCCGGCGGTCGTGGGCTACACCGCCCAGCTCACCGCTGCGTGGTGGGCGTGGAGCGCCTTCTCGGGACGCGCGTCGTTCCCGACGCTCCGCGTGGTCTTCGCCGCCGCGGCCGGACTGGCGCCGGTGCACCACGAGCGGCACGTGATCCGGGGCGGCGAGCCGCAGCCCGTGGACCCAGGGCTCTACGTGGACTCCTCCGGCTACGGCCCGCGCGCGCTCGACGCCGTGGTCCGGGTGCTCGGCATCGACGCACTGGTGCTCGGCTCCGACCGTCCCTACGCCCAGCCGCTGGCCGAGCTCTTCGGCGAGGCCGCCACCCAGGCGGTCCGCGTCACCAACCCCGCCCGCTTGCTGGGGCGGACCTTCCCCGAGGTAGAAGCAGGAGAACACCCATGGCAGTTCGCGAGCTGAGCTGGACCGACCGCGCCGGCGTCCCGACCGACCGCGACCTCGATCCCGCCGAGCTGGAGGCGCTGGCCAACCACGTCGCCGCCCACCCCGAGGAGTGGGCGCACCACGTCGCCTTCGACTCCGACGAGCGGGTCTACGCCTCCCTCCACCGCGACCACCACGTCGACGTCTGGCTGCTGTGCTGGACCCCCGAGAACGACACCGGCTGGCACGACCACGACGTCTCCTCCGGCGCGGTCTCGGTGGTCTCCGGCGAGCTGGCCGAGAACAACCTCACCCTCGCCGAAGGCGCCCGGGACCGCCGCGTGCCCTCCGGTGAGTCGTTCTCCTTCGGGCCCGACCACATCCACCGCCTCAACGGCGCCGTGCAGGGCTCGATCTCGGTGCACGCCTACAGCCCCCCGCTGTGGCGGATGGGCCAGTACCGCGTCGACGACGACGGCACCCTCAAGCGGGTCAGCCTGTCGTACGCCGACGAGCTGCGGCCGATCTAGCCCCGGCAGCGGACCGACAGCCCGGATCAGGCCTTCTCGCAGTCGATCTTGTCGCCGTCCCGGTCGAGGTCGTCGTTCTTGGCCATGGCCGCGGCGTACTTCTTGTTCGAGCGCACGAACGTCGTCACCGGGGTCCCCGAGGTGGGGTCGACGGCGCCCTTGCGCCCGACGCCGTGCGGGAACTTCTGGTTGAACCTGGTGCAGTTGTCGAAGAGGCCGCCCGTGGCCGAGGCCGGTGGGGTGAGGCCGCAGACCGCCAGGGCCAGACCGGCCAGGGCGACCGCGGTGCGCTGACGGGTGGTCATGGGTGGACGGTCCCACGGCAGCCGGTCCGGTCCCATGGCTCGATCGGGTGGTTCGGGGGAGCACCTCCGCCTAGGGCCGCGGCCGCCGGATGAGCGCGGGGTCGACGTTGCGGAGGATGTCGGGCTCGAAGCCGTGCGCCACGCACCACAGGACCGCCTGCGAGCGTCGTTCCACCCCGATCTTGCGGTAGGCGCCGCGGATGTAGGTCTTCACGGAGTTGATGCTCAGGTACACCCGGTCGGCGATGTCCTGGTTGGTCAGCCCCTGGGTGATCAGGGCCAGGATCTCGGCCTCGCGCGGGGAGAGGCCTTCGGCCCGTCCCGGCCAGTCGCCCGGCCCGTCGACGCTCGTCTCGTGGTCACCGGTGAAGACGACGATCTCCCCGTTCATCACCCGTTCGAGCGCAGAGACGATCTCAGGGCCGGTGAGCACCTTGGACAGGTAGCCGCGCGCGCCGCCCGCCAGCGCCTCCGCGATCATCTCGGGCTGCAGGTTCCAGCTGTAGACCACGACCTTGGCGCCGCTGTCGCGGACGAAGTCCTCGAGGTCGATGCCCTCGCCCTGGACCTGCCCGAAGGTGTCGAAGAGCACGACGTCGACGTCGCTGAGCACCGTCGTGGAGGCCCCCGTCTCGACGACGTCGATGTTCTCGGCCGCCAGGAACGACGCGACTCCGGCCACCACGACGGCGTAGTCGTCGACGATGGCCAGGCGCAGACACGGTCTCACGGGTGTCCCATGAGGCACCTTAGTCCCCGCGCGCCGGAAAGGAGCCGCTCGAGCGAGCACCACGTCGTTGCGTCCCTGCGCCGGATCCGGTCTGCGGGGTACCGGCCCGGGCATGACCGAGGAACCGCTTGCGACCGACCCGCGTCCGGCCGACGACAGGGCCCGTCACGACGTCGGTGAGGACCCGCTGCGCCGGTCCAAGACCAGCGGGGTCTGGGTGGCGACGGTGGGCCTCGGGGTCGTGCTGCTGCTGCTGATCATCTTCATCGCGCAGAACACCCGACGCACCACGGTCTCCTTCCTCGGCTGGGACGGTCAGGTGCCCGTCGCCGTGGCGCTGCTGATCGCCGCGGTGGCCGGTCTGTTCCTCGCGCTCTTCGCCGGCATGCTGCGGATCCTCCAGCTGCGCCGGCGGGTGCGCCGCGAGCGTCGCTGACCCGCTCCTGTGCGGCCGCTGTCCTTCCCGCACGACGAGGCGGTGGCGCGCCTGGTCGCGCAGGTCGACGCCTTCGCGGCGGCGGGCGGCTCGGTGTCCGACCTCGAGCTGCTCGCCGCTTCCCGGGTCACCGGCTGGAGCCGCCTGGAGGTGGTGACCCACGTCCGGCTGGGGCTGGAGGAGCTGGTGGTCGGCACCGCGCCGACCGACGAGGACGCCGACCACGACGCGGCGTCGTACTGGGCCGGGCACCCCG
>CAZEPK010000093.1:14603-14820 GCA_964514085.1 uncultured Nocardioides sp.
GACGACCGTGACGCCGACCCGGTCCCGCACGTCCTGTGGCTGCGCCGCGTGGCCGGTGCTCACGACCGGCCGGTCTCGTCGGTGCGCCTGCTGGAGCGCGCCGCCGACGGCGTACGCCGCTGGGCGACCGGCCTGGCCCCCGGGACCGTGGAGTTCCAGGGCAAGCGGATGGCCACCGGCGACCACCTGGCCACATGGGTGGTCGAGCTGGCGGTCC
>CAZEPK010000094.1:0-14789 GCA_964514085.1 uncultured Nocardioides sp.
CAGCGCCGCGATGCCGTGCACGTCGTGGACGGTGAGGGAGTCCCAGCGGTGCTGCCACGCGCCACCCGGCGATTCGTCGGCGTCGAGGACGACGTGCTCGATCCCGCGACGCTGCAGGTGGTACGACGTCGACAGGCCGGCCTGTCCCGCGCCGATGACCACCGCGTCGAGGACCTCCACGCTGGGGGAACGCCCGGACCGGCCGGGTTTAGTCCGAGGAGCGGTGCCCCAGCACCCGTTGTCCACGGGGAGGGACGTTGCTCACCCACCGCTCCCAGGGGCGGCTCCCGAGGAGCGGTGGCCCAGCACCCGTTGTCCACGGGGAGGGACGTTGCTCACCCACCGCTCCCCAGGTCGGCCCTGTGGACGGCGGTTGCTCACCCACCGCTCCCCGGAGCGCCGAGCCCGGCCGCCAGCGCGATCTCCACCATGTCGCCGAAGGTCTGCTCGCGCTCCTGCGCCGTGGTCTCCTCGCCGGTCACGATGTGGTCGGAGATGGTGCAGATGGCCAGGGCGCGCCGGCCGTGGCCGGCGGCGATCGTGTACAGCGCCGAGGCCTCCATCTCGATGGCCAGGACGCCGTGCTCGACCATCCGCGCCATCAGCTCGGGGCGGGCCGGGTAGAACGAGTCGCCGCTGAAGATCAGGCCGACGTGGACGTCGTCCCGGGGCCCCGCCGCCGCAGCGGCGGCCGACAGCAGCGACCAGTCGGCGACGGGCGCGTAGTCCAGGCCTTCGAAGCGGACCCGGTTCATGCCGGAGTCGGTGCAGGCGCCGGAGGCGATGACGATGTCGCGGACCTTCACCTTCTCGGTCAGCGCACCGGCCGAGCCGACGCGGATGAGCGACTGCACGTCGTACTCGCGGAACAGCTCGGTGGCGTAGATCGCCATCGAGGGCTGGCCCATGCCCGAGCCCTGCACGGAGACCCGCTGCCCGCGCCAGGTGCCGGTGAAGCCGAGCATGCCCCGCACCTCGGTGTAGCAGCGGGCGTCGTCGAGGAACGTCTCGGCGATCCACCTCGCGCGCAGCGGGTCGCCCGGGAAGAGGACGACGGGGGCGATCTCGCCGGCAGCGGCTCCGATGTGGGTGCTCACTGGCCGCAGACTAACGTCAGCGGGGTGGAGTACCCGCACGAGCGCATGGCCTCCGGCGCCCACGACCGGCTCGGTGTCCGACGCAAGGACGAGGCCTGGCTCGAGGAGCGGTGGGCCGACCCGGAGACGCGCGTCCTCGTGGTCTCCGGCACCCGGATCCGGCCGGTCGACGGCGCGGTGGAGTGGGTCGCGCCGGACCAGGCGCCGGACGGCACCCGGGTGCTGCTGGGCGAGCGGGACGGGCGGGCGTGGTTCGCCGCGGTCACCGGCGCGGAGGCGGCCCAGGCGGCCGCCGACGAGTGGTTCCCGCTGCGGGGGCTGCTGCCGCGGCTGGCCGGCACGGACGCCGAGGGTGCGGCCGGGGCGGCGGCGCCGCTTGTCTTCCACGCCCTCGGGCTGGCGGAGTGGCTGTGGGTGACCAGGTTCTGCCCGCGCTGCGGCGAGCCCCTCTCGCCCCGCGCCGCCGGCCACGAGCTGGCCTGCGCCAACGGGCACGTGACGTTCCCCCGCACGGACCCGGCCGTGATCATGGTCGTGGCCTCCGGCGAGCCCGGCAGCGAGGACGAGCGCTGCCTCCTCGGGCGGCAGGCCGTCTGGCCCGAGGGCAGGTTCTCGACCCTGGCCGGCTTCTGCGAGCCGGGAGAGACGCTCGAGGACGCCGTGCGCCGGGAGGTGCACGAGGAGGTCGGCGTCGTCGTGGGCGAGGTCGAGTACTTCGGCAACCAGCCCTGGCCGCTGCCCGCCAGCCTCATGCTCGGCTTCGTCGGTCGCGCGGTGTCCGAGGACATCAACGTCGACAACGACGAGATCGAGGACGCGCGGTGGTTCACGCGCGCCGAGATGAAGGCCCAGGCGGAGGCCGGGCAGCTGGTGCTCCCCGGCGGCGTCTCGATCAGCCGCTCACTCGTCGAGCACTGGTACGGCGGGCCGCTCCCCGGTCAGTGGTGAGGGCCGGCCGGTCAGGCGACCAGCGAGGCCAGCTTCTCCTTGACCTGCGCCAACGAGGGGTTCGTCTGGGCGGTGCCGTCGCTGTAGACCAGCGTCGGGACGGTCTGGTTGCCGTTGTTGGCCGACTCGACGATCTGCGCGGCCTCCGGCTGCTGCTCGATGTCGACGACGTCGTAGTCGATGCCCTCGCGGTCGAGCTGGCTCTTCAGCCGGTGGCAGTACCCGCACCACGGCGTGCTGTACATCGTGAACTGGCTCATCTGGGACTGTCCCCTCCGGCCTCTATCGTGATCGGCGTGCGGTCGTCGCCCGCTGCACCCTGTCCAACCATTCTGACCCGGGAGTTGTTCCGTGCCGCCTGAGGCCCCCGACCTGCTCGCCGCCCTCGACCCCGAGCAGCGCCTCGTGGCCGAGGCCCTGCGCGGCCCGGTGCGCGTGCTGGCCGGGGCCGGCACCGGCAAGACCCGGGCGATCACCCACCGCATCGCGCACGGCGTGGCCAGCGGCGTCTACGCGCCCTCCGAGGTCCTCGCGGTCACCTTCACCACCCGGGCGGCGGGGGAGATGCGGAGCCGTCTGCGCGGCCTCGGCGCCGGGGGCGTCCAGGCCCGGACCTTCCACTCCGCCGCGCTGCGCCAGCTGCGCTACTTCTGGCCCCACGTCCAGGGCACCGAGCTCCCGCAGCTCATCGAGTCCAAGCTGGGCCTGGTGGCCTCCGCGGCCCGGCGCCAGCGGCTCAACAGCGACCAGGCGCTCCTGCGCGACCTCGCCTCGGAGATCGAGTGGGCCAAGGTCAGCAACGTCGGTCCGGCGTCGTACGCCGAGGTGGCCACGGCCCGCGGCCGCACCGTGACCGGGCAGAGCCCCGAGGTGGTCGGCCACGTCTTCGAGGCCTACGAGGAGGTCAAGCGCGACCAGGGCCGGATGGACATGGAGGACGTGCTGCTGCTGACCGCCGGGATGCTGGCCGAGGACGAGCGGGTGGCCGCCCAGGTCCGCCGCCAGTACAAGTGGTTCGTCGTCGACGAGTACCAGGACGTCTCCCCGCTGCAGTCGGCGCTGCTCGACCTCTGGCTCGGCGGGCGCGACGAGCTGTGCGTCGTGGGCGACCCGGCCCAGACGATCTACTCCTTCGCCGGCGCCAACGCCGACTTCCTGCGCGACTTCCCGGCCAAGTTCCCGGGCACCACCTCGGTCGAGCTGGTCCGCAACTACCGCTCCACCCCGCAGGTGGTGGAGGCGGCCAACACGCTGCTGTCGGGCACGCCCAGCCAGGGCGTCGCCCTGCGCGCGCAGAAGCCCGCCGGCCCCGAGGTCACCTACCTGGCCCACCCCGACGAGGTGGCCGAGGCCGAGGCGGTCGCCGCCCGCGCGCTGCAGCTGCGCAACCAGGGCCGCGAGCTCGGCGAGGTCGCGGTGCTGTTCCGCATCAACGCGCAGTCCGAGTCCTTCGAGGAGGCGCTGTCCGCCCGGAGCATCCCCTACGTCATCCGGGGCGCCGCGCGCTTCTTCGAGCGGGCCGAGGTGCGCGAGGCGGTCACCCGCATCCGCGGGGCGGCGCGCTCGGGCGAGGGGGAGGACGTCCTCGAGACCGTGCGGGCCACGCTCTCGGGCATGGGCTGGACCCCGGAGGCGCCCTCGGCGCGCGGCCAGACCCGCGACCGCTGGGAGTCCTGGCAGGCCCTGATGGACCAGGCCCAGGAGTTCTCCGCCGCGGGCGGCACGCTCGCCGCCTTCGTCGACGACCTCGACCGACGGGCCTCCGAGCAGCACGCCCCGGTCGCCGACGGCGTCACCCTGGCCACCTTCCACGCCGCCAAGGGGCTGGAGTGGGACACCGTGTTCCTCTGCGGGCTCCAGGACGGCACCCTGCCCATCACCTACGCCGAGACCCCCGCCCAGGTCGAGGAGGAGCGCCGCCTGCTCTACGTCGGCATGACCCGGGCCCGCGTCGACCTCGCGCTCTCCTGGGCCCTGGCCCGCAACCCCGGCGGCCGCGGCTCCCGCAAGCCCTCGCGGTTCCTGCTCCCGCTGCTGCCCCAGGACGCCCAGCCGGCGCCCAAGGCGGCCCGGACCAAGGGCGCCCGGATGTGCCTGGAGTGCGGCCGGCCGCTCCAGACCGCCGCGGACAAGGCGCGCCGCCGGTGTGCCGACTGCCCGGCGCCCTACGACGAGGACCTGTTCGAGCGGCTGCGGCAGTGGCGCACCGAGCGGGCCCGCGACGAGGAGATCGCGGCGTTCATGGTCTTCAGCAACGCCACGCTCGAGGAGATCGCCACCCGCCGGCCGCAGTCCACCCGCGAGCTGCTCAAGGTCAGCGGCGTGGGCAAGGAGAAGCTGCAGAAGTACGGCGAGGAGCTGCTCCAGCTCGTCGGCTGACGCTCCGCGCCGGCTGGCAGAAAATAGTGGAGAAATACCCATAAAATCGATTGCCCCTTACCGCGCCCCAGCGGTACCTTGCTCATCCGAAGACATCCAGCGCACCGCGGGTCTGACAAGCCCGGCGCCAGAAGAAGTGAAGGAGGTGGCCCAGATGAACACCAACACCATCCACAAGGCGGTTTCGATCCCGTCCGGTTTTGGCATGCCCGTGTGCGGCCGCGCCTTCCGGACGGCCACTGCCGGCTCCGTCATGACTGCTGTCGTGCGCGAGCAGGCGACCGCCACCACGGGTGACATGGGCCTCATCGCCTACGTCCCGGGTCCCACCGCCTGGAGTCCACCGCCCAGCTGAGAGATCAGCTGATCGGCAGCCTCCAGGCCGCGGAACCCGCAAGGGATCCGCGGCCTTTCTGTTTCTCAGATGAGTTCCAGAACTGCACCGGGTCCACCGAAGACCAGCACACCGACAACCGCGATCAAGGTGAGCAGAGGAGGTGAAACAAACATGACCATCAGCATTCTCGACCGCACCGACCAGCCGACTCTGGGCAACCTCCACGACGAGGCGGGCAAGGTGGACGAGGCGACCCTGCCGTGCCGGGTGAACGACCCGGAGCTCTGGTTCGCCGAGTCGCCCAGCGACGTGGAGTACGCCAAGGAGCTCTGCATCGACTGCCCGGTCCGGGCCATGTGCTTCGACGGCGCGATCGAGCGTCGCGAGCCGTGGGGCGTCTGGGGTGGACAGCTCTTCATCCAGGGCATCGTCGTCCCCCGCAAGCGTCCGCGTGGCCGTCCCCGCAAGAACGAGGTGGCCGCGTAAGCAGCCTCCGCCCACCCATGAGTGACCGTCACCAGACGGCCGCATCCCTTTCCGAGAAGGACCACACCACACCGATGAACCAGACCTACATGACCAGGAGCACCGAGATGAATCTCATGAACGAGAACCTGGCGCGCGCACAGATGTCCGCGCGCCTGGGAGAGGCGCAACAGTTGCGGCGCGGCCACCAGCTGGCCCGTGCCCGCCGTCTCAGCCGCCGGGCTGAGCAGGCAGCGCAGCAGGCGCGACTCGCCCTCGCCCGCGCTCTGTAAGACCTCACGGGATGCCGCCTGTCAGCGGCCTCTGCGGGGACACCCTGATCGCGGGTGACGACAACGGCACCGGGCACGACCACCACGGTCGTGCCCGGTGTCGTCATTTCTGCTCCTGCAGCTCGCTGCGCACGGAGTAGGTTCGGTCCCCGTGAGGACCTGCGACTTCTGCGGGCGCCAGGAGGCCGACGAGGCCAAGACGCTCACGTGGACCACCTCGGTCGAGGGTGGGCGGACCCGCAGCTACTGCGACACCTGCTCGCGCGAGCACCTGCGGTCGATGGAGGGCAAGCTCGACAGCGAGTACTGGTGATTCCGGGGCTGCTGGACCCCGCCACCTCGCCGGGTGCTCAGCCCGCCCGGTCGACCAGGTCCTCGGCCCAGGCGCAGCCGCAGTGGAGGTGCCGGCGGTAGGGCGTCAGGACCGGAGGCAGCACCCCGAGCGCCACGGTGGCCGACCAGGTGGCCGGGAGCCGGCCCTCGGCCGCGGAGACCAGGTCGCGGACCGCCCAGGCCGACGCCAGGGCGCGGGTGGTCGGGTCCGGCTCCAGACGACGCAGCGGCGCCGAGGCGGCGACCTGCTCGACGACCAGCGCGCGGCGGGGGTCCGCCTCGCCGAGGTGGGCGTCGACGCAGCGCAGGCAGGCGGTGTCGCCCGGCGAGACGTAGGGGCCGAGCACCGGGCCGTCGGCGCCCTCGCGGACCAGGAGGTGCGGGGTGCCGCGCTGCATCCACTCGTCGAGCGCGGAGCGCGGCGGCTCTCCCTCGCTCCAGACCAGCGCGACCGTCGCCCGCGCCCGGTCGGGGGTGACCGTGAGCCCGGCCTCGCCGAGCCGGCGCACCACCTCGGCCACCGCGCTGCCCGGTGCCTCGACGTGCACCACGCAGCGCCCGCGGCGGGCCCGGAGTGCCGGTTGCTCGTCGGAGGGCACGGCCAGCCCGGCGGCGACCAGCGCCTCGAGGGCCGGGGCGGTCACCGCGTCGAGGGTGCTGAGCGGGGCGCCGTGGGCCAGCTCCACCAGCAGCAGCCGCACGGCGGGGACGTCGGGGAGGGTCAGGGCCAGCGGCGGGTCGACCCCGAGCTGGAGGTGGTCGGCGTCGCGGCGGGCCAGCCCCACCCCCGCGCGCAGGAGCCAGGTCATGGAGCCAGAGTCACACGCGGTGCCCGGGCCGCGCGGCCGCCCTCCACAGGCCCGGACGGACGAACGGCGCCCCCGGACGGACCGGGGGCGCCGTGCTGTGACGTCTGGGGCGAGCCGCTCAGGCCTTGCCGAGGATGCGGTTCAGGTTGGTGCCGCAGACGGGGCAGACGGCCTTGGCCATCCGGGTGCCCTTGTCGTTGACCCGAACCTCTCCCTCCGCCTCGCGCTTCTCCTTGCACTTCACGCAGTAGAACTCGCCGCTCCAGGTCTCCGCCATGACGGCCTCCTTGCCTATGTCCATCTCCGGTCGTCGCGGCGGGGGGTCCTGCCCAGCTGCTGGGCCGGGGGGAAGCCCGCCGGAGGCTCTGGGAACGGGTCCTCGAGCCGTCTCGACCGTACTCCACGCCCCGCCCCACGCCCGACACGTCCCCGGCGCGGCGGATTCGGCCGATCCGGGCCCTGGAGGAGGTGGAACGGCTCACAGCGGGCCGGCGCAGCCCGTCAGTAGGGTGCGCGCATGCCGACCTACACCCACCTGCGCGTCGAGCGGCCCTCCGACGGCGTGGCCCTGGTGACCCTCGACAACCCCGACATGCGCAACGCCATGTCCGACGAGATGACCGCGTCCTGGGTCGCCGCCGTGGCCGAGCTGGCCGCCGACCGGTCCCTGCGCGCGGTGGTGGTGACCGGCGAGGGATCGGCGTTCTGCTCCGGGGGCAACACCTCGTGGATCGCCAGCGAGCCCGACGCCACCGTCGACCAGCTCCGCAGCCGGATGCTGCCCTTCTACCGCGCCTGGCTCTCCATCCGCACGCTGGAGGTCCCGACCATCGCGGCGGTCAACGGAGCCGCGATCGGGGCGGGGCTCTGCCTGGCGCTCGCCTGCGACCTCAGGTACGCCGCGGCGGGGGCCAAGCTCGGCGTGCCCTTCGTCAAGCTGGGCATGCACGCCGGCATGGCCGGCACCCACCTCCTGCCCGAGGTGGTCGGCGAGGCCCACGCCCGCGACCTGCTCCTCACCGGGCGGGTGGTGGACGCCGACGAGGCGCTGCGCCTGGGCCTGGTCTCCCGGGTCCTCGACCCGGCCACCTTCCGCGAGGAGGTGCTGGCCATCGCGGCCGGGGTGGCGGCCACGGCGCCCATCGCCACCCGCCTGACCAAGCTCGCGCTCCTCGACGGTGGCCACCGCGACCTGGAGTCCGCGCTGCAGTGGGAGGCGATGGCCCAGCCGATCACGCTGGCCACCGAGGACCTGCAGGAGGGGATCCGCGCCAGCCGCGAGAAGCGCGCGCCCCGGTTCCGCGGCCACTGAGAGCCCAAGCCACTGACGAAGCCGAAGCCCCCGTGTCCGCCGACAGACACCCGCCTTCCCCTTGCGGATCTCCCTCGACGGGCCCGGGGGCCTCGTCTGTCGGCAAACCTAGGCACTGCCCCTCGCGGCCGCAATCCCTCGGGCCCTCACCCTGTGGAGGAGCCTGTGGAGAACTCTGTGCACAACGGGCTGCACAGGTGGAGGACACGCCGATCGGGCGTGCACCGGCCTGTGGAGAACAGGTGGAGGGCGCCGCGGTTCTCCGGCCTGACCTGCGACAACGTCGTTCCACCGGGTGTGGACGAAAATCAGTTCGGACCGATTCCCCGTGCCGGCTCCGTAGGGTGACGGGTGTGGCGGAGGGGTACGACGGCGGGCCGGTGGCCGCACTGCGGCGGATCGGCTTCCTGCTCGAGCGGGGCCGGGAGGACACCTACAAGGTCAAGGCGTTCCGCGGGGCGGCGGCCGCCATCCTGCCCCTGCCTGACGAGGAGGTCCGGTCCCGCGTCGAGGACGGCACGCTCACCACGATCCCCGGCGTCGGCGCCAGCAGCGCCAAGGTCATCGCCGCGGCCGCCCGGGGCGAGCTGCCCGAGCGGCTGGCGGCCCTGGAGCGCGAGCACGGCGGCCCGCTCACCGAGGGCGGCCAGGAGGTCCGCAGCCGGCTGCGGGGCGACCTGCACTCCCACTCGGACTGGTCCGACGGCGGCTCGCCGATCGAGGAGATGGCCTTCACCGCGATCGAGCTCGGGCACGAGTACCAGGTGCTCACCGACCACTCACCGCGGCTGCGGATCGCCAACGGGCTGAGCGTGGAGCGGCTGCGCAAGCAGCTCGGCGTGGTCGACGCCGTCAACGAGCACCTCGCGGCCGGGGGAGCACGCTTCACCCTCCTCAAGGGCATCGAGGTGGACATCCTCGACGACGGCAGCCTCGACCAGACCGACGAGATGCTGGACCGGCTCGACGTGCGGGTGGCCAGCGTGCACTCCAAGCTGGCCATGGACGCCCCAGACATGACCAGGCGGATGCTGGCCGCGGTGCGCAACCCCCTTGCGAACGTGCTGGGTCACTGCACCGGCCGGATGGTGATGGGCGCGCGAGGGACCCGCAAGCAGTCGCAGTTCGACGCCAAGGCCGTCTTCACCGCCTGCGCCGAGTCGGGCACCGCCGTGGAGATCAACTCCCGCCCCGAGCGGCGCGACCCGCCGACGGAGCTCCTGGAGCTGGCCCGCGACCTCGGCTGCCTGTTCTCGATCGACTCCGACGCGCACGCCCCGGGCCAGCTCGACTTCCTCTGGTACGGCGCCGAGCGGGCCGAGGCGGCGGGGATCGACCCCGACCGGATCGTCAACACGTGGCCTCAGGAGCGTCTCCTGGAGTGGGCGAGGGGCTAACGTGCGGCCATGGCGGTCGCCTCCGAGCCGGCACCCGATGTCGAGGTGCGGCGCAGCAAGCGGCGCCGGCGCACGGTCTCGGCCTACCGGGACGGCGAGAAGATCGTCGTGCTCGTCCCGGCCTCGCTCTCCCGCAAGGAGGAGGCCGAGTGGGTCGAGACGATGGTCGCCCGGGTGCAGAAGTCCGAGTCCCGGGCGCCGCTGACCGACGGCGAGCTGATGGAGCGGGCGCTGGTCCTCAACGACCGCTACCTCGGTGGGCTCGCCGTGCCGGGCTCGGTGCGCTGGGTGCAGAACCAGAAGCAGCGCTGGGGCTCGTGCACCCCCGGTGACCGGACCGTGCGGCTCTCCGTGCGGCTGCAGGGGATGCCGGGCTGGGTCATCGACTACGTGCTCGTCCACGAGCTCTCGCACCTCATCGAGCCGGGTCACGACGCGGCGTTCTGGGGCTGGGTCGACCGCTACCCGCAGTCCGAGCGCGCCAAGGGCTACCTCCTCGGCTGGTCCGCGGCCGCCAAGCTCGACCCGCCCCCGGGCCAGGAGACCGACTAGCCCTGACCAGCCCTGACCAGCCCTTCTAGCCCCGGACCGGGTCCAGGGGTCGGTCGCGCAGCCGCTCCAGCGAGCGCGCCACCAGGCCGTGGTCCAGCCCGCTGTCCGGCTCCGGCAGCGCGTCGACCGGCCACCACCGGACGTCGGTGGACTCCTCGCTGACCACGGGCACCGCACCGGCCGGCGCGAGCGCCACGAAGCGGACGTCGAGGTGGTGCACCAGCCCCGGCGCGCCGCAGAAGGTCACCGGGTGCTCGTCGAGGTGCACCGGGTCGGGGTCGAGCACCAGCCCCTCGATGCCCGACTCCTCGGTCGCCTCGCGCAGCGCCGCGGCCGCCAGCGACCCGTCACCGGGCTCGCAGTGGCCGCCGAGCTGGAACCAGCGGCCGGCCTTGGCGTGGAGCGTGAGCAGCACGTGGGTGCGGTCGGCGGAGACGACCAGCGCGCCGGCCGTGAGGTGGTCGGGCCGGCACTCCCGGTACGCCGCGTCGGCGTGCGCCTCGAGCAGCGCGACGTAGCGCACCCGCAACAGCTCCTGCTGGGCGTCGGGCGCGGTCCAGCCGCAGAGCTGCTCGAGCGCCGAGTCGCGGAGCGTCACCCCTCGCCGGGCGTGCCCGGTGCCGGGGACTCGTCGGCGTCCGGGCCGTCGAGGAGGCGGCGCAGCTCGGCGTCGAAGTCCTCCTCGCTGAGCGCGTCGGGCGCACCGGCGCCCTCGCGGAAGCCCAGCGGGTCGTCGAGGTCCGCCGCCGTCGGCAGCAGGTCGGGGTGCATCCACACGCCGTCGCGCGCCTCGGTGCCCTGACGGGTCCGCAGCGAGCCCCAGAGCGTGGAGGCGTCGCGCAGCCGGCGCGGCCGCAGCTCCAGGCCCACCAGCGTGGCGAAGGTCTGCTCGGCCGGTCCACCCGCGGCCCGGCGGCGGCGGACCGCCTCCTGCAGCTTGGCTGCGCTGGGCATCCGGCCCTCGGTGGCCTGGCCGACCACCTCGTCGACCCAGCCCTCGACCAGGGCCAGCGTGGTCTCGAGACGCTCCAGCGCGGCCTTCTGGGCCGGGGAGTCGGGCATCTCGAACATGCCGCCCTCGAGCAGCTCCTGCATCGCCTCGGGGTTGGAGGGGTCCACCCCGCGCATCTGCTCCTCGACGCGCTGCTGGATGCCCTCGACGTTGACCTCGATGCCCTCGGCGTAGGCCGTGACGGCGTCGACCAGGTGGTCGCGGAGCCACGGGACCCCGGCGAACAGCCGCTGGTGGGCCGCCTCGCGCAGCGCGAGGTAGAGCAGCACGTCGTCCTCGGAGACGTCGAGGCCCTCGGCGAAGGTGGCGATGTTGGCGGGGACCAGAGCGGCCCGCCCCGCCGGGGCGAGCGGCACGCCGACGTCGGAGACGGAGAGCACCTCACCGGCGAGCGTGCCGAGACCCGAGCCGATCTGGTTGGCCAGCAGCGCGCCGATGGCGCGGCCCAGGATGCCCAGGATCGGGCCGGCCTGCGCCTTGGCCTCCTCGGGCAGCGCCGAGCCGAGCGCGCCCACCGACTGGCGGGCGACCGGCTCGACCAGCACCTTCCAGACCTCGGTGGTGCCCACGACCCACTCGGCGCGGCTCCACGCGGACGCGGTGGTCACGCCCGAGGGGAAGCCGGTGGTCTCGTCGAGCCAGTGGTCGGCCAGGCGGACGGCGTCGGCCACGGCGTTCTGTTGGGCCGAGGTCGGCGTCGGGTCGGGGGTCTGGGCGACGGTCTTGCGGGCCAGGTCGAGGGCGACGTCCCAGTTGAGCGGACCGTCGTAGGGCTGCAGCATCGACTGCAGCTGGCCGAAGAGCTGGTTGAGGTCGGGCATGCCCTGCCCGCCCGGGCCCGCCATGCCCGCCATGCCCTGGGTGAAGAACTGCTCGAACGGCGTGCCCTTGAACGGGTTCTGGGGCTCTTCCGGCTCGTCTGCCATGTCCCCCAAGGTACGCCGCCACCGGTAGGGGAGCCCCCGGCGGAGCACGCCCTCAGGGGGAGATCAGGGTGACCCCACCCACTCCTCGGAGCCGTCGCTGAAGCGCTGGTGCTTCCAGATCGGCACCTCGTCCTTGAGGGTGTCGATCAGCATCCGCGAGGCGTCGAAGGCCGTGCCGCGGTGCGCCGACGCCACGGCCACCACCACGGCGATGTCCCCGATGTCCAGGGAGCCCACCCGGTGCACCGCCGCCAGCCCGTGCACGTCGTGTGCCGCGGCCACCCGCGCGCACACATCGTGAAGCGTGTCGAGGGCCGAGGGGTGCGCGGAGTAGTCGAGCCCCACGACACCCTTGCCGTGGTCGTGGTCGCGCACCCGCCCGACGAAGAGGGTCAGACCGCCGGAGGACTCGTCGTCGAGAGCGGCGACCACCTCGTCGATGACCAGCGGCGTCTCGCGCAGGTCGACGAGCCTCAGGACCGGATCGCGCGGCCGCTCGGGCGTGGGCTCCGACATGCGGCCGAGGCTAGTACTTACCCTCGCAAGGTGGAGATCCTGCTCTGGCTCGTGCCGCCGGTCCTCGTCACGTTCGTGGCGATGGCCTGGGTGGGCTGGCTGGGTCGCGAGGGGAGGGGAGCGGTGGACGGCGAGGAGGCCGTGCGGCGCCTCGGCGAGGCGCTCGAGCGACCGCAGGCACCGCGGCCGGTGCGGCTCCCGACCCGCCGTCTGCGCTCGACCGGGGTCGCGCTGCGCCGTACGTCGCGCACGAGCGGCCGGCGTCCGGCCGAGCGCACCTCCGACGAGCAGCGCCGGGCGAGCTGACCCGCGGACCGGTGGGCAACCAGCGGTTTGAGAGAGTTCAGCCCATGGAGGCGCAGCCGTGAACCAGCGCGGGGTCGCCGCCATGGCGGCGACGCTGCTGGTCGCGGCGCTGGCCGTGGTCGCGCTGCTCAAGCCGCTGCCGTTCACGACGTACTCCCCGGGCCCGACGATCGACGTCCTCGGTGCGCCCGACGGCAAGGAGATCATCCAGGTCGGTGACGGCCAGAAGACCTACCGCGACAGCGGGCAGCTGCGCATGGTCACGGTCTCGGTGACCCCCAAGGACAGCGACCTCAACCTCTTCGAGGTGATGGCCGCCTGGCTCAACCGGAGCGACGCGGTCTACCCCAAGGAGGCGGTCTACCCCGACGCCGACAAGACCGCCGACCAGGTCCGCGAGGAGGGCCAGGTGCAGATGGTGTCCTCGCAGGACACCGCCGTCGCCGTGGCCGAGAAGGCGCTGGGGTACGACGTGACCCCCTCCCTCGAGGTCACCCTGGTCAGCCCGGGATCACCGGCCGACGGGGCACTGGTGGCCCGTGACCTGCTCCGCGCGGTCAACGGCACCCCGCTCAGCGACGACATCGCCAAGGCCTCCGAGCAGCTCCGCGACGCGATCAGGTCGACCCCGGAGGGCGGCAAGGTGGCGTTCACCGTCCTGCGCGACGGCAAGGAGGTCACGGTCTCGGTGGCACCGGAGCGCCGGACCACCGACCTGTTCGGGACGGTCCCGGTCACGGGCTCGCCGGCGGTCGGCATCTTCCTCGGCCAGGGCTTCATCCTCCCGTTCCCGGTCAGCGTCACCATCGACCCGCGCATCGGCGGGCCCAGCGCCGGCCTGATGTTCTCCCTGGCCATCTACGACACCCTCACGCCCGGCTCGCTCACCGGCGGCGCGCCGGTGGCCGGCACCGGCGAGATCGCGGCCGACGGCACCGTGGGTGCGATCGGCGGCATCCAGCAGAAGATCGTCGGCGCCCGCAACGACGGTGCGCAGCTGTTCCTGGTCCCGGCCGACAACTGCGAGGACACCGAGGGCGCCCACAACGGCGACATGCGGCTGGTGCGCGTCGACACCTTCGACACCGCGAAGACCGCCATCGAGGCCTGGGCCAAGGACCACGACGCGAAGCTGCCGAGCTGCTCATGACCGACCTGCCCACCCTCGAGCCCGACCTCGACCCCGCGCTGGCCACCGCCGTCCTGGAGATCGAGTCGCACACCGCCACGGGCGGCTGGGACCAGCCCGGCCGGCTCTACGCGCTGGTCGACACCGCCGAGCTGGTGCGCCGCGAGCCGGCGCTGGCCTCGGTGATGGGGCTCGACGACGCCTCCGCCGAGGGGTCGCTGACGCCGATCGAGCAGGAGGAGCTGCCGGTGGAGCGGCTGGAGTCGGTCCTGACCTCGATCGCCTGGGGACCCGAGGTCACCGGCTGCGCCGCCGTGATCGAGCGCCTGGTGCTGCCGCCGGACGCCGACGGCGCCATCCCCGACGACCCCGACGAGGCCGCGGCGTACGCCCTCGAGCACCCGGACCGCCAGGAGGTCCGGATGGCGGTGGGGGTCACCCGCGCCGGGGCGTCGTACTGTGCCCTGCGGCTGCGCGCCCACGACGACGACCAGTCGGTCGTGGGTGGGGCCGACCTGGTCCCCGAGCTGATCGCCCTCCTGGGTGCCACGCTGGAACCGATGGAGGACGACCTGTCATGAGCGAGATCTTCGACGAGGACCCGCGCGACGAGCCGCTCGACCGGCCGCCGTCGCGCCGCTCGCGCGCGCTGGTGATCACCGCGATCGTCCTGGTGATCGCCTTCTTCGGCCTCACCACGTTCGCGAACTTCTACACCAACGTGCTGTGGTATCAGGACATCGGCTTCGGCAAGGTCTACAGCAAGCTGATCTGGACCAAGCTCGCGCTGTTCGGCGTCTTCGGCGTCCTGATGGCGGTCGTCGTCGCGGTCAACATGGTGATCGCCTTCCGGCTGCGCCCGCTGTTCCACCCGCAGTCGCCCGAGCAGACCGGGCTGGACCGCTACCGCCAGGCCGTCACGCCGATCCGCACCTGGCTGGTCATCGGGCTCTCCGCACTGCTCGGCATCTTCGCCGG
>CAZEPK010000095.1:0-14644 GCA_964514085.1 uncultured Nocardioides sp.
AGGAGTACGCCGCCCGGATCGCGGCCCGGCAGCGCGCGGTCGCGCGCCGGATGATCAGCTAGCCGCGACCGTCCTGGTCATCACGCAGTTGCCCTGGCCCTTGGGCCGGACGTAGGTGAAGCCGGCCTCCTCGTAGGACTTCCTGGTCAGGTTGTAGATGAACGACGGGTTGATCTTCTTGGTGGGGTCGCGGTGGGTGTGGTCGTGCGGGTAGCCCTCGACCACGCCGCCACCTGCGCGCGCGATCAGCTCGACGGCGCCGTCGAGCGCGACCTTGCCCCACCCCTGCTTGCGGTGCTTCTGGTCGACGTAGATGCAGGTGATCCGGTAGTCCGGCGGGGTCACGGTCTCTGCGTCGTACTGCTTGCGGTGGTGGATGTTGGGCAGCTCGGCGGGGGTGCCGTACTCCGCCCAGGCCACGGCGAGGCCGTCGACGTAGACCAGGGCCGCGTGCGCGACGCCCTCGGCGACCATCCGCTCCTTGAAGCCGCGGTTGTCCTCGTCGGGCCGGTCGAGGCCGAGGTGGAAGTGCATGCACCAGCAGCCGCTGAACAGACCCGACTTGCGCTCCCAGATGCGGCGAAGTCGGGCCAGGTCGTGGTGTCCAGCGCCCGGACCACGGGGTCACTCACGCCCCGAGCATCGCACAGCCGTCTCGACCAGAACTGAAACACGTTCTAGTCTGTGCGCCATGAGCTCCGAGCTCGGCTACGCCGAGGCCCACGACACCTCGATCGAGGAGCGCTACGTCGCCGTCCCGCTGCTGGCGGGCAAGGTCGTGGTGGTCTCCGGCATCGGTCCCGGGCTGGGCCGGTCGCTGGCGTTCGAGGCCGCCAAGATGGGTGCCGACCTGGTCATCGCCAGCCGCACCGAGGCCCGGCTGCTCGAGCTGCAGGCCGACCTCGCGCCGTACGGCGGGACGGTGGTGCCCGTGGTCACCGACGTGACCGACGAGGACTCGCGGGTCAATCTGCGCGACCGCACGCTGGAGGCCTTCGGCCGCGTCGACAGCGTGATCAACAACGCCTTCGCCATCCCGCCGATGGACCCCATCACCCAGATCGAGCCGCGCCGGCTGGCCAAGGTCAACGAGACCAACGTCTTCGCTCCGCTGCGGCTGGCCGCGCTGTTCGCGGACGCGCTCTCGGCCAGCAAGGGCTCGATCATCATGCTGAACTCCTGCGTCTCCTTCAGCTCGCAGCCGGAGTACGCCGGCTACAAGCTCTCGAAGGGCGCGCTGGAGCACCTCGCGTCGTCGCTGGCCACCGAGCTGGGCCCACGTGGCATCCGCGTCAACAGCGTCGCGCCCTCCTACATCTACGAGGACGTCAACCGCGGCTACTTCGACTTCCTCGCGGCCGTCGAGGAGAAGACCCACGAGCAGGTCTACGCCGAGAAGGCCGGCCCCACCGACCTCAAGCGGCTCGCCTCCTCCGAGGAGGTCGCCCGGGCCACCCTCTTCCTGGCCTCCGACCTGGCCTCGGCCGTGACCGGCCAGATGCTGACCGTGGACTGCGGCGAGTTCCATTCCTGATGGCGCCGACTCCGTCGTCGCGTGCTCGGCGCGCTCGCATCGAAACGTCTCGGCCACCGCTTTTCCACGCACGGCCATGTTCCGGGCCGGCCGCGACGGCGTGGAAAAGACGGCGTCCGAGCCGTTTCGGCGCGCCGAGCCTGCCGCTCGACCACCTGGTTCCGGCGCGCGGTCGTCTGGACGGACGAGCACGGGAGGCGGAGGAGCGAAGCGGGGGAGCCTCCCGCGCGCAGGGAGGAAGACGACCGCTCACGGCGCCGGAACACGCGCCGAAGCGAGGAACGAGCGGAGGCGCCAATTGAGCACAGCCAACATCATGACCCGCGAGCGGCCCGACGTCGGCTCGTACGACGACATCGTGGCCGCGGCCCAGCGGACGACCGGCCTGACCGACTTCGGCGGGTCCGCGCACGAGGAGGGCCTGCGGGTCCTGGTGGAGGACCTGGCCTCTCCGGAGGCCGGGCTGACGCCGCGGGGCAACTACTTCCAGCGCTCCGAGGTCAAGAGCGCGCTGGTCGGGGTGCTCCTGACCCAGGCGCAGTTCACCGCGCACCCCGAGCACCGCGACGTGCCGATCCAGCGGCCGGTCTTCCTCATGGGCCTGCCCCGCACCGGCACCACCGCGCTGCACCGCTACCTCCACGCCGACCCGGCCACGCAGGGGCTGGAGATGTGGCTGACGCAGTACCCGCAGCCCCGGCCGCCGCGCGAGACGTGGGAGCACGACCCGATCTTCCAGGCCATGCAGCAGGCCTTCACCGCGCACCACGTGGAGAGCCCGGAGTTCATGGGGATCCACTACATGGACGCCACCACGGTGGAGGAGTGCTGGCGGCTGCTGCGGCAGACGGGGAAGTCGAACTCCTACGAGTCGCTGGCCAACCTGCCGCGCTACTCGCAGTGGCTGCAGGCCCAGGACTGGACCGACGCCTACGCCCGGCACCGGCAGAACCTCCAGCTGGTCGGGCTCAACGACCCCGAGAAGCGCTGGATCCTCAAGAACCCCTCCCACATGACCGCCCTCGACGCGCTGATGGCGGTCTACCCGGACGCGCTGGTCGTGTACACGCACCGCGACCCGGTCACCTGCATCGCCTCCTCCGCCTCGCTCTCGGCCGAGACCACGGTGGGGCACTCGGACACCTACGTCGGCGGGGTGATCGGCCACACCCAGCTGGACCTGTGGGCCCGGGCCTTCCACGCCTTCCACGACGCGCGGCCGGCCTACGACCAGGCGCAGTTCGCCGACGTGGCCTTCGCCGACCTGCGCCGCGACCCGCTCGGGGTCACCCGCGGGATCTACGAGCAGTTCGGCCTGGACTGGACGCCCGAGGCGGAGGCGGCGATCACTGCCGTCGACCAGGAGTCGAAGTCGGGGCACGCGGCCCCGAAGCACGACTACTCGCTCAAGGACTACGGCCTGAGCGAGCGCCAGGTCCGCGCCGCCTTCGACCGGTGACCACGACCGTGGCTGAGGAGCCTGCTGTGACTGGACCCAAGCGCGTGGTCATCTGGGGCACCGGCGTGGTCGGCAAGCTCGTGATCGCCGAGGTGGTCCGCCACCCGGCCTACGAGCTGGTCGGCGTCGGCGTCTCCAACCCGGGCAAGGTCGGCCTCGACGCGGCAGAGATCTGCGGGCTGGACGCGCCGACCGGGGTGCTCGCCACCGACTCGTTCGAGGAGCTCGTAGGGCTGCGGCCCGACGCGCTGGTCCACTACGGGCCCACCGCGCAGCACGCGGACCAGAACATCCGGGTGATGTCGGCGTTCCTCCGCGCCGGGATCGACGTGTGCTCGACCGCGATGACGCCCTGGGTCTGGCCGACGATGGCGCAGACCCCCGCCGCCTGGGTCGACCCGATCACCGCGGCGTGCGAGGAGGGCGGCGCCTCCTGCTTCACCACCGGGATCGACCCCGGCTTCGCCAACGACCTGTTCCCGATGACGCTGATGGGGTTGTGCGGCGAGGTGCGGTCGGTCCGCGCCTCCGAGCTGCTCGACTACACCGACTACGAGGGCGACTACGAGGACGAGATGAGCATCGGCCGCCCGCCGGAGTTCACGCCGCTGCTGGAGATCCCCGAGCTGCTGGTCATGGCCTGGGGAGCGACGGTGCCGATGATGGCGCAGGCCGTGGGCATCGAGCTCGACGAGATCACCACCACGTGGGAGAAGTGGGTGACCGACACCCCCCGGCCCACCGCCAAGGGCGTGATCGAGCCGGGCCACGTCGCCGCCATCCGGTTCACCATCAACGGCGTGTACGCCGGCCGCGAGGTCATCGTCCTCGAGCACGTGAACCGGATCGGCCTGGACGCCGCGCCGGACTGGCCCTCGGGCAGCGGCGACGACGTCTACCGCGTGGACATCGACGGGTCGCCGTCCATCAGCCAGGAGACGGCCTTCCGCTTCACCGACGGGTCGGGCCGGGCGCCGGCGGTGGCCGGCTGCCTGGCCACCGGCATGCGCGCCCTCAACGCCGTGGCGGCCGTCAACGACCTGCCTCCGGCTGGGTGACCCCGCTCGACCTCCCGCTGGTCGCGGGGGTCGGCACCATCCGCTGAGCAGGATCCGTCAGGCCTCGGCCAGCCAGCCACGGAGACGGTCGAAGGTCTGGGGGCCGGCGTCCTCCTGCACCGTGGCCGCGAGGTCGGCGATGGTGACGCCGGCCAGGGCCGCGCGCCAGGCGTCCTCCGCGGCGTACATCGCCCGCGCGATGCCGCACGGGCGCCGGCACTGCTGACCGGAGGCGGGCAGCGGGCCGTTCTGCCGGATCTCGGTGCAGCGGAACGCCGGCTCCGAGCCCTCGATCGCCAGCACCACGTCGAGCACCGTCACGTCCTCGGCGGCCCGGGTCAGCGTGTAGCCGCCGACCCGGCCCTCGGTGGAGACCACCAGCCCGGCCCGCGACAGCTGCTGCAGGTGCTTGGCCAGGTAGGTCCTCGACACCTCGTGGAACTCGGCCAGCCGCTGGGCCGGCACCGGTCCGTCCGCCTGCGACAGCACCACGCAGCAGTGGACCGCCCACTCCACCCCGGCCGACATCTTCATGGGGCGACCCTACCCGGATGACAAGTGTCCGAGTTCATGCTTGACTGATCGCGGACAACACTTATCCGCGAATAGGAGAACCACCATGCGCATCGCCATCGCCGGCGCGACCGGCCTCATCGGCTCCCAGCTCACCGCCCTGGCCCGGAAGGAGGGCCACGACGTCGTCGAGATCGCCCGCGAGACGGGCTTCGACCTCCTCGCCCCTGCACCCGGTCAGCTCGAGGCGGCGTTGGCCGGCGTCGAGGCGCTGGTCGACGTGACCCAGGGTCCGGCCATCGACGAGGAGCAGGCGACGCGGTTCTTCACCACCGTGGCCGGGAACCTCGGCCGGGCGGCCACCGACGCCGGGGTCACCCGCACCGTCGTCCTCTCGATCGTCGGCATCGACCGCACGCCCGACTACGGCTACTACAACGCCAAGCTGGCCCAGGAGCGGGCCGCGCGGGCGGCAGCGCCCGGGCCGGTCGTCCTGAGGGCCACCCAGTTCCACGACTTCGCCCGCCAGATGTTCGAGTGGAACCGCGAGGGCGAGGTCACCCGGGTCATCGACGTGCCGACCCAGCCGGTGGACACCGCCGAGATCGTGCGGCTGCTGCTCGACCTGGCCACCGGCACCGTGGACCACGACGTGGAGCTGGCCGGGCCCCGGGCCGAACGCCTGGTGGACCTGGTCGAGCGGTACGCCGCGCACATCGGCTACGACGTCCGGGTCGAGCCGGTCGCCGGACCGGCCAGCCTGGCGGGCGGCGCCATGCTGCCGACCAGCCCCGACGTGCTGGTGCGGGGCGGCGACTGGGCGACCTGGCTGGCGGCTCAGCCCACCAGCCCGCGCAGCTGAGCCAGCGACGCGCGCAGTGTCCGGCCCAGGTCGGCCTTCGCGGGCCCGTCCACCCATCGGCCGAAGCCGATCCGGAACACCGCGATGCCCGTCTCGGCCACGAGGCGGGCGTCGGCGGCCGGCACGCCGCGGGCGACCATGGCCGCGGTCAGGGAGTCGGCCAGCCGCGCCATCTTGATGAGTTCGCGCTCCATCAGCTCCGGGTTGTCCACCAGGAGCGCCTGGCGCTGGCGCGAGTGGGCGTGGCTCCCGCCGATCATCGCCGCCGCCGCGTCGATCGCGGCGCCCAGCGCCTCGAGGGCCGAGGCGTCCGCCGGGGCCTCGGCCACCGCCGCGACCATGGCCGCCTCGAGCTGCTCGGAGCCGGCGAAGAGCACCTCGCGCTTGTCCGCGAAGTGGCGGAAGAACGTGCGGGCGGTCACCCCGGCCCGCTCGGCGATCTCGGCCACCGTCGTCTGCTCGTAGCCCTGGTCGACGTAGAGCGCCATGGCGGCCGCCTGGAGGCGCCCGGCCGCGCCCGGCTTCCATCGACCCATCGCGCCATCCTAGGTGATGTCACGTTGTGACATGACCGTGCTACGGTGATGTCATCAAGTGACATCAACCCGAAGGACACTCCCATGCACGTCCTCGTCACCGGCGCCTCCGGCTGGATCGGCTCCGCCGTCGTCCCCGAGCTGCTCAGCGCGGGCCACACCGTCGAGGGCCTGGCCCGCTCCGAGGAGTCGGCCCGGCGCATCGGGTCACTCGGCGCCGCCGTGCGCCGCGGCGACCTGTCCGACACCGCGACGCTGGCCGAGGGCGCAGCGGCTGCGGACGGCGTCGTCCACCTCGGCTACCACCACGACTTCTCCCAGATGGCCGAGGCGGCCGACCTCGACCGCGCCACGCTGGGCGTGTTCGGCGACGCCCTGGCCGGCACCGGACGGCCGCTCCTCTTCGCCTCCGGCGTGCTCGGTGTGCGCACCGAGGCCGACCGGCCCGAGTCGGGCGGTCACCCCCGGATCGCCAACGCCGCGGCCGCGCTGGCCCTCGCCGACCGCGGCGTGCGGCCGGTGGCCCTGCGCTTCGCGCCCACCGTGCACGGCCGCGGCGACCACGGGTTCGTGGCCACGCTGGCGCAGGTGGCGCGCGAGCGCGGGGTCTCGGCGTACGTCGGCGACGGCAGCAACGTGTGGCCGGCGGTGCACCGCTCGGACGCCGGACGGCTGGTGGCGCTGGCCCTGCAGGGCGCGCCGGCCGGCGCGGCCGTGCACGCCGTGGCCGAGTCGGGCGTGGCCACCCGCGACATCGCCGAGGCGATCGGCCGCGGGCTGGGGCTGCCGGTCGAGTCGGTGCCCGAGGCGCGGGCGGCCGAGCACTTCGGGTGGATCGGGATGTTCTTCGCCGGCGACTTCCCGGTCTCCAGCGAGGCCACCCGGGCCCTGCTCGGGTGGGAGCCGACCGGGCCCACGCTGCTCGAGGACCTGGCCGCCGGCTACTACACCGCCTGAGTCCGCAGCCCGCCGCGACGGTGGTCGCGGGGGCTGACCCCGCGCTCGCGCTTGAACGCCGCGCTCAGCGCGAACGGCGTGGCGTAGCCGACCTGGCGGGCCACCGACCCGATGGTGGCGTCCGGCTCGAGCAGCAGGTCGGCGGCCAGCGTGAGGCGCCAGTCGGTCAGGAAGGCCATCGGCGGCTCCCCCACCTGCTCGGTGAAGCGCCGCGCAAAGGCCGCCCGCGACACCCCGGCCCGGTCGGCGAGCTCCGCCACCGTCCACGGGTGCTCGGGGTGGTGCTGCATCAGCCGCAGGGCGGGCCCGACGACCGGGTCCCCCTGCGCGGCGTACCACGCCGGCGGGTCGGACTGCGGGCGCTCGAACCACGTGCGGAGCAGGGTGATGAGGAGCAGGTCGAGCAGCCGGTCGAGCACGGCCTCCTGGCCCGGGGCGTCGCGGACCACCTCGGCGCCGAGCAGCTCGAGCAGCGGGGTGTCGAGCTCCTCGGCCCGCAGCACCATGGTGCGCGGCAGCGCGCGGACCAGGCGGCGGGTCACCTCGCCCTCCATGAGGTAGACGCCGGTCAGCAGCACCGTCTCGCCGACCTCGCTGTTGCCCCAGCTGCGCACGCCCTGGCTCATCTCCTCCACGACGACGTGGCCGTCGACGGTGGTGCAGAGCTGGTCGGGGTGGATCACGATCTGCGTGGGCGTGGCGGGGTCGTCGGCGATGCTCCAGTGCTCGTCGCCGACCCAGACCACGACGTCGCCGGCCTCGAGGCGGGTCGGCTCCTCACCGTCGGGGCAGACCCACAGGTGGCCGCGGACCACCGAGGTGACCGACAGGGGCGCCTCGTCCTGGAGGCGCACCGACCAGGGAGCGTCGAGCAGGATCCGCAGGAGGAAGGCGCCGCGCGCCCGTGGTCCGTCGAGGAGCCCGGTCAGTCCGTCCATGCCAGCACTGTAGACGCTGGCGTATGGAATGGACAGCGAGAGCCATGGATCGTCTCGTGGATCCGCGGTGGACTACATGGCATGACCTCCACCACCAGCCAGTCACTCACCCACGAGACCGTCCTGACCACGGCCATGACCGCGAACGTCCGCGGCCCCCTCCTCCTCGTCGCCGCCGTCGTGGCCGGGCTCCAGGCCGGGACCTACTTCACCTGGTCCACCGGCGTGATGCCCGGCCTGGCCCGGGTCGACGACCGGACCTTCATCGAGGCCGTGCAGCAGATGAACATCGCCATCGTGAACCCGGTCTTCATCGCGACGTTCCTCGGTGCGCCGGTCCTGGCCGGCGCCGCCGCCGCGCTCTGCGGTCCGCAGGCCCGGCCCTGGGCCATCGCCGCCACGGTCCTCGCCGTCGGCACGCTGGTGGTCAGCTTCGCCGGCAACATCCCGCTCAACGACGCCCTCGAGGCCGCCGGCTCGGTGGACAGGATCAAGGACCTCGCCGCCGTCCGCGCCGACTTCGAGTCGCTCTGGGTGAAGCTGAACGTCGGCCGCTGCCTCACCTCCGCCGGCGCCCTGGGCTGCCTGGCCATGGCCGCCCTGCGGGCCCGCGGGTAGGCCGCCCCCGGTCCTCGTCGAGATGCGGGGGGTGGCTGTGCTCCCATCCCCCGGGCAGCCATTCCCCGTATCTCGACGGGGGACCGGGAGCCCTCAGGACTCGTTCGCCGCCCGGCGGGTGGCCCGCTCGGCCACCGCGTGCTCGTCCGTGCGGGCGTCGTAGGTCCAGAAGTCGCGCAGCCACACGGCGGTCAGGCCCACCCCGGCCACGCAGGCCAGGCCGCCGCTGGAGATGGCGCCGCGGACCGACCACAGGTCGGCGGTGACGCCGGCCCGGACCTGGCCGCCGAGCGGGCCGAGGGAGTAGGACAGCATCTCGATCCCGGCCAGCCGGCCCCGCATCGACTCCGGGATGGTCTGGCTCCAGACCGTGCCGCGGAAGACGCCGCTCACCATGTCGGCCGCACCGGACATGGCCAGGAACGCGACCACCAGCCAGATCGAGGGCATCAGGCCGGCCAGCGCGATGAACCCGCCGTACGCCGCCGCCGCGACCACGATCGCGCGGCCGTGGTGGTGCACCCGGCTCGTCCAGCCGCTCAGGGCCGTGGCGGCCAGGGCGCCCACGGTCTCGGCGGAGTAGAGGAGCCCCAGCAGCTGCGGCTGGTCGAAGACCTCCTCGGCCAGCGCCGGGAACAGCACCACCGGGAAGGCCAGCAGCATGCACACGATGTCGACCAGGTAGGTGCCGAGCAGGTCACGGCGGCTCAGGGCGTAGGTGAGGCCCTGCCGGATCCCGGCCAGCGACGGCGGCGTGGTCTCCTCGCGGTGGGGGTAGCTCGACATCAGCGCGTACATCACCGAGGCCACCGACAGCCCGCCGATGTCGATGAGGAAGCACCAGCCGATGCCGACGTAGGCGACCAGCAGGCCACCGATGGCCGGGCCGAGCAGGACACCGAGCTGCATGCCCAGGCCGGTCAGGGCGTTGGCGGCCGGGAGCTGCTCGTGGGAGACCGTGCGCGGCATCAGGGCCTCGCGGCTCGGCCGCTGCAGGGAGGACGTCGAGGCCAGGCCCACGCTGACCACGAAGATCAACCACACGCTGGGGTCGTGCCGGAACGCGTTGTAGGCCAGCACCGCGGTGAGCACGGCCTGGGCCACGCCGCACCAGACCAGCAGCTTCTTGCGGTCGACGTGGTCGGCCAGCGCGCCGCCGTACAGCCCGAAGACCACCAGCGGGGCCAGCTCGACCAACCCCACCGCGCCGACCGCGAAGTTGGAGCCGGTGAGGGTGTAGATCTGGAACGGGATGGCGACGTAGCTGACCATCGCGCCGAGGTAGAAGACCGTGCCGGCGTAGAACAGCAGGCGGAAGTCGCGCGAGTCGCGCAGCGGGGTCACGTCCATGCGCAGGGCACGGAGGCGCTCGGCCCAGGTCACGAGGGGCAAGACTGGCACCTCGGTGCGGGTCCGGCGAAGTCCTTATCGGGCCGGCCGGCCCCAGTCGGGGTGGGCGGCGACCAGCGCGGCGTACGCCGCCTCGACCTCGGCCGGGAGGTCCACGTGGGCCTGGAAGCCGGCGCCGTGAGGCCCGTAGCCGTCGGGGTCGTCGCGCAGGCGCGGGACCTCCCCCATGACCAGGGCCACCCAGCGCTCGTGCGGCCAGGCGAAGCGGCCCTCCCGCGGTCCCGGGCGGTTCACTGCGACGACGTCCGGCCAGAGCAGGCGGAGGAGGGCGTCCATCCGGCGCTGCATGGTCGGGTCCTGCACCAGCGCCACGGTGCGCGGCCGGAGCCCGGCGGCGAGGACGACGTCGCGGGCCAGCGCGATGTTGGTGCCGCAGTTGGTCGACCGGCGCTCGAGCAGGACGTCGGTGAGCCCGTGCTCGCGGCGGAGCCAGGCCGCCATCAGGTCGGCCTCGGGCACGTCGGAGTCGTCGTCGAGCACGGCGCGGAGCACGTCGGTGGTGTGGCCCAGTCCCCCGACGAGGACCAGCGTGCCGACGCGACCCTCGTGCACCAGCCCGGCGGCGGCGTCCCACGCGTCGGGCAGCGAGCCGCCGAAGAGCAGCAGCACGTCCACCCGGTCGGGCAGCGGGTCCTCGAGCGCCAGCCAGGCGGCGATCGTCTCGAGGTGCTCGGCGTCGCTCAGCGCCGGGCGACCTGGATGCGGGCGCCGTACCGCGGCACCGAGGTGATGTTGCGGACCTGCGGCTCGTCCGTGCCGACCGTCGTGACCTCGACCGCCCGGAACACCTCTCGCAGCACCGCCACGCCCTCCATCATCGCGAAGCCGGCCCCGATGCAGCGGCGGACGCCGCCTCCGAACGGGATCCAGGTGTTCGCGGGCGGGTTGTGGCCGAGGAACCGCTCGGGGTCGAAGCGCTCCGGGTCCTCGTAGTTGTCCTCGCGGCTGTGCGCGATGAGGATCGACGGCCCCACGGTGGCGCCGCGCGGCACGTGCACCCCGGCGATCGTCTGCGGCTTCATCAGCGTGCGCACCACCATCGGGATGACCGGGTGCAGCCGCATCGACTCCTTGAGCACCGCGTCGAGCCAGGCGTCGCCCTCGGCGTCGCCGGCCGCGGCCGCCTCCTGCGTACGCCGGGCAAGCCCCGGGTCGCGGCCGAGCTCGTGCAGCGCCCAGGCCAGGGCCGTGGCCGTGGTCTCGTGGCCGGCGAGCAGCAGGGTGACCAGCTGGTCGCGCAGCTCCATGTCGCTCAGCGGGTCTCCGGCGGCCTCGCCCTCGCGGATCAAGCGGGACAGCACGTCGGTCCGCTCGGCCAGGTCGGTGGCGGTGCGCCGCTCGCGGATCTCGGCGTACATCAGCTCGTCCAGCTCGATCTGGTTCTGCAGCGCCCGGGCCCAGGGTCCGACGCGGTGCAGCGCCGGGATCCCCCAGACCAGGAGCACGGCGGGGCTGACGTTGACCGTCGCGTTGACCCGCGGCCGGAGCGCGGCCAGGCGCTTCTCGTCGGTGACGCCGAAGACCACCCGCAGGATGACCTCGAGGGTGAGCACGTTCATCCGGTCGTGGCTGCGGAAGGTCCGGCCCTGCGGCCAGTGCGCCACCTCGTCGCGGGCGATCGCGCTCACCAGCTCCTCGTAGCCCCGCAGCGCCTGGCCGTTGAAGGCCGGCATCAGCAGCTTGCGGGCCCGCTTGTGGGCCGCGCCGTCCTGCAGCAGGAGCGAGTGCTCCCCCATGACCGGGCCCAGGATCGCGTTGCCCTTGCCCGCGTGGAAGACGTCGGGGTCGCCGGCGAAGATCTCCTTGGCCTGCTCGGGCCGGGTGAAGAACACCAGCGGCCGGCCCTTCGGCATGAGGCGGACGGTGTAGGTGTCGCCGTACTTGCGGTAGAGCCAGGGGTGGAACCGGTGCCGGAAGCGCAGCAGCGCCACCGTCTGCACGATCGCGGGCCAGGTCGGCCCGTCGGGGAGCCCGGCGGTGTCCACGGCCGGAAGCGAGTCACCACCGGCCAGCGTCATCCGCTCGAACCGCTGGCGGGTCAGTGCCCGGGTGTCGGTCTCGTCGTGCTCGAGGAGGGCCACGACGTCGAGGTTACTGCGACGCGACGTCCTCGCCGCCATGGTCCTGGCGAAGAGGGTTGAACACCCTTGTTCATTCCTGAACACCACGGTACCGTCAGGCCATGGCCCGTCCCGCTCACCCTCCCGCCGGCCCCGCGACCGACGGCGACCTGCTCGACGCAGCCATCCGGCACGTGCTGCGCCACCCCCGCGCATCCCTCGGCGAGCTTGCCGCGGCCGCCGGGGTCGGCCGGACCACCTTGTTCCACCGGTTCCCGTCCCGTGACGCGTTGTTCCACGCCATGGGTGTCCGCGCGTTCGCTGTGGTGGTCGAGCGACTGGCTCCCGTGGCCGACGAAGGCGGCCTGGAGGAGCTCGTGGCCGCGCTGCTGCCGGTCGGGCCTCAGCTGGACTTCGTGTGGAGGACGCCGGCCTTCGACGAGGACGTCGAGATCGGGCTGCTGTTCCTGGAGTTCTCCAGCCAGCTCCAGCAGGTGCTCGACCGGGCCGAGGCGGCCGGGCAGATCCGTCCGGGACTCCCGAGGGGCTGGGCCGGCCAGCTGGTGCAGTCGGTCTGCTACGTCGCCTGGCAAGAGGTCGACCGAGGCGCGATGGCCCCCTTGGACGCGCCTCGGCACGCGCTCGAGGCCCTGCTCGGCGGTATCGGCGCGTGACCACGCTCAGCGACACCGCCAGGTTCGCCGGCAGCCTCTACGGCCAGCAGCTCGCCACCCGCTACCACGGGTACGTCCGCCGCGACCCCCTTGCGCGGCTGCGGCTGGCGGCCGGCCGCGAGGACCCCTACGGGGTCTACGCCGAGCTGCGCGCAGCAGGCGAGGTGGTCCCCACCCGGCTCGGCAACTGGGTGACCGCGAGCCACGAGGTCGCCTCGACGGTGCTGCGGAGCAGGTCGTTCGGCGTCCGGCCGCTCGACGCCCCACCACCGGCACCGGGTGAGCAGGACCTGTCCTTCCTGGAGCGCAACGAGCCCGACCACGCGCGACTGCGCCGGATCGTGTCGCCCGCCTTCACCCCGCGGATGGTCGCCTCCTACCGCACCGGCATCGACGCCCTCGTCGACGACCTGGTGGGCCGGCTGGACCGCGAGGGGACCCTCGACCTGGTGACGGCGCTCGCGCAACCGCTGCCCATCCGGGTGATCACCTCCCTCTTCGGGATCGACGCGACCACGGGCGTCGACGTCAGCGCGTTCGCACGCTACGGCACGGCCATCGCCGGCTCCCTCGACGGTGTCCGCTCGCTGCGGCACGCACGCGAGCTCCAGACGGCCGCGGTCGCCCTGGAGCGGATGTTCGAGGACCTGTTCGTCGCCCGGGAGCTCGAGCCGCAGGAGGACCTGATCAGCCTGATGGTCGCCGACCGGGGGGCGCGCATCCAGCCGAGCGAGCTGGTCCCGATGTGCTTCCTGCTCCTCGTGGCCGGCTTCGAGACGACGGTCAACCTGATCAGCGCGGCCGTGCACGCGCTGCTCTCGCACCCGGACCAGTGGCGGGTGCTGGTCGACGACCCCACCCGTGCCGCGGACGCGGTGGAGGAGACCCTGCGCTGGGACCCACCCGTCCAGCGCACGGAGCGGGTCTCCTTCGAGGACCAGGAGCTGGCCGGCACCGTGGTCCGTCGCGACCAGTGGGTGGTGCTGCTGCTCGGCGGCACCGGCCGCGACCCCCGGGCCTTCCCCGACCCCGACACCTTCGACCTCACGCGCCCGCGAGTCGCGGACCACCTCGCGTTCTCCGGCGGCGCGCACTTCTGCCTCGGCGCACCGCTGGCGCGCCTCGAGGCCACCACCGCGCTGGCGGCGCTGGCCGACCGTGCCCCCGGCCTCCGGCTCGCCGGGCGCCCACGTCGCCGCCCCGGCACGACGATCCGCGGGCTGGCCTCGCTCCCCGTCCGCCTCTGAGCGATCCGTCTGCCCGACCGAGCCGACGACGACCGGTCAGACCGCAGACGAGTCGCCGACTGCCAGGTGACGGCGCAGGAAGTGGAGCTGGTGGGCGACCACGGGGTCGAAGAAGTCGCTGCCGGGCCAGACGTCGAAGTGGTCGCAGGGGTAGTGGCGGACCTCGGCCCGGCCGGCCTCGGCGGCCTTGGCCGCGGCCTGCGGGGGCGCGCTGCGGTCGAAGTCGGCGATCTGCACCAGCAGGGGGCAGCGCACGGAGCCGGCGTGCTTGGCCGGCCGGTGACCCCCGAGCTCGAGCCCGACGGCGGCGTCGATCTCGTTGCGCCAGGTGGGTCCGGCGATGGCCAGGTAGGACTCGTAGTGGCCGGGCAGCGCCAGCGCGCCCACCTCGCCGGGGCGCGCCACAATCGGCATCATCACGGGCTCGTGGCCGCGCAGCGACGCGACCCGGCTGCGCACCCCGGCCGCAGTGGAGCGGAGCATCGCCCGCGGCGGATGGTGCTTCATCGCCAGTACGCCGGCCGCACGTCCGTCGACCAGCGGGGTCAGGGAGACCACGGCGGCGACGTCGTCGCGGCCCGCCGCCGCGGCCAGCACGTGCCCGCCCGCGAGCGAGACGCCCCACAGCACCAGCCGGCGCGGGTCGACCCCGGGCAGCCGGGCGGCGGCGGCCATCGCCGCGCGGTAGTCGTCGACCTGGCCGGCCATCGAGGCGCGCTGCCGCGGCGTGCCGCCGGAGGCGCCGAAGCCGCGGTAGTCGAAGGCCAGCACGTCTAGG
>CAZEPK010000096.1:0-2018 GCA_964514085.1 uncultured Nocardioides sp.
GTGGAGCTGATCGACGTCGAGAAGCTGCCTCGCGGCCGCTCCGCGCTGCAGGAGGAGATCAACCGCGTCCTCGTCGAGCGGGCACTGGCCGGCAAGCGCGTCGTGCGCTTCAAGGGCGGTGACAGCTTCGTCTTCGGTCGCGGCTTCGAGGAGGTCGAGGCCTGCCGGGCCGCCGGCGTCCCGGTGACCGTGGTGCCCGGGTTGGCCAGCCCGATCTCGGTGCCCGGCCTCGCGGGCATCCCGGTGACCCACCGCGGGGTCGCGCACGACTTCACGGTGATCTCCGGGCACCTGCCGCCCGGCCACCCCGACTCCCTCACCGACTGGGAGGCGGTGGCCCGGCTGCACGGCACCCTGGTGCTGATGATGGCCGTGGAGAACGCGCCGGCGATCGCCGACGCCCTGCTGACCGGAGGACGGTCGCCCGGGACGCCGGTGGCCGTGATCTGCGACGGGAGCATGCCGGGGGAGCGGACCGTGCTGTCCACCCTCGGCGCCCTCAGCGAGGACCTGGAGCGCGAGTCGGTGCAGCCGCCGGCCATCATCGTGGTCGGCGACGTCGTCGCGGTGGCCCGCCCCGAGCACTATGGCTGAGCTGGTCGAGGTCGGCGACCCGGCCGACCCGAGGCTGGCGGACTACCGCGACCTGCGCGACGTCCAGCTCCGCAAGCACCTCGAGGCCGAGCACGGGCTGTTCCTGGCCGAGGGCGCCAAGGTCGTGCGCCGGGCGGTCGAGTCGGGGCACCGGCCGCGGTCCTTCCTCATGGCCCCGCGCTGGCTGGACGGCCTGGCCGACGTGCTCGCGACCACCGACGTCCCGTGCTACCTCGTGGACGAGGCCCTGGCCGAGGAGGTCACGGGCTTCCACGTGCACCGCGGGGCGCTGGCCTCGCTCGAGCGGGCCCCACTGCCGTCCGTGGACGAGGTGCTGGCGGAGGCCCGGTCGGTGCTGGTCCTGGAGGAGATCGTCGACCACACCAACGTCGGCGCCATCTTCCGCTCCGGAGCGGCGCTGGGCTTCGACGCCGTGCTGCTGGCCCCGCGGTGCGCCGACCCGCTCTACCGCCGTTCGGTCAAGGTGGCCATGGGCGCGGTCTTCGCCCTGCCCTGGACCCGGCTCCCGGACTGGTCCGGCGCGCTCACCGACCTGTCCGGGCGCGGTTTCACCACCGTGGCGCTGACCCTGGCCGACGACGCCGTCCCCGTGGAGCAGGCCGTCGCCGGCCTCGACCGGCTGGCACTGGTGCTGGGCTCCGAGGGGCACGGGCTGTCGGCGCGGTGGGAGCAGAGCGCGGACCGGCGGGCGGTGATCCCGATGACCGCCGGCATCGACTCGCTCAACGTCGCGGCCGCCACCGCCGTCGCCTGCTACGTCGCCGCGCGACGCTGAGGTCCGCCGGGGCTAACGTCGGCGCATGCCCGAGCACCGCACGCACGCCGCCGACTCGCCGTACCACCGCACCTTGCCGATCGGGGAGCGGCTCTCGGCCCAGCCGCTGGTCGAGGACCGGCTGTCCTGCTTCGAGGAGGTCGTGCTCAAGCCGCTGGAGCCGATGCTCGTGCCGGAGGAGCCCCGCGCTGGGGAGCTCGACCGGTCGGAGTGCGGGCACTGCCGGGCCTCGGAGCACACCATCTGGGCCGACGAGCACTGGCACGTCAACGCCGGCTTCGCCCCGATGTCCCTGCCCTACGTCGGCGGCCTGGCGCCGAACCTGCACTGCACCCTCGACACCGCGCCGCTGGAGGTGCTCAGCACGCTCGGGCCGCTGCTGCAGCGGGTCAACACCGCCGTCAAGTCCATCCCGGGCGTCGCCCGCACCCACTTCGCGCGCTGGGGTGACGGATCCGAGCACTTCCACATGTGGGCCCTGGCCCGGCCGGAGGGGATGATGCAGGGCCGCGGCCCGATGCTGGCCTTCTGGGACGACGTGCTGCCTCAGCTGTCCGAGGAGATGGCCTCCGAGCACCTGCGCACCGTCGCCGAGTCGCTGGCGGCATGGGGCGGGGAGGCCTTCCCC
>CAZEPK010000096.1:2028-14486 GCA_964514085.1 uncultured Nocardioides sp.
CCCCCACGCGGGCTGACGTCGTCAGCCGACGGGCAGCTCGAAGACGATCTCCAGCCCGTCCTCGTCGTCCCACTGCTCGCCGACCTCGACGAAGGGCAGCTGCGCGACCAGCCCCAGAGAGGCGGTGTTGGTGGGCGAGACCGTGGCGCGGAGCGTGCGCACGTCCGGGTGGGCCTTCGCCCGCTCGACCATGAGCAGCAGCGCCGCGCGGGCGTAGCCGCGCCGGCGGCAGGCCTCGTCCACGCCGTAGCCGACCTCGACCATGCCGTCGGCGTCGGGTGCGGCGTGGAAGCCGGCCCCGCCCACCACGGCGCCGCTGCGGTCGTCGACCAGCACCCCGGTCACCCACGGCAGGTCCTCGGGCGTCTCGACGACCTGGGTCGCACGCCGGCGCCACACCCCGAGGCGGTCCTCGGAGACCAGGTAGGGCGTCAGCGGCAGCCCGGTGAGCCGGGTGGCGGTGGCCAGGTCGCCCGCCGCCAGCGCGGAGAGCGCCTCGGGGGAGAGGTGCTCGATCCTGACCCGGGTCACTCCAGCGGCCAGTCGGGCGGGTAGTCGCCGGCGGCGCGCTCCATGGCCTTCTGCAGCCTCTTCCGCTGCTTGGTCGGCAGCCGGTCGCCGAAGACTTTGCCCAGGGTGTGGTCGGTCTCGTGCTGCAGGCAGCGCGCGAGCATGCCGGTCCCGCTGAACTCGACCGGCTGGCCGTCCAGCCCGGTGCCGGTCACGGACGCCGCGTCGGGCCGGGCGCACTCGACGAAGGCGCCGGGGAAGGACAGGCAGCCCTCGTCGTCCTCGTCCAGCTGGCGGTCCTTGCCCTCCGGGAGGGTCAGCCGCGGGTTGCAGACCACCCCGACCGTGCGGCGGCCCGAGGCGTCGGGGCAGTCGAAGACGAACACGGCGCGGTCCACGCCGATCTGGCACGCGGCCAGCCCCACCCCGTCGGCGGCGTACATCGTCGCGACCATGTCGGCCACCAGCCGGGCCAGGTCCTCGTCGTAGGCGGTGACCGGTTGCTGGGGCCGGTGCATCACGTCCTCGCCCCAGCGGGTGATCGAGTGCACCAGGCCGCCGCGCGGCAGCGGGCCGTGGGGCGCGTGGACGGTCTGCTCGGGCACCCGCAGACCCTATCGGCGTGCTCCAGCCGGGTGTGACCGGTGGCACGTGCCCAGCTGTAGCCCGCTGTGTAACTCGGAGTTACAGTTTCGTCATGTCCTTGCTCCAGCACCTGCGCCCCGGCGGCCGGCACGGGATCGCCGCCTCGGAGTCGCGCGACCCGATCGGCTACCTGGTGGCCGGCCTGAGCCGGCTGGCCCAGGCCGACCTCCTCGACTCGCTGGGGCTGCGCAAGCAGGCCGAGCAGGCGGTCTTCACCGTCACCCGGAGCGGCTTCAGCACCGTGACGCGCGCCAGCCGCACGTTCTCCCGGGCGGGCTCCCGGGGCAAGGACGGCGTCCGGGCCCCGGCCGCCCGGGCCACGGGCCAGTTCGACCTGACCCCGACCGAGGACGAGCAGATGCTGCTCGACGTGGTGACCGAGTTCGCCACCGAGGCGGTGCGCCCGGCCGCGGCCGACGCTGACGCCGCGTGCGCCGCGCCGGCCGAGGTGCTGGAGGCCGGTCTGGAGATCGGCCTGCCGATCCTGGGTCTGCCCGAGGAGCTGGGCGGCGTGGCCGAGGAGCGGTCCGCGATGGCCGGGACGCTGGTCGCCGAGGCGCTGGCGAAGGGCGACATGGGGCTGGCCGTAGCCACCCTGGCCCCGGGCTCGGTGGCCACCGCGATCGGGCTATGGGGCACCGACGCGCAGCAGCAGACCTACCTGCCGGCCTTCACCGGCACCGACGTGCCGGCCGCCGCCCTGGCGCTGACCGAGCCGCAGGTGCTCTTCGACGTGCTCAGCCCTGCCACCACGGCGGTCCGGCAGGGCGGGGGCTTCGTCCTCAACGGCGTGAAGTCGCTGGTCCCGCGCGGCGCCGACGCGGAGCTGTTCGTCGTCGGGGCGCAGCTCGACGGCCAGCCCGTGCTCTTCCTGGTCGAGTCCTCGACCGACGGGCTGTCGGTGGAGGGCGACCCCTCCATGGGCGTCCGCGCCGCCGGGCTGACCAGGCTGATGCTGAGCGACGTGACCGTGGGCGAGGACGCCGTGCTGGGGGCGACCGACGGGTCGACGTACGCCGAGTGCGTGCGGCTCTCGCGCCTGGCCTGGTGCGCGCTGGCGGTCGGCACCGGCCAGGCCGTGCTCGACTACGTCACGCCGTACGTCAAGGAGCGCGAGGCGTTCGGCGAGCCCGTCGCCCACCGCCAGTCCGTGGCCTTCATGGTCGCCGACATCGCCATCGAGCTGCAGGCCATGCGGCTGCTGACCTACAAGGCCGCCGGCCGAGCGGCGGCAGGCAAGGACTTCGCCAAGGAGGTCGCGCTGGCCCGCCGGGCCTGCGCCGACCACGGCATGCGCATCGGCCTGGACGGCGTGCAGCTGCTCGGTGGTCACGGGTTCGTCAAGGAGCACCCGGTCGAGCGGTGGTACCGCGACCTCCGGGCCGTCGGAGTCATGGAAGGTGCGGTGCTGGTGTAATGCCCATTCAGCTGGACGACCCGAAGAAGCTCAAGGTGCTGGTGGGCCAGGCCCACCAGGTCGCGATGAACATGCTGCGGCCGATCTCTCGCAAGTACGACCTCGCCGAGCACGAGTACCCCAAGGAGCTCGACATGCTCGCGGCGATGATCGACGGGCTGGCGGAGTCCGGCGCGTCCGAGGGCGCCGGCGCGGCCGGCGTCCGCCGCGACGAGAAGGCCGAGGACACGGGCAACAAGAACGGCGCCAACCTCGCCTCGGTCATGTCGATCCAGGAGATGTGCTGGGGCGACGTGGGCCTGCTGCTCTCGATGCCGCGCCAGGGCCTGGGCAACTCCGCGATCGCCAGCGTCGCCGATGACGAGCAGCTGGCCCGCTTCGCCGGGGTCTGGGCCGGGATGGCCATCACCGAGCCCGGGACCGGCTCCGACTCGGCCAACATCAGGACCACCGCGGTCCTCGACGGCGACGAGTACGTCCTCAACGGCGAGAAGATCTACGTCACCTCCGGTGACCGGGCCGACCACATCGTCGTGTGGGCCACCCTCGACCGCGAGCTGGGCCGGGCGGCGATCAAGTCGTTCGTGGTGCCCAAGGGCACCCCCGGCATGCGGGTGGACCGGCTCGAGCACAAGCTCGGGATCCGCGCCTCCGACACCGCCACGATCATCTTCGAGAACTGCCGCGTGCCCAAGGAGAACCTGCTCGGCTCGCCCGAGGTCGACCCCAAGCAGGGCTTCGCAGGGGCCATGGCCACCTTCGACAACACCCGGCCCCTGGTCGCCTCCATGGCCGTCGGCTGCGCCACCGCCGCCCTCGACCTGACCCGCGAGCTGCTCGCGTCCGCCGGCGTGGAGGTCGACTACGACCGGCCGACGTACGCCCAGCCCGCCGCGGCAGCGAAGTTCCTCCAGCTCGAGTCGGACCTGGAGGGCGCCCGCCTGCTGATGCTGCTGGCCGCCTGGATGGCCGACAACCGCCGGCCCAACTCGCTGGAGGCCTCGATGGCCAAGGCCAAGGCCGGCCGGGTGGGCTCGGACGTCACGCTGTCCTGCGTCGAGCTCTGCGGAGCGGTGGGCTACAGCGAGGCCGAGCTGCTCGAGAAGTGGGCACGCGACTCCAAGATCCTCGACATCTTCGAGGGCACCCAGCAGATCCAGCAGCTGATCGTGGCCCGCCGGGTCCTGGGGCTCTCGAGCACCGAGCTCAAGTAGGGCTGGCCCACCGGACCACGGCTAGGCCAGCAGCGGCCGGAGCCGCTCGACGTCCTCGGCTCCCTCGAGGTCGGCGACGCCCAGGAAGACCGTGTCCACGCCCAGCCCGGCCAGCTCGCCCCAGCGGTCCCGCTGGTCGGCGACGGTCCCCGCGTGGGTCCGCTGCGCGTAGGCCGCGGCCGGCGTGCGGCCCCGCAGCCGCTCGACCCGGGACCAGGTGTCCTCGCGGTCCGTGCCGACCGTGGGCAGGTCCAGGACGGTGACCCGGACGGTCTGCGAGTGGCTGCGCAGCGTGGCGATGCTCTGGTCGAGGGCCGGGCGCGCGGACGGCACGTTGGCCGCGTCGCCCAGGGTGGCCGCGATGCGCAGCGTCCTCCGGCCGGCCCCACCGACCAACACCGGGATCCCGTCGGCCGGTCGCGGGTAGCCGGTGGTCTCCGGGAGGCTGACCCGTTCGCCGACGTACGCCTTGGTGCCGGCGGCCCACAGCGCGCGCATGGTCTCGATGCCGCGCTCGAGGTCGTCGAGCCGCTGCCCGGCGGGCGGGAAGGCCAGGCCGTACGCCGCGTGCTCGCGCTCCCACCAGCCCGCCCCGACCCCGACGAAGGCCCGGCCACCGGTCAGGGCGTCCAGGGTCGCGGCCGCCTTGGCGGTGATCCCCGGCGCCCGGAACGTCACGGGGGTGACCAGGGTGCCGAGCTCCAGGCCGGTGCCCAGGCCGGCCACCGCGCCCAGCGTGACCCACGGCTCGGGGATCGGCGACCAGGCCCGGTCGACCTGCGGGATCTGGATGAGGTGGTCCATCACCGACAGACCGGTGAAGCCGGCCTCGTCGGCGGCCCGGGCCACGCCGCTGACCCAGGCGAGCGGGTCCTCGCCCCAGGGGAACCGGCTGACCTGCAGCACCACCGCCAGCCCCTGGGAGGTGCGTCGGTCCCCGGCCGCCGGAGTGGGCGCCGCGGCGGGCTCAGGCGTCGCCTCCTCTGAGCCCACCGTGCGCACGAGGTCCCAGCCCTCCAGCTGCAGGTGGGGGAGGAGCGCGCGGTGCCTCGTGAGCTGCGCGGCCAGGACCGGCGCGGGCACGGGCCGGTCACGCGCCGCGTTCCGCCGCCGGCACTCCGGGTCGGGGGTGTCCAGGACCACGACCACCGCTGCCATCCCCACGTCGCGGGCCCTGGCCAGCCAGGCCCGGCGGCGGGCCTCGTCGGTGCCGAGGGTGTCGACGACCGTGGTGAGGCCGCGGCCGGTCCGAGCCGCGACGATCCGCTCAAGCAGGTCGAAGGCGTCGGCCGAGGCGTCGAGGTCCTGCGGCCCGCTGCCGACCACCCCGCGCAGGGCGTCGGAGGACACCACCTCGTCGCGCCGGTAGCGGGACGAGGCCCACGTGGACTTCCCCGAGCCGGACGGCCCGACGAGGACCACGAGGGCCGGGTCCGGGAGCTTCACCCGAGGACTATGACGTGCTGGGCCGCCGAGGAGGGAGCTTGGCGCCCGGGGCGCTCTTGCGCACGGCGGCGCGGGCGGGAGTGGCGGTGGGCCGCTGGGGAGCGATGTGGGCGGCCACGCTGGCCGGTGACGGCCCGGCTGGGACGACCGCCTCCGGCGGCGCGGCGGGGGCCGGCGGGGGCTGCGCCTCCGCCGGCCTGCGCGAGGGGACGAACGTCGTCGTGGTGGTGCTCGTCGTCCCGGGCCGCCACATCCGCGAGGCCACCCGGTCGGTCAGCCGGCCCAGCGGCGGCCCGGCCACACCGACGAGCCGGTCAGCGGTGCCCCGACCGAGCCGGAGGCCGGTGCTGACCCCGCGGGTCACGACGGCGCGGACGTCCACGCGCTATCCCTTGTCCGGGTCGGCCGCGCGCGCGCCCGTGTCGGCCTCGGCCTTGACCGCCTTGGTGAGCGAGGGGTCCATCAGCGGCGGCGTGCCGGGCTGCTGCAGGTCGGTCTCGGTCGTGTCGGGATTGGTGGCCAGGTCGGCGCCGGTCGTGCCGACCGGCGTCTCCACCGAGTTGTCGTCGACGGTGGCCAGGTCCGCGGCCTTCTTGGCGGGCCGGCGAGTCGGCGTCTTCTTGGCGGCGGCCTTGGCCGGCGCGGTGACCGCGGCCTTCGCGGTCGGGGCCTTCTTGGTCGGGGCCTTCTTGGTCGGCGCCTTCTTGGCGGCCGACTTCTTGGCGGTGGTCTTGGCGGTGGTCGTGGTCGCCGCGGCCTTCGCGGCCGGCGTCGTCGCCGCAGGGGTCTTGGCGGCCGGCGCCTTGGTGGCGGGAGCCTTCTTCGCGGGAGCCTTCTTCGAGGGCGCCGTCGCGACCGCGGTCTCGGCCGCCGGCACGACGGTGGCCGCTGCCTTCTTCACCGGCGCCTTGGTCGGCGCCGACTTCTGAACCGGGGCCTTCTGAGCGGGCACCTTCCGAGCGGGTGCCTTCGTGGCCGGTGCCTTCTGGGCGGGGGCCCTGGTCACGGCGGTCCTGCTGGCCGGGATCCCGGCCGCGGCCGGGTCCGGAGAGGCGACCGGGTCGCCCTGGGTCTTGCCCGACCCCGTCTGCGGCTGCGCGACCCGGACCGGCGCGGGCCGCGCGGCAGGCTTGCGGCGGCCCGGCAGCTTGGTGGTGACGGCGCCGGCCACGGCCACCGCCTGGCCCACCGCGTGGCCCACGACCTTCTGGCCGGTGCCGACCGGGTCCTTGACGGTGCTGCTCACGGTGCTGGTCACGCTGCCGACGACGCCCGCGGCGCCGACGGCGGCGTCGGTGGCGGCGTCCTTGAGCTTGCTGATCGGGTTCTTGCGAGGCACTGGTGCGTTCCTTCCGGTCCGGTTCCACTGCTGGGTCGAGTCAACCACGCACCGGGTACCCGGCCGGCCGGGCGTCCAACGCGTGACGCCCGCCTCAGGAGACGCTGCGGAAGGGGTCGTGCTCGGCCAGGATCTTGTCCACGCGGGCCTGGTCGAGGCGGGTCACGACCGACTGGCTGTCCTGGGCGTCACGGATGCACTTGGCCAGGGTGAAGGACGAAGTGGTCAGGTAGAGCGTCCCCAGGCCGAGGAAGGCCCGGACCCAGGGGTCGACGGGCAGGTAGAGGACGGCGAAGAGCATCGCGAGCAGGGCGATGGCGAAGGAGATGCCGGCCTGGGCGAAGAACGCGGCGGTGTTGCGGCTGGAGGTCGGGTTCGGGTTCGTCATGCCGAGAACCCTGGCGGTGCGGCGGGCCCGCCGCACCGGCTCCACTACCCGGTCCTGCGCAGGTACGGGTACTCATCTGGGGTGGCCACCCGTGCAGAGCGCGACCGCGCCGACCTGATCGTCTCGACCCTGGAGGACGCCTTCGCGCCGCTGATGGAGGCCGATCCCGTCGCCTTCCGCGGCAAGTTCCGCACCATGGCCTCCGATCCCCACGCCTTCTACCGCGGCACCGCCTGCCTCTTCTACGCCGACGTCACCGCGTCCGAGGACCCCTTCGCGGACGAGCAGAGCGCCCGGATCTGGGCGCACGGCGACCTGCACGTGGAGAACTTCGGGACCTACCTGAACTCCGACGGGCTCCTCGTCTTCGACGTCAACGACTTCGACGAGGCCTACCTCGGCCACTTCACGTGGGACCTGCAGAGGTTCGTCGCCTCCCTGGCCCTCGTCGGCTGGCAGAAGGCCCTGCCGGAGGACGACGTACGGCGGCTCGTCGCGCGCTACGTGCGCTCCTACCTGTCCCAGGTCGACGCCTACGAGGACAGCGACGACGACGACGACTTCGCGCTGCGCCTGGACAACACCGAGGGTCCGGTCCACGCGGTCCTGGTCGCGGCCCGCGAGATGCGCCGCGCCGACCTGCTGGAGGAGGCGACCGTGCGGGCGGACGGGGCTCGGCGCCTGGCCGAGGACGGCACCACGCGCCGCCTCGGCCGCGCCGAGCGCGGCCGGGTGGAGGAGGCCTACGTGGCGTACCTGGACACCGTGCCCAGCTCGAAGCGGTCCTCCCGGGACATCTTCTACGAGCTCCTGGACGTCGTCGGGAAGTCGGGGTTCGGCATCGGCTCCGCGGGTCTGCCGGCCTACAACCTCCTGATCGAGGGGCACAGCCAGGCCCTCGACAACGACGTCCTGCTGTCGATGAAGCAGGCCAACGTGCCGGCGGTCAGCCGCTTCGTCGACCGTGGCGAGGTCGAGCGCTACTTCGACCACGAGGGCCACCGCACGGCGGTGAGCCAGCGAGCCCTGCAGAAGCACACCGACCCGCTGCTCGGGCACACCGAGCTGGACGGCGTGGGCTACGTGGTCTCCGAGATCTCGCCCTACGAGGTGGACCTGGACTGGTCGCTGCTGACCGAGCCGGCCGAGATCGCTGCCGTGGTCGACCTCCTCGGCCGGGCGACCGCGAAGATCCACTGCGCCTCCGACGAGGACAGCGACGAGGACCTCGTCGACTTCCAGGTCGAGTCCGCGATCCGCCACTCGGTCCACCGGCGGCGCAAGGAGCTCACGACGTGGCTCACCGACTTCGCCGTGTCGTACGCCGACCGGGTGCGCGCCGACCACGCCCTGTTCGTGGAGGCCTTCCGCGACGGCCGCATCGGGGTCTCAGCGGTCCGCTGAGCCCGACCCGAGGGTCAGCGGAGCACCACGGCCCCGGCCGAGGGCTCCGCGCGCAGGTGCGCGGGGGCCCGGAAGCCCTCGAGCACGAACGCCGCGTCGATCGCGCGCATCACCGCGCCCGCGCGCTCGTCGGGCACCACCGCGACGCTGGACCCGCCGAAGCCGCCACCGGTCATCCTGGCCGCCACCGCGCCTGCCTGGACGGCGACCGCCACGGCGCTGTCGAGCTCGGGGCAGGAGATCTCGAAGTCGTCGCGCATCGAGCGGTGGGAGGCCTCGAACAGTCGTCCGACCTCGTCCCAGTCGGCCGCGGCCAGGGCGGCCACGGTGTCGGTCACCCGCTGGATCTCGGTGACCACGTGCCGGGCCCGGCGGCGCACGCGCTCGTCGTCGAGACCCTCCACCGCCTGGAGCGTGGCGCTGCGCAGCGTCGGGACGCCGAGCTCCGCCGCGGCGCGGTCGCAGTCGGCCCGCCGGCTGCCGTAGCCGCCGTCGGTGAGGGCGTGCGAGACGCGGGTGTCGGTGACCACGAGGGTGTGGCCGGACAGGTCGAGCGGCACCGGGTCGCTCGTGCCGGAGTCGAAGTCGATGAGCAGCGCGGTCCCCTCCACCCCGCGCACCGCCACGGTCTGGTCCATGCCGCCGGTGGGCGCGCCGACCACCTCGGTCTCCGCGCGGATCGCCGCGTCGACCAGCGCCTGCTCGTGCTCGCCCGGGTCGAGGCCCAGGACGGCGAGCAGGGCGATGCCGACCGAGCACTCCAGGGCCGCCGAGGAGGACAGGCCGGCTCCGACCGGCACCCGGCTGTCGACGAGGACGTCGACGCCCGGCACGTCGTACGACGCCTCGCGCAGGGCCCACACCACGCCTGCGGCGTAGCCGGCCCAGCCGTCGACCGAGCCAGGCCCCAGCTCGCCCAGGGTGCCCTCCCAGACCTCGTCCTGCTGGAGGCTGGCGATCCGGACCAGCTCGTCGGCCCGGGGGCGGACGGCGGCGTACGTCGCGTGGGGGAGCGCCACGGGGAGCACCAGGCCGCCGTTGTAGTCGGTGTGCTCGCCGATGAGGTTGACCCGCCCCGGCGCGCGGCCCACGAAGGCCGGCAGCTCGCCGTAGCGGTCGGCGAAGGCCGCACGGATAGAGGCGGTCAGGGTCTCGGGGTCACCCGGGTCGACGAGAGCCACACCGCCCACCTTCGCAGACGATTCGTCTGCGGGGTGACAGGGAGTCCCTCGCCCAGCTCGCCAGACGGATCGGGGCTCAGCCCCGCGAGCTCCGCTCGGACCGGCCCCGGACGATGCCGATGAACGTCTGGATGCGCGGGTCCTCGTTGTCCACCAGCCAGGTCAGCCCCACCCGGGTGGTCGGGAGGTCGGTGACCGGCCGGTGGGTGACGTCCTTGCGGTGGTGCAGCCGGGCCACCGACATCGGGAGCACGACCACCCCGGTGCCCGCCGCCACGGCCTCCACGGCGTCCTTGGTCGTGACCCCGGCCCAGTCCTGGTGCTCGTCGGCGAGGTCGTCGGTCGAGACCTCGTCGAGCAGCGTGAGGACGTGCTCCACGCCCATCACCACCACCGGCTGCTCCTCGTAGAGCGGGATGAGGTGCAGCCCCTCGCGGTCCACGGGGAGCCGGACCAGCGCCACGTCGAGCTCGCCGGCGCGGACGCCGTCCTCCTGCGCCTCCTCGGTGACCGGCACGACCTCGATCGGCTCGCGCTGCCGGGCGCGCCAGGTGCCGGCCCACTTGTCCGGCGTGGCGCCGGTGACGAAGCCGAGGCGGAAAGTCATGCGACACCTTCTCACTGGACGGCCGTCCGGGGACGGCCCGCGCAGCGGACCGCCCCCGGAGGCGTGAAGGAGGAGCTCATCAGCGGTGCAGGTCGAAGCGGTCGGCCTCCATCACCTTGACCCACGCGGTCACGAAGTCGGCCACGAACTTCTCCTGCGCGTCCGAGCTCGCGTAGACCTCGGAGACGGCGCGGAGCACCGAGTTGGAGCCGAGGACCAGGTCCACGTCGGTGGCGGTCCACTTCACCTCGCCGCTGGCCAGGTCGCGGATCTCGTAGACGTTCTCCGTCGACTCCGAGGCCTTCCACTCCGTCCCGGGGGACAGCAGGTTGACGAAGAAGTCGTTGCTGAGGACGCCGGGGCGGTCGGTCAGGACGCCGTGCTGGGCCCCGCCCACGTTGGCGCCGAGCGCCCGCAGGCCGGCGATCAGCACGGTCATCTCGGGTGCCGAGAGGCGCAGCAGGTGCGCCTTGTCGACCAGCAGGGTCTCGGGCTGGAGCTTCTCACCGGCGCGCAGGTAGTTGCGGAAGCCGTCGGCGCGGGGCTCGAGCACCGCGAAGGAGTCGACGTCGGTCTGCTCCTGCGTGGCGTCGGTGCGACCGGGCGTGAACGGCACGGTCACCTCGTGGCCGGCGTCGCGGGCGGCCTTCTCGACCGCCGCGGACCCGGCCAGCACGATGAGGTCGGCCAGCGAGACCTGGGCGCCACCGGCGCCGTTGAAGTCGCTGCGCACCTGCTCGAGCTTCCCCAGGACGTCCGCCAGGGCGGCTGGCTCGTTGACCTCCCAGTCCTTCTGCGGCGCGAGCCGGATCCGGGCGCCGTTCGCGCCACCGCGCTTGTCGGTGTCGCGGTACGACGCGGCCGAGGCCCACGCCGTGCGCACCAGCTGGTCCACGCCCAGGCCGGACTCGAGGACCTTGGCCTTGAGGTCGGCGACCTCGGCCTCGGACACGAGCGGACCCTCGTGGGCCGGCACCGGGTCCTGCCACAGCTGCGGCTCGGCGACGTAGGGGCCGACGTAGCGCTCGATCGGGCCCATGTCGCGGTGCAGGAGCTTGTACCAGGCCTTCGCGAAGGCCAGCCGGAACTCGTCGAGGTCGGCGTGGAAGCGGCGCGAGATCTTCTCGTACTCCGGGTCCGTGCGCAGCGCCAGGTCGGTGGTCAGCATGGTCGGCCTGCGCTTGTTCGGCGTGCCGTCCGGGTCGGGGATCGTGGCCTCGGCGTCCTTGGCCACCCACTGGTGGGCGCCCGCCGGGCTCTTGGTCAGCTCCCACTCGTGGCCGAACAGGTTGTCGAAGAAGCCGTTGCCCCAGCGGGTCGGCGTGCTGGTCCAGGTGACCTCGAGGCCGGAAGTGATGGCGTCGGAGCCCTTGCCGGTGCCGTAGGTGTTCTGCCAGCCCAGCCCCTGGCCCACCACCGGGCAGCCCTCGGGCTCGGGGCCGACGTAGTCGCCGGAGGCCGCGCCGTGGGTCTTGCCGAAGGTGTGGCCGCCGGCGATGAGCGCGACGGTCTCCTCGTCGTTCATCGCCATCCGGGCGAAGGTCTCGCGGATGTCCCGGGCCGCCTTGAGCGGGTCGGGCTCGCCGTTGGGGCCCTCGGGGTTGACGTAGATGAGGCCCATCTGGACCGCGCCGAGCTTCTCGGTCAGCTCGCGGTCGCCGCTGTAGCGCTCGTCGCCCAGCCAGGAGTCCTCGGGACCCCAGAAGATCTCCTCGGGCTCCCAGATGTCCTCGCGGCCGAAGGCGAAGCCGAAGGTCTCGAAGCCCATGTCCTCCAGGGCCACGTTGCCGGCGAAGACCAGCAGGTCGGCCCAGGAGACCTTCTGCCCGTGCTTCTGCTTGACCGGCCAGAGCAGGCGGCGCGCCTTGTCCAAGTTGGCGTTGTCGGGCCAGCTGTTGAGCGGCGCGAAGCGCTGGCTGCCCTCACCGGCGCCGCCCCGGCCGTCCTCGATGCGGTAGGTGCCGGCGGCGTGCCAGCTGAGGCGGATCATCAGGCCGCCGTAGTGGCCGAAGTCGGCCGGCCACCAGTCCTGGGAGGTGTTGAGGACCTGCTTGACGTCGGCCTTGAGCTCCTCGACGTCGAGCTCGGCCAGCTTGGCGCGGTAGTCGAAGTCGGAGCCCAGCGGGTTGCCGCGCGGCGAGTGCTGGTGCAGCACGCTCAGGTCGAGCTGGTTGGGCCACCAGTCCTGGTTGGTGTGCGGGCGGTGGCCCTTCGGCTGCGGCGAGTCGATGACGGGGTTCTCGCTCTCGCTCCCGTGAGCCGTCACGCCGTCGTGGTCGGCCGGCGTCCCGTCCTTGCGGTCGGTGC